>NZ_JBVIXO010000006.1:0-511959 GCF_055593565.1 Streptomyces sp. NPDC040718 | reverse complement strand
GTGGATGTCGATGACGGTCGCCAGGTACATCCAGTCCTTCCCGACGGGCAGATAAGTGATGTCACCGCACCAGCGCACATCCGTCCGTGGGGCGGTGAAATCCCGTTCCAGCAGGTCCCGGGCCTTCGGCGCCTGGGCGTCCTGCACCGTGATCCGCTTGCCCTTTCGGAGGTGACGGCCGGCGATCCCAGACGCCCGCATCAGTCTCGCGACCCGTTTGTGGTTCACCACCGGGCCGGTTTCCCTCAGCTCGCGGGTAATCCGCGGCACCCCGTAGGCGCCTCTAGTCCTGCCGTGGATGGCCCGGATCTGCTCCGTGAGGGCGGCCTCGGCCGCCGTCCGAGCTTGGCGTGCCGGCTCGGCCAGACGCCAGCGGTAGAAGCCCGACCGAGAGACCCGCAGGATTCTGCACAGCCGCTGGATTCCGTACTCCATATGGTGGTCGGAGATGAACCGCCAGCGGCCGGTCAACGCCCCATCTCCTTGGCAAAATACTGGGCAGCCTTGCGGAGAATCTCCTTCTCCAGCTCCAGCTCACGGACCTGCTTCCGCAGCTGTTTCAGCTCTTCGCGCTCGGACGGCGTCACCGCGTCACCGTCCCCACCGGACACGGGCCGGGCCTTGCGGACCCACTGGCGCAACGACTCGTTGTTGACGCCGAGCTCCTTGGCCACCGAGCCGACCGTCCGGCCGGTGGACAACACCAGGGCGACCGCGTCCCGCTTGAACTCCTCCGAATACCGGGCAACACCCACCACGACACCTCCGTCTCGGATCCCACAATCTGATCCTTAAGAGATGTCCACAAACGGGGGCAAACCCCAGTCTTGGGCTACCCCCGATCCGCCTGCACGACCTCCGACACTGTGCGGCCTCCCTCAGCCTGGCAGCCGGCCTGTCCATGAAGGCGATCCAAGCCCTCCTCGGACACGCAACCTTCGCGCTGACCGCCAATACCTACACCTCCCTGATGCCGCAGTTTGCCAAGGACGAGGCCGAGGCCACCGTGGCTGTGGTACCCCGTAAGCAGGTCGCACCAGGCCCTGAAGGGCAGCGCGCGCACCGACCAGAAGAGGCCCCGCAGCTGGTGCTCGTCCACGCTGCGACGGCAGCCTGAGTAACTGAACGAGAAGGGCCCCGCATTCTCATGCGGGGCCTTTTGCGTGCATGCCGTCCTCTGGGGACAGCCTGGGGACAGAGGTGCTCCTGAGGACACGGTGGGGACAGAAGGGGGAGGACGGATAGCGTCAGATGCAGCCCTTTGGGGCCGGAGTCGAAGGCGTAGTCGCTTCTGCCTCGTGCCGCCGTGCACGGCTGTGAACTGCACGAATGCCTGAAGTTCTGTGATTGCCCCGTCGTCGCAAGGGATCGAAGCGATTCGGGGTACCTCTGGGCGTGAAGCGATCGTTCGTTTGCGCGGTGTTCTCCAAAACCAGATGTCGTAGGTTCGAATCCTGCTACCCCTGCCAAGCCTGACCAGGCATTTCGCGTAGAACGGGCTCCGGGAGAACTCTCCCGGAGCCCGTTTCGTCTCGCAGGGCCCGAGCGCCCAGCCGACGGGCCGTCGCCACGAAGCTCTCCTTCGGGTGCTTTCGTTCTGTCCGGCCGCCGCGGTCTCCTTCGTCCGCGTAGCTTGTGCGCTCTCGACGAAGGGAGCCGAGGTGGCGGAGCAACGGGGTCCGGACTGGGGGCGCGGCCTGCTGGCGGTGGGCCTGCTGCTGTTCATCGTGGGGTTCTTCACCCTCTGGCCGTTGTCGGTCGTGGGTTTCCTGATGGTCCTGTTCGTCGGGGTGTCCACGGCGGGGCAGAGACGGGCCGGCGGTCAGCCTCCGGAGACGCTGCTGCAGCCGGGAGACCGGCCGTGGAAGAGGAACGAGTAGCCAGGGACGGGGCCGGTGCGCGGTCGTAATTGCGGCGGCGGTTCCCGGCCTCCGGATACCCTGCGGCATGAGCGACACGACCGCACTCGGCGACCGCATGAAGCGGTACGAGGCCGCGCACCGGGCTGTGCTGCCCCGGCGCACCTACACGATCCTGCGCCTCGACGGCCGCGCCTTCCACACCTACCTGCGCCACGCGGACAGGCCGTTCGACATGGGCTTCGTCGAGGACATGGCCGCCGTCACCGAGGCGCTCTGCGCCGAGGTGGGCGGGACGGCCTTCGCGTACCACCAGTCCGACGAGATCAGCCTGCTGCTCACCGACTTCACGGGCCAGGGATCCGAGCCCTGGTTCGGCGGTGTCGTCGCCAAGCAGCTGTCGGTGTCGGCGTCGCTGGCCACGGCGGTCCTCAACGAGCGCAGGCCGGGTCGGCGGGCCCTCTTCGACGCGCGGGTCTTCACCATGTCCGATCCCGTCGAGGTCGCCAACTACTTCGTGTGGCGGCAGCGTGACGCCGTCCGGAACTCGATCTCCATGGCGGCCCAGGCGCACTTCTCCCACAAGCGGCTCCAGCGCGTGTCGACCGGTGCCATGCAGGAACTGCTGTGGTCCGAGGCAGGGGTGAACTGGAACGACTACCCGGCCGCCTGCAAGCGGGGCCAGGTGGCCGTGAGGGCGACCGGAGAGCGGGCCGTCGAGTACACGGACAAGCGGTCCGGCGAGACCGTGCGGACGACTGCTCTTCGGTCCTGGTGGGAGGTAGGTGGCGCGGAGCACTTCTCGGCGGAGCCGGGCGGATGGCTCGCGCAGCGGATCCCGGCGATGCCGACGCTGACGGCCTGACAGGTCGTCCGATCGGACGCGGCGCGGCGGGCTCCGTTCCCGGGGCCCGCCGCCCCTTCCGGGCGTGAAGATCGGATCTGGCAGACTTGGCCGGGTTGTCCCGGCGGTGCAGGACAGGAAACCGGTGCGAATCCGGTGCGGTCCCGCCACTGTGACCGGCCGCCGCGTGCGCGTGGGGGCCGGGAGTCAGACACTGACGCACCGCCTCTTCACTTCGACCGGGGACGAGGATCCCCCGGAGAGGCCTCACCATGTCGCGTGTCCGCGCCGCCGTGCGCTCCTTCCTGCCGTTCGCCCTTGTCCTGCCGCTCGCCGCCTGCGGCGGGCCGCCGGGGGCGGAGCGGCCCGCCGGGGCGCAGGCCGCGCCCGGGTTCCCGTACACCGTCACCAACTGCGGTGTCAGCAGCACCTACCAGGCGCCCCCCGAGCGGGCCGTCACCATGAACCAGCACGCCACCGAGATCATGCTGGCCCTCGGGCTCCAGGACCGGATGGCCGGCACCGCCTACCTCGACGACTCCGTGCTGCCCGCCTACCGGCCCGCCTACGACCAGATCAAGGTGCTGGCGAAGGAGTACCCCTCGAAGGAGGTGCTCCTCGGCGCCAACCCCGATTTCGTGTACGGCGGTTACGCCAGCGCCTTCGACAAGGGGCAGGGCCGGGACCGCGAGGGGCTGGCCAAGGCCGGCATCGGCTCCCGGCTGAGCGTCGAGTACTGCACCGAGGGCCCCGTCGGCCTCGAACAGCTGAAGACCGAGATCACCGAGGTCGCCCGGACCTTCGGCGTGCCCGAGCGCGGCGAGGCCCTCGTCCGGGACGAGCAGCGGCGCGTCGACGCCGTCACCGCGCGGGTGAAGGACCGGGCCCGCCCGGCCGTCTTCGTCTACGACTCCGGCGAGGCCTCCGCCTTCACCTCCGGGGGCAACGGCATCGGCAACGAGATCGTCTCCCTCGCCGGCGGCGCGAACGTGTTCGCCGACCTCAAGGACACCTTCGGCGACGTGCCGTGGGAGAAGGTCATCGAGCGCGGACCCGAGGTCGTCCTCATCTACGACTACGGCGGCACCACCGTGGAGGCCAAGAAGCAGCGCCTGTTGAACGACCCGGCGCTCGCGCAGGTTCCCGCGGTGAAGAACCGGCGGTTCGCCGTGCTGCCGCTCTCCTCCGCCGTGCTCGGCGTGCGCGTCGCCGACGCCGTCGAGTCCCTGGGCCGCCAGCTGCACCCCGACGCCCCGTGAGGCGCGGGCTGACGCTGGTGCTGCTGGCCGCCGCGCTCGCCGCTTCGGCGGTGGCGGGGCTGGCGCTGGGGCCCGTACGGATCCCGCCCGGCCAGGTCCTCGACATCGTCCTCGGCGGTCCCGGCGCGCGCGGGGCCTTCGCCTCCATCGTGTGGGACGTGAGGATGCCGCGCGTACTGCTCGGGGCCGTCGTCGGGGCCGGGCTCGCCGTGGCCGGAGCCGTGCTCCAGGCCCTCGTCCGCAACCCGCTCGCCGACCCCTTCCTGCTCGGGGCCTCCTCCGGGGCCTCGGCGGGGGCGGTGCTCGTCATCGTGTTCGGCGCGGGCGCCGCCGCGGTCGCGGGCGGACCCGTGCTGCCGGCCGCCGCCTTCGCCGGGTCCCTGGCCGCGCTCGTCGCCGTCTACGCCATGGCCCGGCGCGGCGGCACCATGACCACCGGCCGGCTGATCCTGGCCGGGGTCGCCGTGCAGTACGTCCTGTCCGCCCTGACCAGCCTGGTCCTCGTCCTGTCCGCACACCCCGACCAGATACGCACCGCACTGTTCTGGACCCTGGGCGGCCTCGGCGGGGCCCGCTGGGACGAACTCGCCCTGCCGGCCGCCGCGCTGCTCGCCGGCACCGGTCTGCTCACCGCCCTGGCCCGGCCGCTGGACCTGCTGCTCGCGGGGGAGGAGGGCGCACGCACCCTCGGCCTGGACACCGGCCGCTTCCGGGCCGCCGTCTTCGTGCTGTCCTCCCTCGTCATCGGGGTGCTCGTCGCCTACAGCGGGGCCATCGGCTTCGTCGGGCTGATGGTCCCGCACGCCGCCCGGATGGCCGTCGGCGCAGGCCACCGGGCGCTGCTGCCCGTCGCCGCGCTCGCCGGGGCCGTCTTCCTGGTCCTGGCCGACCTGGTCGCCCGTACGGCGGCGGCCCCCGAGGAGGTCCCGGTCGGGGTGGTCACCGCGCTGGTGGGCGGGCCGTTCTTCCTGTGGATGCTGCGCAGGACCAGCCGCACCGAGGGGGTGGCGGGATGACGCGCGGACCGGCGGAACTCGCCGTCGAGGCCCTGCGTTACGAGGTGGACGGGCACACCCTGCTGCACGGGGTCGACCTCACCGCCCGCCCCGGCGAGACGGTCGGCGTGGTCGGGCCCAACGGCAGCGGCAAGACCACCCTGCTGCGCTGCGTCTACGGCACCCTGCGGCCCACCGCCGGCCGGGTGCTGCTCGACGGGGCCGACGCCGGGGTGCTGGGCGCCAAGGAGCGCGCCCGGCGGGTGGCGGTGGTCCCGCAGGACGCCGCTGGCACCTTCGGGCTGACCGTCCGCGAGGTCGTCGCCATGGGCCGCAGCCCGCACAAGCGCTTCTGGGAGCAGGACGGCCCGGAGGACCGGCGGCAGGTGGCCGCGGCGCTGGAGCGGGTCGGCGCGGCCGGCTACGCCGAGCGGCGTTTCGAGGAGCTCTCCGGCGGCGAGCGCCAGCGCGCCCTCGTCGCCCGCGCCCTCGTCCAGGAGCCGGGCCTGCTGGCCCTGGACGAGCCGACGAACCACCTCGACATCCGCTACCAGCTGGAGGTGCTCGGCCTGGTCCGCGCCCTGCCCGCGACCGCCCTCCTGGTCCTGCACGACCTCAACCTCGCGGCTTCCTTCTGCGACCGGCTGTACGTCCTGTCGGCGGGCCGGGTCGTCGCCGCGGGACCGCCGGGCGAGGTGCTGGACGAAGCGTTGTTGGCGGAGGTGTACGGGGTCCGCACCCGGATCGGCACCCACCCGACGACGGGCGCCCCCAGCATCGTCTACCTGCCCTAGCCGCCCGCCCGCGGCGGAAGGCCGCTCACGAGGACATCGTCCCGAGCTCGCGGGCGATGCGTACGAAGGACCGGACCATCGGGTTGTCGTTGTCCGACCGCCAGACCAGGCCCCAGCGCAGCTTCGGGGCGTCGTGGAGGGGCACGTAGGTGATGTCGGGGCGGACATGGAAGCGCGTGACCTGGGCTGCGAAGGAGTGGACGGCTTCGCCCGATGAGATGATCATGAACAGCGAGTCCAGGTCGGAGGCGTGGGTGAAGTTCCGCTCGATCGTCCGGCCACTGGGCGTGTGGAAGGGCATGAACGCGTCCTCCCAGTAGTCGGGCTGTAGCGACTTCCCGCCGATCACGCCGTGGTCGGCGAACACCTCCAGGGACACCGAGGGCCGGACCGCGAGCCGGTGGTCGGACGCCACGGCTGCGACCCGGGGCTCCTCGAAGAGCACCGGGCCCACGGTGAGGTCCGGTTCCTCGACGGGGAGCCAGGCGAGCAGCAGGTCCGCTTCGCCCCTGCGCAGCGGCCCGAAGGGATCGATGAAGCCGTTGTAGCGCAGTCGTATCCCGCACGTCGGATTCAGGGAGCGGAACGCATCCCAGAAGGGCCGCAGTTCGTGTGCGTTGGAGACCAGCAGGTTGATCCGCAGGACGTCCGTCTTGCCCTGGGCGGCGAGCCGCGCCCGGTCCACGCTCGCCTTCAGCCCCTGGAAGACGGGGAGCAGGTCGTCGCGCAGTTGCTCGCCGACCGGCGTGAGCCGTACCTGGCGGCTGGTCCGTTCGAAGAGTTCGGCTCCGATGGACCGTTCCTGCTTCTTGATCGCCTGGCTGACCCGCGCCGCCGACACGTGCAGCCGCTCCGCCGTCCGTCCGAAGTGCAGCTCCTCCGACAAGGTCAGAAAGATCTCGATATCGCGCAGTTCCACGCGCCCCCACGCCCCCACATGTGCATCAACTCCGGTTTGCCCGGCGTTGCATGATCAATGGCTGATCACCGTCTTGTCCATACCGGCCGCCGGGGCTTACAGCGACATCGTCCCGAGCTCGCGGGCGGTGCGTACGAACGCCCGGACCATCGGGCTGTCGTTGTCCGACCGCCAGACCAGCCCCCACCGCAGGGGGGGCGTGTCGCGGACGGGGATGTAGGTGACGTCGGGGCGGACGTAGAAGCGGGTGACCTGGTTGCCCAGGAGGTGGATGACCTCCCCGTCGGCGACGAGCGTGTACAGCTCGTCCAGGGTCGTGACCAGGGCCTTCCGTTCGATGGTACGGCCGCTGGGCGCGGTGAACGGCACGAAGGCGTTCTCGAAGTAGTCGGGCTGGGGTCCGTCCGGACCCACGATTCCGTGGTCCGCGAGTGCTTCCAGGGTCAGTGAAGAGCGGTCGGCCAACCGGTGGTCGTTGGCCACCAGCGCGACCCTGGGCTCGTCGAAGAGCACCGGCCCCACGGTCAGATCGGGTTCCTCCACCGGGAGCCATGACAGCAGCAGGTCGATCTCGCCGTTGCGCAGCGGGGCGAACGGGTCCATGTAGCCGTTGTGGCTCAGCCGCAGGCCCCACTGCGGATGCCGCGAGCGGAAGGCGTCCCAGAAGGGCCGCAGTTCGTGGCCGTTGGTGACCATCAGGCCGATCCGCAGGACGTCCGTCTTGCCCTGGGCGGCGAGCCGGGCCCGGTCGACGCTCGCCTTCAGGCCCTGGAACACCGGCCGCAGATCGCCGCGCAGTTGCTCGCCGACCGGCGTGAGCCGTACCTGGCGGCTGGTCCGTTCGAAGAGTTCGGCTCCGATGGACCGTTCCTGCTTCTTGATCGCCTGGCTGACCCGCGCCGCCGACACGTGCAGCCGCTCGGCGGTCCTTCCGAAGTGCAGCTCCTCCGACAACGTCAGGAAGATCTCGATGTCGCGCAGCTCCACGCGCCCCCACGCCCCCGCTTGTTCGTTAACCCCATGCTTAACCGGCGTTGCATGATCGACCGTTGATCATCACCTTGTCCACACCGGATGCTCGGTGCATGAACGTCGTCACCACCAAGGTGTCGTTGACCGTGGAGGACGTGGCCGCCTCCAGCCGGTTCTTCACCACTCACCTGGGCTTCCGCGAAGTCGAATCGGCGGAGGGGTACGTGTGCCTCCGCCGGGACGACACCTCCGCCGAGATCGCCCTGTCCGAGCGCGACCCCGAGCTGCCGCCGCAGGCCTGGCGCGGCCAGGGGCTGGCCGACCTGGCCGTGACCCTGACCGTCACGGACGTCGCCGCCGAGTACGAACGGCTGCGCCGTGAGGGAGCCGCCGTCGACGGCCGGATCCGCCAAGAGCCGTGGGGAGAGCAGCTGTTCCAGCTCACCGACCCCAATGGCGTCGTGGTCCGGCTCACCGAATGGGTGCCGCCGGCCGGCGCCCCGGACGCACGTAGCCGGTGATCGCGGCCGGGTCCGCCTGACATCCGCCCACCACCAACGGCAACAACGAGCTCGAGGAGAGCACCATGCAGAAGTTCGACACCCCCGGCACGATCGCCGCCGTCCTGGACGTCCCCGCGGGACGCATCCGGTTCATCGCCGCCGACCGGGCCGACACCACCGTGGAGGTCCTGCCCGCGGACCCCTCGAAGGGCCGCGACGTGCAGGCGGCGGAGCGGACCACGGTCGAATACGGAGACGACGTCCTGCGGATCACGGCCCCCGCGGCGAAGAACCAGATCCTCGGCGACTCCGGAACCGTCGAGGTGACCGTCCAGCTGCCCGCCGGCTCCCGCATCGAGGCGAAGGCGGCCGCCGCCGAGTTCCAGGGCGTCGGACGGCTCGGTGACGTCGCCTTCGAGGGCGCACAGGGCACCGTCGAGCTCGCCGAGACCGCGGGCGCCCGCCTCGTGCTCCAGGCCGGCGACGTCTCGGTCGGCCGACTGGGCGGCTCCGCCCACATCAGCACCCAGAAGGGCGACATCCGTATCGCCGAGGCCGTGACCGGCACCGTCACCCTGAGCACCGAGCACGGCGAGATCCACGTCGGCGCCGCCCACGGGGTCTCCGCCTCCCTGGACGCCGGCACCGGCCGCGGCCGGATCCACAACTCGCTCGCCAACGCCGACGGTGCCGCCGACCTGAAGATCCACGCGACCACCGCCTACGGCGACATCACCGCCCGCAGCCTCTGACGCAGCCGTCCCCGGAACCCGAATCGACGAAGGAACGCGAACAATGAGCACCACGCAGGACTACCAGGCCGCGGAGCAGCTCCTCCGCAGGGTCGCCCGCCCCGGCGAGCTGGTCATCGGCGACAAGATCAGGCCGCAGTGGATCGACGGCGGTACCCGTTTCTGGTACGCGGTGAGCAACGGCACCGGCAAGCGGTTCGTGCTGGTAGACCCGGCCGCGGGGACCCGGGAGCCGGCCTTCGACCACGCCCGGCTCGCGTCCGCGCTGGCCGCCGCCTCCGGGCAGCAGGTCGACCCCGACGCACTGCCCGCCATGGGCATCGCACTGCTCGGCAACGCCGTCGAGTTCGACGCGTTCGGCGAGTACTGGCGCTGCGACCTGTCCGAGTACACCTGCGAGCGGGCCGAGTTCACGCCGCCCGGCAACCCCCTCGAAGTGCCGTCGCCCGACGGGAAGACCACCGTCTACCGCCACGGCCACGACCTGTGGGCGCGCTCGCTGTCCGACGGCCGCGACCGGGCGCTGACCACCGACGGCGCGCCCGGCCACCAGTACGGCACCGGCCCGGAGTGCACGGCGAACGGCACCCTGCTGCGCAAGATCGGCCTGCCGTACCTGCCGCCCGCAGTGGCCTGGTCGCCCGACTCGACGAAGGTGCTGGCGCACCGCACCGACGAGCGCGAGGTCCGGCAGACCCATCTGCTGGAGGCCAGACCCGCCGACGGCGGGGCACCGGTGCTGCACACCCAGCGGTTCGCCGCCCCCGGGGACGAGCACGTCCCGCAGGCCGAACTGGTCGTACTGGACGTCGCCACGGGCACCGTCGTCCGCGCCCAGGCCGAGCCGCTGCTCATGCCGGTGATGTCGCCGATCGCGGCCCAGTGGGCGTGGTGGGCTCCGGACGGCTCGGCGGTCTACTACCTCGGCCGGCCCCGCGACCAGCGCACGCTCACCCTGTACCGGCTGGACCCGGCCACCGGCGCGGTCACCGAGGTGCTCAGCGAGACCGGGGCCACCCGGGTGGAGCCCAACCAGTGGGCGTACGAGCCGCCGATCGTGCGGGTGCTGGCCGAAGAGGTGCTGTGGTACTCGCAGCGGGACGGCTGGGGCCACCTGTACCGGTACGACCTGCGCACCGGCGAGCTGCTCGGGCAGGTCACGTCGGGGCCGTGGGCGGTGCGCCGGATCCTGCGCGTCGACGAGGCGGAGCGGGTGGTGTACTTCACCGCCTCCGGCCTGGTCGAGGAGGACCCGTACCGGCGCACGGTGTGCCGGGCCGGCCTGGACGGCTCAGGCTTCGCCAAGGTCACGGACGACGCCCTGGACCACGTCGTCACCGTCCCGGGCGGTCAGGAGTACTTCCTCGACTCCGCGTCCACGGTCGACACCCCGCCGGTGTCCACGGTCCGCGACTGGAGCGGGCGGGTGCTGGTCGAGCTGGAGCGCGCCGACGTCGGCAAGCTCACCGCCACCGGCTGGACGCCGCCGGAGCGGTTCCGGGTCAAGGCGGCCGACGGGGTGACCGACCTCTACGGCGTGCTGTACCACCCGCGCGGGTTCGACCCCGCCCGGCGCTACCCGGTGGTGGACAACGTCTACCCCGGCCCGCAGGTCACGCGGGTGACCCCGTCCTTCGACCCCGGCGGGATGGGCCTCGACGCCGAACCCCTCGCGGCGCTGGGCTTCGCCGTGATGGCCCTGGACGGGCGGGGCACCCCGGGACGGAGCAAGTCGTTCCACGACGCCTCCTACGGCCGCCTGGCCGACGCGGGCAATCTGGCCGACCACGTCGCGGCGCTGCGGCAGCTGGCCGAGGACCGCCCGTGGATGGACCTGGACCGGGTGGGCGTGTTCGGCCACTCCGGAGGCGGGTTCGCCGCGGCCCGCGCGATGCTGGACTTCCCCGAGGTCTTCAAGACCGGAGTCGCCCTCTCCGGCTCGCACGAAGCCCGCCACTTCAACGCCGGCTTCGTGGAGTGCTACGACGGCGCGGACAACCCCGAGGCCTGGGCCCGCACCTCCAACGTGGACCTCGCCGACCGCCTGGCGGGCAAGCTCCTGCTGATCCACGGCGAAATGGACGACCAGGTCCACCCGGACCAGACCCTCCGCCTGGCCGACCGCCTCATCGCCGCCGGCAAGGACTTCGAGCTGTTCATCGTGCCCGGTGCCGAGCACACGTTCATCGACCACCTGGCCTACGTCCGCACGCGCTGCTGGGACTTCCTGGTCCGTGAGCTGATGGGCGCGCAGCCCCCTGCCCACCGCCCCGCGCCGATCGCGATCGGCCCGGAGCTGCTCGCGGACCTGTTCGGCTGAGCCGCCCGGCCCGGCCGGGCGGGACGCCGGTGCACGCCCCCGTCACGGGGGGCGGGGGCGCGCACCGGCGCCGGGCCCCGGCCGACGGGGACGACCCGCGCTAGCCGCCGTACGGGCGGGTGATGATCTCCATCGCGTGCCCGGACGGGTCGATGAAGTACACCCCGCGGCCCCCGTCGTTGTGGTTGATCTCGCCCGGGTGCTTGCGGTACGGGTCGGCGAAGTACTCGACCCCCGAGGCCCGGATCTTCTCGAAGGCGGAGTCGAACTCCTCCTCCGAGATCAGGAACGCGTAGTGCTGCGGCGTGATGGTCTCGGCCGGGACGGTCGCGAAGTCCAGTGTCACGCCGTTGGCGGTGGACACCGGGACGAACGGGCCCCATTCGGGGCCGACTTCGAGACCGAGGACGTCCGCGAGGAAAGCGGCGGACTCCTTGTTGTCGAGGGAGTGGACGATCGTGTGGTTCAACTGGACCGACATGTGTGAATGCCTCCGATAAGGCAGTCACGGCACCTCCATGCCTCACCCGGTCGGTGACCGGCACGCGATGCCGCCGGGTTGATCCTAAACAGCCCGCCCCGGTACGGTCCACCCGTTTCGCGCCATGTGGGCGCCGTTCGGGCGCCGCCGGCACGCACCGTTCACACCCGGCGGCGGCGGCCCGGTGTGACAGACCAAACGGTATGCCTAGACTGCGACTTGGCCGGCCGCCTACCGGACGGACCCGGGTGAACGGCACGGACCGCACCCACCGCACGAGCACGGAGGAAGAACCGCATGCGCTATCTCCCCCTGGGCGCCTCAGGGCTGATGGTCTCCGCCGTCGGCCTCGGCTGCAACAACTTCGGCGGCCGCCTCGACGCCCGGGCCACCCGCGCCGTCGTCGACGCAGCCCTCGACTCGGGGATCACCCTGCTCGACACCGCCGACATCTACGGCGGCCGGGGCGGCTCCGAGACCCACCTCGGCCAGGCCCTCAAGGGCCGCCGCGACCAGGTGGTCCTCGCCACCAAGTTCGGCTACGACGGCGTCGACATGGGGTACGGCCCCGCCGCCGGATCCCGCGGCGGCCGCGCCTACATCCGGCGCGCCGTCGAGGAGTCCCTCCGCCGCCTGGACACCGACCACATCGACCTCTACCAGCTGCACAGCCCCGACCCGGCCACCCCCGTCGCGGAAACCCTCGCGGCCCTCACCGAGCTCGTCGCCGAGGGCAAGATCCGCTACATCGGGCACTCCAACCTCAGCGGCTGGCAGCTCGCCGAAGCCGCCCACACGGCCCGCGAGACGGGCGCCGCGCCCTTCGTCTCCGCGCAGAACGAGTGGTCGCTGCTCCAGCGCTCCGCCGAGCGGGAACTGGTCCCCGCCGCCCGCCACTACGGCCTCGGCGTCCTCCCGTACTTCCCGCTGGCCAACGGGCTCCTCACCGGCAAGGTCCGCCGCGGTGCGGCCGTCCCGGCCGGCTCCCGCCTCGAAGGACGCGACGCCTACCTCACCGAGGAGCGCCTCGACACCGTGGAGGCCCTGGCCGCGATCGCCGGCAAGCACGACCGCAGCGTCCTGGAGCTGGCCATCGGCTGGCTCTCCGCCCAGCCCGGCTGCTCCTCCGTCATCGCCGGAGCCACCTCGCCCGAGCAGGTGCGCGCCAACGCGGCCGCGGGCGGCAGCCCGCTGGAGGCGGAGCTGCTGGCCGAGATCGACGAGGTCGCTCGGGCCCACGCCTGACCGCGGACGGCCCACGCCCGACCGCGAGCGGGCGTACGGCCCGACCCGGGGGTCCCTCCCGTCAGGACGTGATGTCCTTGCGGGAGAAACCCCGGAACGCGAGCGCGAACAGCACCACGGCGTACGACACCGACACCACCACGCCCTTGACCATCCCGCCCCACTCCAGCTGCGGCTGGAGGGCGTCCGCCCAGGCGAACTGCCAGTGGGCGGGCAGGAACTCGCGCCACGACCCGAGGGCCGTCACCGCGTCGAGCACGTTCCCCACGATCGTCAGGCCCACCGCCCCGCCCACCGCCCCGAGCGGAGCGTCCGTCCGCGTCGACAGCCAGAACGCCAGCCCCGCCGTCACCAGCTGCGACACGAACACGAACGCCACCGCCAGCGCCAGCCGCGGCACCGAGTCACCGGCGGGCAGCGCCCCGCCCGCCGGGAGCCGGAGCGGCCCCCAGCCGTACGCGGCCGTGCCCGCCGCCAGCGCCACCACCGGCAGCAGCACGATCGCCGCCAGGCTGAACCCCAGCGCCACCACCAGCTTGCTCCACAGCAGCCGGGCCCTCGGCACCGGCGAGGCCAGCAGGTACCGCAGCGAGGACCAGCTCGCCTCCGAGGCCACCGTGTCCCCGCAGAACAGCGCCACCGGCACCACCAGCAGGAACCCGGCCGACACGAACAGGCAGGTCACCGCGAAGTTCGCGCCGGAGGCCGTCGCCGTGTCGATCAGGCTGATCCGGCCGTTGCCGCCGCCGCGCCCGTCGTCCGGGCCGCCGCCCACCGCGAACGCGATGATCATCACGAACGGCAGTGCGGCCAGCACCCCGCCCATCACCAGCGTCCGCCGCCTGCGCCACTGCCGCAGCGCCTCCACGCGCAGCGGCAGCGTCCGCCCCGCCCGGTAGCCCGGCGCGGTCTCCCGTACCCGGGTCTCCTCCACGGCGCTCATGCCGTACCTCCGATCAGGGTGAGGAAGGCGTCCTCCAGCCGCCGGTGCGGCCCCACCGCCGCCACCGGCAGCTCCAGCCGTACGAGTTCGCCGATCAGGGCCGCGGGCGACGCGCCGTCGAGCCGGACGAGCAGCCCCTCGTCGCAGCGCACCGCCGAGGCCACCCCTTCCAGCGCGGCGACCTTCCCCACGGCCACCTCGTCCACCGGCTCCGCCAGCGTCACCAGCAGGGTGTCCCCGCCGCCGGTGATCTCGGCGACCTCGCCCGCCCGCACGAGCCGCCCGCGGTCCATGACCACCAGGTGCGTGCAGGACTGCTCCACCTCCGACAGCAGGTGGCTGGAGACGATGACCGTCCGCCCGCCGGCGGCGTAGCGGATCATCACGTCCCGCATCTCCCGGATCTGCGGCGGGTCCAGACCGTTCGTCGGCTCGTCGAGGATCAGCAGGTCCGGCATCCCCAGCATGGCCTGCGCGATCGCGAGCCGCTGGCGCATGCCCTGCGAGTACGTGCGCACCGCCCGGTCCAGGGCGTCGCCGAGCCCGGCGATCTCCAGGGCCTCCGCCAGGTGCGCGTCCCCGTCGGGACGGCCCGTGGCCCGCCAGTACAGCTCCAGGTTGGTCCGCCCCGTCAGGTGCGGCAGGAAGCCGGCGCCCTCCACGAACGCCCCGACCCGCGACAGCACCGGGGCGCCGGGCCGGATCGGGTGGCCGAACACCCTGATCTCCCCGGCGTCCGGCGAGATCAGGCCCATCAGCATCCGCAGGGTCGTGGTCTTCCCGGCTCCGTTGGGTCCGAGCAGGCCCAGCACCTGGCCCTTCTCCACCCGGAAGGACAGGTCCCGCACCGCGTAGCGGTCCTGCGCCCTCGCGTAGCGCTTCGTCAGCCCGGTGATGTCCAGCGGTACGTCGGCCAGCGCGGGTTCGGGCTGCGCTTCCCGCGCCCGGGTCCCCGCGCGGCCCCTGCCGGGCCGCCGGATCCCGAGGAGCCCCGCGGCCAGCGCCAGCGCGCCCAGCGGCAGCCCCCACGTCCAGGCGGGCAGGCCGGCGTCGGCCGTCCGCACCCCGTCCGCGACGGGCACCCGCAGCGGGCCCTCCGCCGAGACCGTGTAGGCGGCCGGCGCTGCCGGGGAGGCGTAGCCGAGGTCGGTGGCGGCGACCACCAGCCGCAGCCGGTGCCCGGCCTGGACGGCGTGGTCGATCGCCGGGAGCCGCAGCTCCACGTTCCGGCCCTGCCCGGCGTCCGCCACCCGCACGGGTGCGACCAGCTGGGACGGCAGCACCTGCTGCCGCCCGTCCGGCCCCACGTCGTAGACCTTGCCGAACAGCACGGCCGAGCCGTCGGCAGCCGTCGACCTCACCTTCAGGGTGACGGTCGGCGCCCCGGTGACCCGTACCGCCCCGGCCAGCGGCTCCGACTCGAAGCGGGCGTTCTGCCCGGGGAAGTCCAGGGAGAGCCCGGTCCCGAGGGAGGCGAGCTGTCCGCCGACGCCGGGCAGCGAGGACAGCGCGGGCGGCGCCCCGCCCGCGGGGTTGGCGAAGGTCTGCTCCGGCCCCGAGAGGGCGAAAGCGCGCGGAGCGGAGGCCAGCCCCGGGTACCGCTCCGCGCTCGCGCCGCGCAGGGTGAGCCGCCCGTCGGTGGAGTCGAACCCGCCGGAGCGCGACACCCGGAACGCCGGGCCGGTGTCCGCCGCCGCGTCGTCCTTCAGGTAGCGGTCGAACCAGGCCGCCACCCGGGCCTCGACCCGGGCCGCCTCGCGCATGCCGCCGTCGTGCCCGCCGGCCGCCCAGTCCACGGCGACCGGAGCCCCGTTCGCGGCGATGGCCCTCGCCATGGCGTCGGCCTGGTCCAGCGGGAAGAGGGAGTCCTCCTGCCCCTGCACGATCAGCGCCGGCACCCTGATCCGGCCGGCCACGGCCGAGGGGCTGCGCCGCTCCAGCAGCTCGCGGGCCTCGGCGTCGGGCGTCCCGGCCACCGCGACGCGCTCGTACATGGCGCACAGCTGCGGCTCGAACCGGCCGCAGCCGGGCGCGCCCGCCGGTCCCGGGGCACCGGCGCCCGCGGCGGGCTGCGCGGGCTGGCCGCCGCCCGCCGCGCCGGTGGTGAAGAAGATCCCGGCCCAGAGCTTCTTGAACACGCCCTGGGGGAAGAGGGAGTCGGCGAGGTTCCAGTACGTGATCTGCGGGGCGATCGCGTCCACCCGCCGGTCGTACCCGGCCGCCAGCAGGGCCGCGGCCCCGCCGTACGAGGCCCCGGCCACGCCCACGCGCGGGTCGCCGTCCGCGTCGAGCCGCACCTCGGGCCGCCGGGCCAGCGCGTCGACGAGCGCGGAGACGTCCTTGACCTCGTGCTCGGGGTCGTTCAGCCCGATCTTCCCGCCAGAGCGGCCGAAGCCGCGGGCCGACCAGGTCATGACGGCGTAGCCGTCGCGGGCGAGGCGCTCGGCCTGGGCGCGGACGTCGTCCTTGCTGCCGCCGAAGCCGTGGCCGAGGAGCACGGCGGGACGCTTCACGGCCGGGTCGCCGGCCGTGAAGAAGGAGGTGTCGATCCCGGTGCCCGCCGCGCCCGGAGCCGGCGCCTCCAGCCCGGGTACCCGCACGAACCGGTCCTCGCGGTGCACGGCCGGCTCCTCCCCGGACGACGCGGCGGCCGTCCAGGAGCCGGCGCCCGCCAGCACCGCGAGGGCGGCCGCGCCGGCGAGCAGGCGGTCCCGGCGCCGCCGGGGCAGTCGTAGCTTCATACGGGCACCCTAAAGCCCGAGATCGCCTTCCCCGAGCTCCCTCAGGGGGAGCCCCGCCCCTTCTCCGGTAGTACCCGCGCGGACGGGCGTACCGCAGCCGCAGTAGACCGCGCCCCGTGCCCCGGCGGTCCCGCCCGCGGTGGCCTCCCGGCCTGCGCCGGGGCGCGGTCGGCGGGAGGATGGACGGCATGCTGCTGGCCGAGGTCGCGCGCGTGTCCCGGGAGGTCGCCGCGGCCTCCGCCCGGTCCCGGAAGACCGCCCTGCTGGCGGAGCTCTTCGCGGCCGCCCCCGCCGAGGAGGCCGGCCTGGTCATCGCCTACCTCTCCGGGCGTCTCCCGCAGGGCAGACCCGGAGTCGGCTGGCGCACCCTGGCCCAGGACACCGCCCCCGCCGCGGAGCCGACGCTCACCGTGACGGCCGTCGACGCCGCCGTGGCCGAGCTGGCCGCCGTGGCCGGGCCGGGGGCGCAGGCCGAACGCCGCCGGATCGTCGCCGGCCTGCTCGGCGCCGCCACCGGGGACGAACAGCGCTTCCTGCGCAGCCTGCTGTCCGGGGAGGTGCGCCAGGGCGCGCTGGACGCCGTCGCCCTGGAAGGGGTGGCCAAGGCCGCCGGGGTGCCGGCCGCCGAGCTGCGCCGGGCCGTGATGCTGGACGGCTCGCTGCCCCGCATGGCGGCGGCCGTGCTGGCCGGGGGTGCGGGGGCGCTGCGCGGGGTGACCCTGCGCATCGGGCAGCCCGTACAGCCCATGCTGGCCGGGACCGCGCGCTCCCTGGCGGACGCCCTGACGGCGCTCGCCCCCTGCGCGGTGGAGGAGAAGCTCGACGGGATCCGCGTGCAGGTGCACCGGGACGGGGACGAGGTGCGGATCCACACCCGCTCCCTCGACGAGATCACCGGCCGGCTGCCGGAGGTGGCCGAACTGGCCCGGAGTCTGCCCGCCGAGCGGTTCGTCCTCGACGGGGAGGTCATCGGGCAGGGGGCCGACGGGCGCCCGGTGCCCTTCCAGGAGATCGCGGCCCGGGTCGGCTCCCGGGTGGACGTGGCGGCGGCGCGCGAGGCCCTCCCGGTGACCGCGTACTTCTTCGACGTGCTGGCCCTCGGCGACGAGGTCCTGCTCGACCTCCCGGTCCGCGAGCGGTACGCGGCCCTGGCGGCCCTGGTCCCCGACTCGGCCCGGGTCCGGCGGCTGGTGGTGGAGGAGGCCGGGGCGCAGGCGGCCGGGGCCGAGGAGTTCTGGACGCAGACCCTGCGCCGGGGCCACGAGGGGGTCATGGTGAAGGCCCTCGACTCCCCGTACGCGGCGGGCCGGCGCGGAAAGCAGTGGCTCAAGGTGAAACCGGTGCACACCCTCGACCTGGTGGTGCTGGCCGCCGAGTGGGGTCACGGCCGCCGCACCGGGCTGCTGTCCAACCTGCACCTGGGGGCGAGGTCCGGCGACGGCGGCTACGCGATGCTCGGCAAGACCTTCAAGGGGCTGACGGACGAGATGCTGCGCTGGCAGACCGGGCGGCTGCGCGAGCTGGCGGTGGAGGACGACGGGTTCACCGTCCGGGTGCGGCCCGAGCTGGTGGTGGAGATCGCCTACGACGGCCTCCAGCGCTCCCCGCGCTACCCGGCCGGGGTGGCCCTGCGGTTCGCCCGGGTCCTGCGGCACCGCCCGGACAAGGCGGCGGGGGAGGCCGACACGGTGGAGACGGTGCTGGAACAGGGCCGCCGGGACGGCTGAGGGAGGTCGTGGGCGGGGATTTGCCTCAGAGGCAAGGGAGATTGCCAGGAAGGCAAGCTTCTGGCTCAATCGGGTTATGACGCCCCGTTCCGAGGAACCAGACGGCACCGGCGGCGCAGGCCCCGAGGACGCCGTCGCCGACGGGCTGCCCGCCGTCGCCCCGCAGCTGCGCGAACTGCGCAGGCGCGCCGGGCTCACGCTGGAGGCCGCCGCCGCGCGGGCCAGGCTCTCGCCCGCGCACCTGTCCCGGCTGGAGACCGGACGGCGCCAGCCCTCGCTGCCGCTGCTGCTCGGGCTCGCCCGCACCTACGGTACGACCGTCTCCGAGCTGCTCGGCGAGACCCCCGCCGTAGCCGATCCCATCGTACGGGCCGGCGGACCGGGGGCCCGCGAGGCCGACGGGTGGACGTACTGGCAGGCCGGCGGCTCCGGGCGGGGGATGCAGGCGCTGCGCGTGCACGTCCCGCACGGGCGCAGCCAGGGGGAGCTGGTCCGCGTACACCCCGGGGAGGAGTGGCTGTACGTGCTCAGCGGGCGGCTGCGGCTGCACCTGGGGGAGGCCGAGCACCTGCTGGAGCCGGGGGACAGCGCGCACTTCGACTCGCTGACCCCGCACCGGATCGGCGCGGCGGGGCCGGGCGGGTGCGAGCTGCTGTTCGTCCACACGCTGCTGCAGAGCAGCCTCGCCGGGCTGTGCCTCGGCGCCAAGACCACGAACCAGCACTAGGGGGAGCCGCCGCCGTGTCCGAATCCGTTTCCGAATCCGTGTGCACATCCGTTTCCGAGCCCGTTTCCGAGCCCGAGCCCCAGTCCCGAGGAGACCAGATGCCCGCCACCGCAGAGCAGGCCGTTACGGAGCAGCAGCAGCCGGAGGCGCCGCCGACCATCCGCCAGCGGTTCGAGTCCAAGTTCCCGCGCGGTCTGGTCATCAGGCTCGTCGCGTACCTGTTCGTCGGCCACCTCTTCGCCTTCTTCGTCTACCTGCTCTTCGTCCTGGGCGGCCAGAACCAGTAGTCCCGGCCGCGGGCCGGTGCCCCGTCCGGGCGCCGTACCCAGCCCAGGACCAGCACCGAGGCCGTCGCCGCGAAGGCGCACCAGGTGGAGGCGAACTCCAGCCGCCACAGGGCCGCGCAGACCACCGCCCCGGCGGCCAGCACCGCCCCCAGCAGCCGCAGCGTCCGGTCCCCGGCGAGCAGCAGGGCGCCGAGGGTGGCGTACAGGTAGCCCGCCAGGACCAGCGGGGCCAGCGGGGCCCAGGGGACGTCGACCCCGTAGCCGATCACCCGCCCCCGGACCGCGGCGCCCACCGGCCGCGCGGCCAGGCAGTACGCGAGCACCGCGGCGGTGGCGAGTCCCGCGGCAGCCGGCCGCCACAGCCGGCGCCGGCCCCCGGGCGCGGCGGCGAGCGGCACCCCGAGCGGCACCCACAGCGGCAGCAGCGGCAGCGCGATCACGGCCCAGGCCGTGGTGGCCGGGCCGCAGCCGCCGCCCGCGCGCCAGACGGCGGCCTCGACCAGCTGGTGCGCGCCGAGCAGCAGCGGCAGCGCGGCGACGGGCAGGTCGCGGGCCCGCCGGACGCGGGCCAGGCACACCACCCCGACGGCGGCCACGGCGGTGCCCGCCGTCAGGTCCGCCGCCGCGCTCCAGCACACGCGGGCCCTCCCCGTCAGCGCGGGCCCTGCGCCGAATCCGGCGCCGAGGGGTGTTCCAGTGGTGGGGCGCCGATCGCGCAGTGCGTGTGGCACTCGGGGTGGCAGACCCCGGGCGCGGGGGAGCGTACGGTCGCCCACGCGGTGGCGGCGCCCGCCACCAGGGCCCCCGCGCACCAGAGCACGGCCCGCCCGAAGGCGGAGTCGAAGGCCCCGGCGGACAGGTACGCGTCCGGGCCCATCCCCGCCAGCAGCGGCAGCGCGGCCACCGCGAGCAGTCCGGCGGCCCGCGCGGCGGCGTTGTTGATCCCGCTGGCCAGACCCGCCCGGCCGGCCGGCACCGAGGCCAGGACGGTCGCGGTCAGCGGGGCCACCAGCAGGGTCATGCCCGCGCCCATCACCACTATGGCCGGCAGTACGTCCCCTGCGTACGAGGCGTCCGGGCCCACGCGCAGCATGAGCAGCGTCCCGGCCGCGCACAGCAGCGGTCCGACGGTGAGCGGCACGCGGGGCCCGATCCGCTCCCCCAGCGCCCCCGCCCGCGAGGACAGCAGCAGCATCAGGGCGGTGGTGGGCAGCAGTGCGGCCCCGGCCCCGAGGGCGGAGTACCCGGACACCACCTGGAGCTGGAGCACGACCAGGAAGAAGAAGCCGCCGAAGGCCGCGTACACGAACAGGGTGACGAGGTTGACCGCGGTGAACTGCCGGGAGGAGAACATGTCCGGCGGGACCATCGGATCCGGCCGGTGCCGTTCGACGTACACGAACACGGCCGCCAGCAGCACCCCGCCCACCGCCGCGGCGATCACCGGCGCCGCCGCGGACCGGGCCTCGATCAGCGCGTACGTCAGCAGGCCCAGCGAGGCCGCGCCCAGTACCGCGCCGAGCACGTCGAACCGCCCGGTCGCCCCCGGGTCCCGTGATTCCGGTACGTGCTTAAGCGCCACCGGCACGCACAGCGCGGCCACCGGCACGTTCAGCAGGAACACCCACCGCCAGCCCGGCCCGTCCACCAGCCAGCCGCCGAGGAAGGGCCCCACGGCCGCGCCGACGCCGCCGAACCCCGACCACAGGCCCACCGCGCGGGCCCGGTCGTCCGCCCGGATCGAGCCCTGGATCAGTGCGAGGGAACCGGGCGTCAGCAGTGCGCCGCCGATGCCCTGGAGGGCGCGGGCGGCGATCAGGATCGCGGCGTTCGGCGCGAGCCCGCACAGCAGCGAGCCCGCCGCGAACCACACCACGCCGAGCACGAAGATCCGGCGCCGCCCGAACCGGTCGCCGAGCGCCCCGCCCACCAGGATCAGACCGGCCAGGGTCAGCAGGTAGGCGTTCACGGTCCACTGGAGTACCGCCAGGTCCGCGCCGAGGTCCCGCCCGATGCGGGGCAGGGCCACGTTGACCACGGTCGAGTCCAGCAGGGCCATCGCCGACCCGAGCACGGTGGCGACCAGGATCCACCGCCCCCGCGCGGAGCCGAGCGCGACCGCCGGTTCCGGGGCGGGCGCGGGGCGGGGCCCGGACGCGGGTGAGGGGCCGGGTCCGGGCACGGGTTCGCCGGGCAGCGAGCTCATCCCCCCAGGCTGACGCGCCCGCGCCCGAAAGGCCACCGGGCGGGGCTCCGGGGCGCGCGGCGACCCCTGGGGACCCGTCCGGTCCGTGGCTCACGAGGCCCTCTTGTAATGCACATGGCACCTCCCAGAACATGACCCGCGCACGTCACGCACGACCTTCCCGCACGATCCGCACGACCTTCCCGCACGATCTGCACGCGCCGACGGCGCAAGAGGAGACGACACGTGCCACAACGCCACCGACGACGTTCCTTACGCGCGGCGCTCGCCGCTCTGAGCGCCGCCCTGCTCCTCCCGGTCGGCGCGGGCGTCGCCGCCGCCGCCCCCGAGCCCGGCCCCGCGCCCACCCCGGCCGAGCGCAAGCTCGAACCGGCCCTCCGCGCCCAGTTCGACGGCTCGGAGAAGGCCGTCTTCTGGGTCTACCTCGACAGTGCCGCCGACCTGACCGCCGCGGGGCGGCAGCCGACCCGCGCCGCCAAGGCCGAAACGGTTCTGCGCACCAAGAAGGACCACGCCGCGCGCACCCAGGCCGAGGTGCGCAAGGCCCTGGACGGCGCCGGGGCCGAGTACACCTCGTACTGGATCGTGAACGCCGTCCGCGTCGTCGGCAGCCGCAAACTCGCCGGTACCCTCGCCGAGCGCCCCGAGGTCGCCCGCATCGACGCCGACGACAAGGTCAGCCTCCCCAAGCCCGCCGCAGGCACCCGGGAGAAGACCGCCGCCGACGCCGTCGAATGGAACATCGACCGGATCAAGGCACCCCAGGTCTGGGACCAGCTCGGCGTACGCGGCGAGGGCATCGTCGTCGCCAACATCGACAGCGGCGTCGACCACACCCACCCCGCCGTCAGCAACCAGTACCGCGGCAGGAACGCGGACGGGACCTACGACCACAACCACAACTGGTTCGACCCGGCCGGGGTCTGCGCCGGCGCCGCGCCCTGCGACAACAACGACCACGGCACCCACACCATGGGCACCATGGTCGGCGACGACGGCGGCGCCAACAAGATCGGCGTCGCCCCCGGCGCCAAGTGGATCGCCGCGAAGGGCTGCGAGTCCAACTCCTGCTCCGAGGCCTCCCTCCTCGCCTCCGGACAGTGGATCGTCGCCCCGACCGACCTGAACGGCCAGAACCCGCGCCCCGACCTCGCCCCGCACGTCGTCAACAACTCCTGGGGCAGTGCCGCGCACGACGACTGGTACCAGCAGGTCGTCGACACCTGGCGCGCCGCCGGCATCTTCCCCGCCTTCTCCAACGGGAACGCCGGCCCCGGCTGTGCGACCAGCGGCTCGCCCGGCGACTACGCGCGCTCCTACAGCTCCGGCGCCTTCGGCAGCGACGGTGCCATCGCCTCGTTCTCCTCGCGCGGCGCCGGCCCCGGCGGCATCGTCAAGCCGAACATCGCCGCCCCCGGCGTGAACGTCCGCTCCTCCGTCCCCGGCGGCGAGTACTCCTCCTTCTCCGGCACCTCCATGGCCTCGCCGCACACCGCCGCCACCGTGGCCCTGCTGTGGTCGGCCGCGCCCTCCCTCGCCGGCGACGTGGCGCAGACGGAAGCCCTGCTGGACGGCACCGCCCAGGACACGGACAACGGCCAGTGCGGCGGCACCCCCGCCGACAACAACGTCTTCGGCGAGGGCCGCCTCGACGCCCTGGCCGCCGTCAACTCCGCCCCGCGCGGCGCGGTCGGCGCCCTCGCCGGCACCGTCCGCGGTGACGACGGCCAGCCCGTCGCCGGCGCCAAGGTCACCGCGCACGGCCCGATCGACCGGACCGCCACCACCGCCGCCGACGGCACCTACCGCTTCGGCGTGCTGTCCACCGGCGCCTACGAGATCACGGCGTCCAAGTTCGGCTACGGACAGCGCGGCACGACGGCGACCGTCACCGAGCAGGCCACCGCCACCGCCGACCTCACCCTGACCCGGGCGGCCAGTGCCAAGCTCACCGGCACCGTCACCTCGCCCGCCGGGCCCGCCGCCGGAGCGGCCGTCACCGTCGCGGACACCCCGGTGACCGCGACCACCGACGCGCAGGGCCGCTTCGAGGTCACCCTGCCCCACGGCACCTACGACGTGAACGCCGCCCACCCCGCCCGCTGCCTGACCGCCGGCACGGCCAAGGCCACCGTCACCGGCGACACCACCGTCGCCATCGCCCTCCCCGAGCGCACCGACGGCTACGGCTACGCCTGCGCCGCGGGCGGCGGCCGCCCGTACTCCGCCGGCGACCGGCGGCTCGCCCTGACCGGCGACAACACCACCGAGCGCGTCGACCTGCCCTTCCCGCTGCCGCTCTACGGGAAGACGTACGCGCAGGCCTGGATCGGCACCAACGGCACGGTCAGCCTCGGCGGGAACCACACCGGCGACGTCAACGGCGACATCCCGAGCGCCGCCACCCCCAACGCGGCCCTCTACCCCTTCTGGGACGACCTCGTCGTCGGCGCCGCCGACAGCGGATCGGGCGTCTTCACCGCCGTCACGGGCACCGCCCCGCACCGCAGTTACGTGATCGAGTGGCGCCAGGTCGCCCACTGGTCCGCGCAGACCGACACCTTCTCCTTCTCGGCGGCCATCGGCGAGGACGGCAACATCACCTACTCCTACAAGGGGACGGGCGGCACCGGCATCAAGGGCGGCTCCACCGCCACCGTCGGCGTGGAGAACGCCGCCGGCACCGACGCCTTCAAGTACTCCTTCAACACCGCCGCCGTCACCGACGGCCTCTCCATCGGCTTCCGCACCACCCGCAGCGGAGTCGTCACCGGCCGGGTGCTCGACGCCAACGACGGCAACGGCGTCCCCGGCGCCACCGTGACCGTCGGCAGCGGGGACTCGGCCGTCTCCGCCACCACCGCCGCAGACGGCGGGTACGTGGTCCAGAGCCCCTCGGGCGCCCGTACGGTCACCCTGGCCGCGCCCTCCTACGAGACCGCCACCACCACCGCCGACGTCAAGCCGGCCGACGTCACCGCGGTCAGCCAGTCGCTGCGCACCGGCCGGGTCACCGCCGCCGCGCCCGCCGTGGAGCTGGTCCTCCCCGCCGGCCAGCGGCGCACCCGCACCCTGGAGCTCACCAACCCCGGCCTCACCACCGCCTACACGGTCGCCGAAGACGCACCCTGGCTGACGGTGACCCCGGCGGAGGGGAACCTCCCGACCGGCGGCAAGGCCCCGCTCGCCCTCACGGCGGACACCGCCGGGCTGGCCCCTGGCACGGTGCTGAGCACCGGGCTGCGGATCACCTCGGCCAGCGGACGCACCCCCGTGCTCACCGTCCCCGTCAAGATCGTCGTACCGCGCTACCAGACCGCCGTGGACGCCGGCTCCGACGGGGCGGGTACGGACGCGGCGGGCGACGCCTGGTCCCCGGACCGCAAGTACACCGCCGGCTCGTACGGCTACCAGGGCAGCTCCAACGTCCACTCCACCGGCCGCACCATCGCCGGCACCGGTGAGCAGCGGCTCTTCCGCAGCGCCCGCGAAGGCATGTACGAATACCGCTTCGACAACGTCCCGAACGGCACCTACACCGTGGAGCTGGGCTTCGCCGAGCTCTCCGGCACCCGGCCCGACAAGCGCGTCTTCGACGTCCTCGCCGAGGGCGGCCAGATCCTGCCCTCGCTGGACATCTCCCTGGAGGCGGGCACCTACACCGCCCTGACCAGGACCTACACGGTCAAGGTCACCGACGGGGTGCTCAACCTCCGCTTCGTCACGCACAACGGCTTCGGCAAGCCCCTGGTCAACACCCTCCGGGTGACCGACCGCCCCGACAAGAACCAGCCCTGACCGGCGGCCGCCCGCCGCCCCGGCATTCGGGTGGCGGGCGGCGCCTCCGCAGGGACATCCCGGCCGGCGTACCCGGCCCGTCCGGCGGGCCGACGTAGCGTGGCGGACCATGACGCCGCAGATCGAGGCACTCGTACGAGCCGCCGGCCCGGCCGCGTTCTGGGCGGTGGGCTCGGCGGAAGCCGTCCACGCAGCCCGCCCCGGCACCCCGGACGAAGACTGGGACGCCCCGCTCGACGCCGGGGCGCTGACCCCGCTGCTCGCCCTCTGGCCCGTCCTCGGCGGCCTCGTCGCCCGGGGCGAGCTGACCCTGCACACCCCCCTCACCGCCTACGGGGCGGCCGCCCCGGCGGGGCTGCCCGGCGGCACCACCGCCCACCACCTGCTCACCCGGGGCGACGGCCCGGCCCCCCTCGACGCCCTCACCCGCCTCGCCGAACACCTCGCCGGCACCCCGCTGGCCGACTGCGCCCGCACCCGGGTCTGGCAGCCCCTCGGCATGACCCGCACCCGTTTCGCCGGCGCCGCCCTGCGCACCTGCCCGGCCGACCTCGCCCGGTTCCTGCGCCACCTCCTCGCCGTCGAGGACACCCCCGGCACCGCCGACACCGCCGACCGGCCCGTCACCCGCGCCTGGACCGCCGAGTCGCTGCGGATCCGCACCGGCGAACTCACCCCCTCGCGCGGCCTGCTCTGGCACCCCGCGCCGGCCGGGGTCTGGACCCACCACCCCCCGTCCGGCTCCGGCCCGGCCGTGTGGATCTCCCCCCGCCAGAGCCGCTGGGCGCTGCTAGTCCCCGGCCCCGGCAGCGACGGCGCGGGCCCGCCGCGCGCCGCGTTCCGCGAGGCCGCGTTCGGGTCCGCTCCCGCGCGCGCCGCCCGCGGGGCGGACGTACGGTGATGCCGAAGTCACCGTACGGAGCCACCGCGAGGAACCCATGTCCGACGCCGCGACCGCCCTGGCAACCGAGCCGGACGCCGGCACGCTCGACGCCCTGTGCCGGGACCTGGCCGAGGCCGCGGACGCCGTGGGCGAGGCCGCCCGGTACGCCTCCGGACTCGCCCTCGGGCCCCGCCTGACGGCAGGGGCGCTCGTCGGCCGCGGCGGGAGCCGCCGCCGGGCCTGGCGGACCCTGCTGCGCACCCTCACCGACCCGGCCGGACTCGGCTGGGCCCCGCGCGGGCGGGGCCTGGCCCGGGCCGGCTGGCTCGCCGGGGTCCTGGGCGGCCGCGAGAGCCTCGCCGTCAGCACCGCCGTCTGCGGGCTCAAGGGGCGGATCCGCGCCGCGACCGTGGACCGCCCCGAACTGCTGGCCGACCCGGACTGCGCCGCCGTGCTGCGGGCGGTCGCGGAGGACCGCCAGGCCGACGCGGCCCGCGCCTTCCGCACCCTGCTGCGCGAACGGGGCGCCGCGCGGGCCTTCGCCCTGCTGACCCCGGCGTTCGCGGACGTCCTGGCCTGGCACGCCCTGACCGACGAGAACCCGTTCAACGACCACGCGGGCTGGCAGGTGGCCACCGGGCGGGCCGTCCCCGCCGATCCCCTGCTGGGCCTCGGCGCCGCCCTGCGGGCCTTCTGCGCCCGCAGCCCCGGCCCGCCGGCACCGGCGCCCGCGGCCGCGAACCCCTGGAGGAGCCCGTGAGCGACTGCCCCCCGCCGAGCCGCCCCGCCCCGGCGGACGGGCTGCGCACCCACTCCGCCG
Organism: Streptomyces sp. NPDC040718; assembly: GCF_055593565.1. Classification (NCBI taxonomy): domain Bacteria; kingdom Bacillati; phylum Actinomycetota; class Actinomycetes; order Kitasatosporales; family Streptomycetaceae; genus Streptomyces; species Streptomyces sp. NPDC040718. The sequence continues at coordinate 484,884 of NZ_JBVIXO010000006.1, read as the reverse complement.
CCCTGCGCTCCCACGCCCGGCGCCTCCGGGCGGGGGCGGCCGCCCTGGAGTGGCGCGGCCGGGAGGCCGACGCGTACCGCGCCGAGGTCGCCGCCCTCGCCGACCGCTGCGCCCGCGCCGCCTCCGGCCTCGCCCTCGCGGCGGCGCAGCTGGAGGGCCCGCACCCACCGCGCCAGTGAACCCCCGGCGGCCGCCGGCCGGGTCAGAGGACCAGCGACAGCAGCAGGACGAAGCCCAGGGCGGTGACCGAGATGACGGTCTCCATCACCGACCAGGTCTTGAGGGTCTGTCCGACGCTCATCCCGAAGTACTCCTTGACCAGCCAGAACCCGGCGTCGTTGACATGGCTGAAGAACAGCGAGCCCGCGCCGATCGCCAGGACCAGCAGCGCTGTCTCCGTCGTGGACATGCCCGCCGCCAGCGGTGCCACCAGGCCGGCCGCCGAGATGGTGGCGACCGTCGCCGAGCCCGTCGCCAGCCGGATGGCGACCGCGATCAGCCAGGCCAGCAGCAGGGCCGGAACGGACCAGTCCTTGGAGACGTCCAGGATCATCTGCCCCACGCCCGCGTCGATCAGCGTCTGCTTGAAGCCGCCGCCTGCGCCCACGATCAGCAGGATCCCCGCGATCGGGGCGAGTGACTTCTCCACGGTGGACGACAGCCGCGCCCGGGTGAACCCGGCGGCCCGTCCCAGGGTGAACATCCCGACCAGGACGGCGGCGAGGAGGGCGATCAGCGGGGAGCCGACGACGTCCGCGACCTTCTGCACGGTGTGCGCCGGGTCGTCGACAACGATGTCGACCAGTGCTTTGACCAGCATCAGCGCCACCGGCAGCAGCACCGTGAAGACCGTCGCCCCGAACCGGGGGCGGTGGGCGGGCTCCTCCGGCGGGCGCTCGGGGACCCCGGGCCCGGGCGCCGGGACGTCCACCCAGCGCGCCGCGTACCGGGAGAACAGCGGCCCGGCGATGACCACCGTCGGGACCGCGACGAGCACCCCGAGGGCGAGGGTGACGCCCAGGTTCGCGTGCAGCGCGTCGACGGCGACCAGCGGGCCGGGGTGCGGCGGGATCAGCCCGTGCATCACCGACAGGCCGGCCAGCGCGGGCACGCCGATCCGCATCAGGGAGTAGCCGCCGCGCCGGGCGACCAGCAGCACCACCGGGATCAGCAGCACGATGCCGACCTCGAAGAAGAGCGGCAGCCCGATCGCCGAGGCGATCAGCACCATCGCCCACGGCATCGCCCGGCCCCGGGCGCGGGCCAGGATCGTGTCCACGATCTCGTCCGCCCCGCCAGAGTCCGCCAGCAGCCTGCCGAGGATCGCGCCGAGCGCGATGAGGACGCCGACCCCCGCGACCGTGGCGCCGAGGCCCGCGGTGAAGCTGGCGATCGTCTTGTTCAGCGGGGCGCCCGCGAAGGAGCCGAGGGCGAGCGAACCGACCGTCAGGGCCAGGAAGGCGTGCATCTTGAGGCGGGTGATGAGCAGCACGATGACGGCGATGCCCGCCAGGACGGCGACCCCCAGCCGGGCGTCGCCGGCCGAGGTGATGGGTCCGGGGGCGGCCGCCGCCAGAGTCTCGACGCTGAGACCGGTCACGGTGGGTTCCTCAACTCTCGAACGTTCGGAGGGCGGCGAGCGCCCGGTCGGTGATCTCCTCGGGCGTGCCGGCGACATCGACGGCGATCCCGCGCTCGTCCGCCCGGAGCGGTTCGAGCACGGCGAACTGGGAGTCCAGCAGGGAGGCGGGCATGAAATGGCCCCGGCGGTCCGCCATCCGCTTCTCGATGAGCCGCCGCTCGCCCGTGAGGTGGACGAACACGGCGTCCGGGGCGGCCGCGCGCAGCCGGTCGCGGTAGGAGCGCTTGAGGCAGGAGGCGGCGACCACGCCGCCCTGCGGCGCGGCCCGGTTGCGGATCCACTCGCCGATGGCGTCCAGCCAGGGCCGGCGGTCGGCGTCGTCCAGCGGGGTACCGGCCGACATCTTGGCCACGTTGGCCGCCGGATGGAAGGCGTCGCCCTCCGCGTACGGGAGGCCGAGCGCCTCAGCGAGCAGCCGCCCCACGGTCGTCTTGCCGGTGCCGGCGACGCCCATCACCACCATGACGCGCTGGGAGCTCACGTCGTACCTCGCTGTTCTCGTCGCTGGGAGCACCACTGAAGCCTATTAAGTAGTACTTGTTCAAGGGTCGAGCCGGAAAACGTCATATCTTTTACGGCTGAGGGCGTCACCGTACGCTTACGCCATGACCACCGAAGGCAGTCCGGGCCAAGGACTCCACTCCCAGGTGCTGGACACCCTCGGCCTCGCGATCACGGCGGGGGAGCACCCGCCCGGCAGCGTCCTGCGCACGGACGAGATCGCCGGGCGCTTCGACGCCTCCCGCACCGTCGTCCGGGAGGTGGTCCGCGTCCTGGAGTCGATGCAGCTCGTCGAGTCCCGCCGCCGGGTGGGGGTCACCGTCCGCCCCGCCGAGGAGTGGAACGTCTACGACCCGCGCGTCATCCGCTGGCGCCTCGCCGGCGCCGACCGCCCCCGCCAGCTGCGGTCCCTGACCGTGCTGCGCTCGGCCGTCGAACCCGTCGCCGCCGGACTCGCGGCCTCCCGCGCCACCCCCGAGCAGTGCGCGCGCCTCACCGAGGCGGCCCTCGGCATGGTCCGCACCTCACGCGGCCATCAGCTGGAGGGCTACCTCCACCACGACGTCGCCTTCCACCGCACCGTCCTCGACGCCTCCGGCAACGAGATGTTCGCCCGGCTCGGCGACGTCGTCGCCGAGGTCCTCACCGGCCGCACCCAGCACGCCGTGATGTTCCACGACCCCGACCCGGCCGCCGTCACCCTGCACGTACGGGTCGCCGAGGCGGTGCGCGAAGGGGACGCGGCCGCCGCCGAGGCCCTGACCCGGCGGATCGCCCTCGGCGCCCTGGAAGAACTCGACGTGCTCGCCCCCTGAAGCGGGGTCCGACCCGGATCCGACCCGGAACCGACCCGCCGCGCCCCGCGGACGCCCCGGCCGCGACCGGCCCGCTCCCGCACCATGGAGAAGAGGGCCGGTTCCGGCTTGTCCGTGGCGCGCGGGCGGTGCGATCCTTCCGCCATGTCGCCCACACAACTGCCGGACTACGGGGAGGTCCTCGCGGAGGTGAGGGAAGTGCGGCGGGCCGGTATCGTCCGACTGCGTGAGCTCAGGCTCCCGTTGCTCACCGGCATGTCGGCCGGTCCGGGGGCGGGGGGCCCCGGAGAGCCGCACTTCCCCGCCGTCGAGCGGCTGTTGCGCAGCGCCGTCGCCGGGCCATGGGCGGGGGCACCCTCCAGGAGGCCGCCGAGTACGGCCTCGGCCTCGCGCGCGGCACCCGGGACTGGCCCCCCGCCGACCGCCGCAGACGCGCCGCCCAGGTGTACGGGGTCAGCGTGGAGCGCTTCCGCAAGCACCAGGAGCTGATGGTGCTCGGCCAGGTGGCCGAGCAGCTCGTCCGCCGCGCCGCCGGCGTCCCCTCACCCGAGGGCGGCGCCGCCGACCCGCCGCAGCCCCCGAACCCGGCCCGCCGGCTGGCCCCCAGCCACCGCCGGATCACCGTCCGGGCCGGCGGCCGCGAGCACACGCTGACCCTGCACGTGCACCCCGTCGACCTGCTGCGCGACATCGACGCCGTGGTCTCCCCGTCGAACACCCACTTCGCCCTCCCCGAGCCGTACAAGTCCTCCGTCGCCGCCTCCCTGCGCCGCGCGGGCGCCGTACGGGACCCGGCCGGCCGCCTCGTCGAGGACCGCATCCGGGACGAACTGCGCGCCTGGACCGACCGGTACGCCCCGCACGGCCTCCCGGTGGCGCCCGGCACGGTCGCCGTCACCGGCGCCGGAGCCCTCGAAGCGCAGGGCATCCGCCACATCCACCACGCGGCGGTGGCGGTACCCCGGCCCGGCACCAACGACTACGACGTCCTGCCGGCCGACGTCACCCGCGCCGTCACCCGCGTCTTCGCCCTGCTGGCCGACGGCCCCGCCCGGACCTCCGTCCGCCTGCCCCTGCTGGGCGCCGCGGCGGACTGTCACCCGCGGACAGCCTCGCCGCCGTCTGGGCCGCCGTCGAGGCCGAACTCGCCCGGGGCGGCGACCGGGACGTCCACCTCCTGGTACGCCGCCCCGAACGCGCCGACCTGATCGAGGAGTTGCTCACCCAACCGGACGGGCGCCCCGCATGAGCGACCCCTACGCCCGGCTGGCCGCCGCGGCCGCCGACTGGGACGCGCTGGGGCCCCGCCTGGACCCCGCGTCCCTACGGCAACTCGCCCTCCTCCTCACCGCGTTGCGCACCGCCCCCGGCGAAGGCGCCCGGCGCGCCGCACTGCTCGCCGCCCGGCTGCTGGGGGAACGGCTTCCCGACCGGTTCCCCGGGGAGAGCCGGCTCACCGCCGCCCCCGGGACACCCGCGGCCGGCCACCTCGGCTTCACCGCCGACGACCTGGCCGTCCTCGTCCTCGACGGGCACCGCATGGCCGGACCGGTCCTCGGCGAGGTCCGCGACCGCCTCCTCGCCCTACCAGACCTGGACGCGGTTCCTGCGCGACTGGGGCGCGCACGGCGGCGCCGCCACCGCCGAGACCGCCGCCCGGCTGCCCGCACTGCGCCCGGAGGACTTCCACCCCGAGACCTGGGTCCGGTTCTCCGGGGAGCTCACCGACGCCCTGGACCGCCTGCGAGGCTGGGCGGCCGCGCTGACCGCCGCCCTGGACGCCGCCGGCGACGAGTTCGACGCCGGCCGGGCCCTCGCGCATTCCCGCACCGGCCAAGGACCGCATCTTCAACGACCTGACCGGGCTGCAGAAGGTGCCCCTGAAGGCCTCCGACTACGCGGTCGGCGGCCTGAGCAACCTCCGCGACTGGCTGAGCCGGCGCGGCCGCCTCCTCCAGGCCGACCTGCGCGCCACCGACCTGCGGCCGCCGCGCGGAGTGCTGCTGGTGGGCGTACCGGGCTGCGGCAAGTCGCTGTCCGCGAAGGCGATCGCCGCCCAGTGGCAGCTGCCGCTGTACCGGCTGGACACGGGCTCCATCCACGGCAAGTACCTCGGCGAGTCGGAGGGCCGCTTCCGGGAGGCGCTGGAGACCGCCGACCGGGTCGCGCCCTGCGTGCTGTGGATCGACGAGATCGAGAAGGGCCTGGCCGGTGTGAACGACGGCACCGGGGTGCCGCAGCGCATCATCGGCCAGTTCCTCTTCTGGCTCCAGGAGTCGCAGTCCCGCGCCTTCGTGGTGGCCACCGCCAACGACGTCCGCAGCCTGCCGCCGGAGCTGCTGCGCAAGGGCCGCTTCGACGAACTGTTCTTCGTCGACCTGCCCGACCCCCGGGACCGGGAGGAGATCATCGGGATCTACTACCGCCGCTACCTGAGGACCGAGCCCGGCCGCGAGCAGCTCGCCCGGCTCGTGGACCTCTCCGACGGCTTCGCCGGCTCGGACTTCGAGGCCGCCCTGCACGACGTCGGCGCCGAGGTCTACCTGGGCGGCGGCACCGAGCAGATGCGGCCGGACTTCGTGGAGGACACCTTCTCCAACACGGTCCCGCTCAGCCGCAACAACCCGGAGCAGATCGAGGAGATCAGGGCCTGGGGCCGCGAACGCGCCGTCCCCGCCGGGCGCTTCGCGGCCACCACCGCCCAGGGCTCCTCCGGACAGGGCCGCCGGATCGTGTTCCTGGACGACTGACGGCCGGCCCCGTGGCGTTCCCCGCCCCGCTGCGTTCCCTACCCCGCGGCGGGCGCGCCGCGCGTGGCGAACTGGGTGCGGTACAGCTCGGCGTACCGGCCGTCCGCCTCCAGCAGCGCGGGGTGCGTGCCGCGTTCGACGATCCGGCCGTCCTCCACCACCAGGATCAGGTCGGCGGCCTGGACCGTGGACAGCCGGTGCGCGATCACCACGGCCGTTCGGCCGGAGAGGGCTTCGGCCAGCGCCTCCTGCACCGCCGCCTCCGAGGTGGAGTCCAGGTGGGCGGTGGCCTCGTCGAGGATCACCACCCGCTGCCGGGCCAGCAGCAGCCGGGCGATGGTCAGCCGCTGCCGCTCCCCGCCCGACAGCCGGTAGCCGCGCTCGCCGACGACGGTGTCCAGGCCGTCCGGGAGCGAGGCGACCAGGGTGTCCAGGCGGGAGCGGCGCAGGGCCTCCCACAGCTCGTCCTCGCCCGCCCCGGGCCGGGCCAGCAGCAGGTTGGACCGTACCGACTCGTGGAAGAGGTGGCCGTCCTGGGTGACCATGCCGAGGGTGTCGCGGATGGAGTCGGCGCTGAGGTCCCGCACGTCGACGCCGCCCAGGCGGACCGCGCCCGCGTCGGCGTCGTACAGCCTCGGCAGCAGCTGGGCGATGGTCGACTTGCCGGCGCCCGAGGAACCGACGAGGGCGATCATCTGGCCGGGCTCCGCGCTGAAGGACACCTCGTGGAGGACCCGGGTGCCGCCCCGGGCGTCGAGCACGGCCACCTCCTCCAGGGAGGCGAGGGAGACCTTGTCGGGGGAGGGGTAGCCGAAGGAGACCCGGTCGAACTCCACGGACACCGGGCCGTCGGGCACCTCCACGGCGTCCGGCTTCTGGGCGATCAGCGGCTTCAGGTCGAGGATCTCGAAGACCCGCTCGAAGCTGACCATGGCGCTCATCACCTCGACCCGGGCCCCGGCGAGCGCGGTCAGCGGGGCGTACAGCCGGGTCAGGAGCAGGGCGAGGGCGACCACGGAGCCGGCCTCCAGCGTGCCGCGCAGGGCGAAGTACCCGCCCAGCCCGTACACCAGGGCGAGGGCCAGCGCGGAGACCAGGGTCAGGGCGGTGATGAAGGCCGACTGGGCCATCGCCGTCCGGATCCCGATGTCGCGGACCCGGGCCGCGCGGGCGGCGAACTCGGCGGACTCGTCCGAGGGCCGCCCGAAGAGCTTCACCAGGGTCGCTCCGGGTGCGGAGAACCGTTCCGTCATCTGTGTGCCCATCGCCGCGTTCAGCGCCGATGCCTCCCGCTGCATCCCGGCCATCCGCGCGCCCATCCGGCGGGCCGGCAGCACGAACACCGGCAGCAGCACCAGCGCCAGCACGGTGATCTGCCAGGAGATGGTGAGCATCACGCCCAGCGTCAGCAGCAGGGTCACGATGTTGGAGACCACCCCGGAGAGGGTGTTGGCGAAGGCCCGCTGGGCGCCGATCACGTCGTTGTTGAGCCGGCTGACCAGGGCGCCCGTCCGGGTGCGGGTGAAGAAGGCGACCGGCATCCGCTGGACGTGGTCGAAGACCGCCCGGCGCAGGTCGAGGATGAGCCCCTCGCCGAGGGTGGCGGACAGCTTGCGGGTCAGCAGCCCCAGCCCGGCCTCGGCCACGGCGATCACCGCGATCAGCAGGGCCAGCCGGACCACCTCGCCCTCGTCCCCGTGCCCGACGATGGTGTCCACGATCCGGCTGGCCAGCAGCGGAGTGGCCACCGCCAGCAGTGCTCCCGCCACGCTCAGCAACAGGAAGAGGGTCAGCCCGCGACGGTGCGGGCGGGCGAACGAGGCGATCCGGCGCAGGCTCGCCCGGGAGAGCGGGCGGCGGTCCTGCTGGGCGTTGATCGCGCTGTGCAGCGAATGCCAGGCGGTGACTTCCATGTCCATGCCCCTACGCTAGGACCTCAAGCGGACTTCAGGTCAACCAACCCGCGTGGACTCACCCCCTGGTGGGGGCCAACTCACGTTTTGCCAAAGGAACTTCGCCGCATCCGGGCGCTGTCGTTCCCCGGTGGCACCATCGGGGAATGACGCAGCCACCGCAGTCATCGCAGCCGGACCACCCCGCCCGCCAGGGCGCCGACACCGTACTGGACCGCTTCGGCGAGTGGACCCGCCGGACCCCGCGGGCACCCGCGCTCATCACCGGGGACGAGACCGTCCCGTACGCGGTGCTCGACGCGGAGTCCGACCGGCTGGCCCGGCACCTGACCGGCGGGGGCCTGCCCGCGAACGGCCTGGTCGCCCTCGCCCTGCCCCGGCAGCGCGAGCTGGTCACGGCCCTGCTCGCCGTGCTCAAGGCAGGCGGGGTCTACGCGGTCCTCGACGTCGCCGACCCGCGCGGCGGCAGGCGGCAGCTCGCCGCCCTCGCGCCGGACCTGCTGATCGCCCGCCCCGCCGACGAGGCCCGCCTCGGCGCGGGCAAGGGGCTGCGCACGCTCGACCCCGACCGTGCCCCCGGCCCCGGCTCGGGCGCCGACCCGGGCCGGCCGCCCGGGCGTACCGCCGGTACGGGCAGGGCGGCCGTGCTGTTCACCGGCGCCCCCACCCCGCGCCCCGTGCCCGTCGGCCACGCGCTGCTGCTCGCCGCCTACGAAGGATGGGCGGAGGTGGCCCGGCTGACCCCCGGCGACCGGCACCTGTTCACCGGCGGGCCGGACACCACGCCCTTCGCCGCCGGCTGGACCCGGGCCCTGTGCTCAGGCGGCGCCCTCGTGCTGCCCGAGGGCGCCACCTGGCTGCCCGGGCAGGTGCGCCGCGCCGTCCGCAGGGCGGAGGCCGGCGTGGTCCACACCGACCCGGCGGGCGCGGCGGAGCTGCTGCTCGACGACTCAGCCCCCGCGCCGGGAACCGCCCGGCCCGGGGCCCGCCGGGAGGCGGACGCCGAACTCCGGTCGCTGAGGCTGCTCGCCGTCAGCGGGGACCGCCTCTACCTCGACGAACACAGCGCCCTCCAGGACCGGCTGCGTCCCGGCGCCCGCTTGCTGAACGTCTACGCCCTCACCGAGGCCGCGGGTACCGGCGCCTGGTTCGAACTGCCGCAGCTGCCCCGCCCGCTGGACGGGCCCGAGCGGATCTCCCTGCTCGGCACGGCCTTCCCCGGCTGCGTGGTCCGGGTGCTCGACGGTGAGCTCGTCGTGGACCCGCCCGGCGGTGGCGGGGCGATAACCACAGGGGACCTCGGGGTGCTGCGCCCCGACGGGCTCCTGGAGTTCGGCGGCAGGACCGGCGACCGGATGGAGGGGGAGGACGGCACCCGGATCGACCCGTACCCGCTGGAGTCCGAGATCCGCGGGCACGCCGCAGTGGGCGCCGCCCTGGTCGCCCGCGTCCCCGTCACCGGCGGCGGGCACCGGCTCGTCGCGTACGTCTCCCCGCCGCCCGGCGCCCCCGCCGCCGCCCTGCCGGACACGGCCCTGCTGAGGGAGTACCTGAAGGGGAAGGTGCCGGCCGGCGCGACCCCGCGCGCCGTGGTCCGGATGCGGGCACTGCCCCGTACCCGGGCCGGCCGCGAGGACCGGACCCAGGTGCCTCAGCCGCCGCTGCTCCTGGCCCCCGTGACCGGGGGCCGGGGCGGGGGCAAGTACGGGGGAGTCCGGGCGGCGGGCGCCGGCGGGAGCGCGGAGGTGGTGCCGCTCGCCTTCGCCCTCGGCTGCGGGGCGCCGCTGCTGGGCCTCCTCGCCCGGGGGTTCACCGGAGTCATCTGGCCCGGTTCCACCGACCTGACCGGCGTCCCCGGCCCGTGGGCCCTGCTCTTCTGGATCCTCTACCTGTGCGAGAGCCTCGCCTTCGGGGCCGGGGTGATGTTCCTCTTCTCCGGACGCGGGCCGATGCTGGCCCAGCGGCGGGGGCGCGGCATCACCACCGCCGCCCACCTGGCGATCGTGTACCTGCTGATCGCCTGGTGGCCGCAGGACAACCTCTACCGGCTGGCGGCCAAACAGGACTGGCCGCGCCAGGCCGCCCTGGTCTACGCCTTCAACGTCCCGCTCATGGTCGCGGCCCTCGTCGTGGCCGTCTACGCGACCCGGAAGCCGCTCAGCCCCTTCGACTTCGACGACTGACCGCCGGCGGGGCGGACCCCGGACGCGGGCCGGGGCCGGGGCCCGAGCCGGGGCCGGGGCCCGAGCCGGGGGTGAAGTCCGCCCCGAAGCCGTCGCCGGCCGCGCGGGCCCGCTCCCGCACCAGCGCCTCGGCCGCGTCCAGCGCCGCCGCGCCGCGCGCGGCCACCAGCACGCCCAGCCACGGCACCGGGTCGAACGCCGCCGTCGGGATCGCCGGCACGAACACGGCCCCGAGCGCGGCGCAGCCCCGTACCAGGTCCGCGCACAGGGCCTCCAGCTGCGCGTCGGGCAGCCGCGCGCCCAGCTCCACCCGGTCCGCGATCCGTACGAGGTGCCCCGCGCCCCGCAGCTCGTCCAGCCGGGCCGCCACCATGAAGGCCGCCGAGGGGCCGGTCAGCCGGAGGTTGGCCTCGGTCGGTGCGAGCCGCCCCGCCGCGTCGGTGACGAAGTCCACGTCGAACCAGCCCCGGTAGCCGGACGCCGCCAGCTCCCGGCCCACCGCCGCCCCGAACGCCAGCAGCGGCCCCGCGAGGCGGCCGGGAACCACCCCCGGGCCGACCGTCGCTCCGCGGTAGCCGCCGCCGGCCACGTCCATCACCGCCGCGCCGACCTCGTGCGGCCGGCCCGAGCCGTCCACGAACCCGTCGTAGGTCAGGTCCCGCGGCACGCGCGGGTCCGCGGGGCCGCGCACGTACTCCTCCAGCAGCAGCGGCCCGCGGGGCAGCCGCCGCAGAACGGCCCGGGCCCCGCCGGCGGCCCGTACCTTCCCGGGGGTGACCACCGTGGTGCCCGAGCCGCCGACACCGTGCTCCGATTTGAGAACGGTGCTCTCGCCGGCCCGGGACCGCGCCGCCAGCAGCCGGACGGCCGCCCGCCGCCCGGTCGCCCGCCACTGCGCGGGGAGCGTGATCCCCGGATGGCCCCCGTCCGCCAGGATCCGCCCGAACAGGGCGTGTGCCGCCGACTTCGACTCGTACCGCAGCCCCACCGGCCGCCACGGCAGGCCCGCGAGCCGGGCGTACGGCCCGGTCAGCCCCCACGGTACGAGGGGGAGCCCGCCCTCCGTCACCCGCCGGGCCAGCGCCGGCCGGGCCGACACGGCGTCCGACAGCCCGGGGCCCCGCTCCGCGAGCCCGTCGTACACCTCGACGTCCGGGTCCCAGCCCAGCTGCCGGCCGACCAGGGCGACCCAGCCGGGGGACACCGCCCGGGGCAGCACCAGGGCCGCCGGGCGGGGGCTGTAGAAGGCGGCGAGGCAGGCGTAGTCGTGCGCGGCGCGCTGCTCGCGGTCGAGCGAGGCGTCGGCGAACTGCGCGTTGAACTCGGCGACGTTGCCCACGTGCACCGCCGGGACCCCGCCCGTCCAGGCCCGCGCCCAGTCCGCGAGCGGCACGGGCGCGGCCTCGAAGCGTACGAGCCCCTCCGGGGCCGCGCCGGGCCGCTCCTCGGCGCCCATCGCACGGTAGAAGCCGGCCGCGTGCGGATCGGCGTCGATCAGCAGCCGGCGCAGGCCCAGGGCGGCGGCCCGGCGCAGCGCGTCCCGGTACAGCAGCCGCCCGGTGCCCAGCCCGATGGCCGAGGGTTCCACGAAGAGCAGCCCGAGCCGGCCCGCCGGCCCGTCCCCCGGTCCGCCTCCGGGTCCCTCTGCGGAAGTGTCCCCGGCGTCGTCCAGGGAGGCGAGGCCCAGCAGCTCCCCCCGAGCGTTTTCGGCCACCGAGATCCTCCGGGCGGCCAGCTCGGCCTCCCGTACGCGCAGCTGCGGCGCGCACGCGGCGAGGAAGGCGGCGTCGTAGCCCCAGTGGGCCTTCGACCGCATCACCAGCGCCGTCAGCGCCCCGGCCTCCCCGGACCGCGCGGCCCTGACCTTTGCCATTTCCTGACCTCCCCATGGTCCGGGGCGGGGCCGTGCGATAGATTCGGCCTCCCCACGGCACCGTCCCGGCCGTCCTGGGCCATCCTTTCCCACCCACGCGGAGACAGGCTTCTCAATGAGCGACATCGTCAACGGACTTGGCCGTACGAGCGCCTACGGCGCCCTGGGTCTGGTGCTGCTGATCCTCGGCATCGTCCTCGTGGACGTGCTGACGCCCGGGAAGCTCCCGAAGCAGATCTGGGAGGAGCGCAACCGCAACGCGGCCCTCCTGCTCAGCTCGGCGCTCCTCGGCATCGGCGGCATCGTCTTCACCTCGATCTGGACGACCTACGCGGACTTCGGCAAGGGCCTGCTGTCCACCGCCGCCTTCGGCGTGCTCGGCCTGGTCCTGATGGCCGTGGCCTTCCTGGTGCTGGACCTGGTGACCCCGGGCAAGCTCGGTGCCATCGTCGTCGACCCCGAGCCGCACCCGGCCGTGTGGGTCACCGCCTCCTGCAACCTGGCGGTCGCCGCCATCGTGGCCGCCTCCATCGCCTGACCGGCGCCCGGACCGCACGACGAGAGCGCCGCTCCCCACGGGGAGCGGCGCTCTCGTCGTCGCGGCGGGCCGCGCCTACTGCCGGTACCCGCTCAGGAAGCGGCCGATCCGGCTGATCGCCGCGTCCAGGTCGTCGGCGTACGGCAGGGTCAGGATCCGGAAGTGGTCGGGGCGGGGCCAGTTGAAGCCCGTGCCCTGGACGACCTGGATCTTCTCCCGGAGCAGCAGGTCGAGCACGAACCGCTCGTCGTCGTGGATCGGGTGCACCTTGGGGTCGATGCGGGGGAACGCGTAGAGCGCGCCCTTCGGCTTCACGCAGGAGACGCCGGGGATCTCGTTCAGCTTCTCCCAGGCGCGATCGCGCTGTTCGAGGAGGCGGCCGCCCGGGCCGGTCAGCTCCTTGATGGACTGGCGCCCGCCGAGCGCGGCCTGGATGGCGTACTGGGCCGGGGCGTTGGCGCACAGCCGCATGGAGGCGAGCATGGTCAGCCCCTCCAGATAGCTGCGCGCGTGCTGCCGGGGGCCGCTCACCACCAGCCAGCCGGACCGGAACCCCGCCACCCGGTACGTCTTCGACAGCCCGCAGAAGGTGAGGACGACCAGGTCGGGGGCGAGGACGGCGGCGCTGTGGTGGACCTCGTCGTCGTACAGGATCTGGTCGTAGATCTCGTCGGCGAAGACCATCAGCCCGTGGCGCCGGGCGAGTTCGAGGATGCCCTTCAGGACCTCCCGGGGGTAGACGGCGCCCGTGGGGTTGTTCGGGTTGATGATGACCACGGCCTTGGTGCGGTCCGTGATCTTGGACGCCATGTCGTCGAGGTCCGGGTACCAGTCGGCGGACTCGTCGCAGACGTAGTGCACGGCCTTGCCGCCCGCGAGGGTGGTCACGGCGGTCCAGAGCGGGAAGTCCGGGGCGGGGATGAGGACCTCGTCCCCGTCCTCCAGCAGCGCCTGGACGGCCATGGAGACCAGCTCGGAGACGCCGTTGCCGAGGAAGACGTCGTCCACCGTCACATCGGTCAGGCCGATGGCCTGGTAGCGCTGGACGACGGCGCGGCGGGCGGAGAGCACGCCCCGTGCGTCGGTGTACCCGTGGGCCTTGGGGAGCATCCGGATCATGTCCTGGACGATCTCCTCCGGCGCCTCGAAGCCGAAGGCGGCCGGGTTGCCGGTGTTGAGGCGCAGCACGCTGTGGCCCGCCTCCTCCAGCGCGTTGGCGTGCTCGATCACCGGGCCCCGGATCTCGTAGCAGACCTCGCTGAGCTTGCTCGACTGCCGGAACTCCATGCCGTGCCCTCCCTGTTCCCGCTGTTCCCGCTGTTCCCGTACTGGGAATCCCGCACCGCGGACTTCCTGCTTGGTTTTACCAAGTGAGAGCTTGGAAAGTCCAACATGTTGTCTAGACTGCGCTGCATGTCACCTCGTCAGCCACGCCGTCGAAGCTACGACCAGTACTGCGCCTCGGCCCGCGCCCTGGACGCGGTCGGGGACCGCTGGACCCTGCTGATCGTCCGGGAGCTGCTGGCCGGCCCCCGCCGGTACACCGACCTCCACGCCGACCTGCCCGGCGTCTCCACGGACGTACTGGCGGGCCGGCTCAAGGACATGGAGGCGCAGGGCCTGGCGACCCGACGCAAGCTCCCGCCGCCGGCGGCCGCCACCGTGTACGAGCTGACCGCGCGCGGCGCCGGACTGCTGCCCGTCCTCACGGCACTCGCCGAATGGGGCGCCCCCGACCTCGCCGAACGCCGCCCCACCGACGCGTTGCGGGCGCACTGGTACGCCCTGCCCCTGCTGCGCCGCCTCCCCGCGACCGGGGTCCCGGCCGTGGTCGACGTGGTATTGGACGAGGGCGTGTTCCACGTCCGCCTCGGCGGCGACGGCCCGGCCGGCGGGGACGGCCCCGTCTACGGCGACGGGCCCGCCGGGGCGGCGGACGCCCGCCTCGTCCTCGACGCCGACACCTGCCGGGAGCTCGGCGAGGGCGCGCTCGGTGTGGCAGAGGCCCTCAGGGCGGGCCGCCTGGAGGTGCACGGCGAGGGCCCGGCGGCCGCCGCACTCCGCGGAGACGGATCCGGCCCGGCCTGATCCCGGGGTCCCGGGACACCCCCAGGCCGTTGCTGCCGGACCGGACGCCGAAGGCGACCCTGCTTGTCCAGGGTGTGGCGCAGCTGGGCGAAGCCGCCGACGTCGGCGGTGGAGTCCGGGCGGGGGAGGGAGCTGCCGTTCGCCTTCGTGCTGAGCTCCGCCGCCGCCTGACCTTGGTCCGACCGGCTGGTGTGCCGGTGGTTCGTGCCGGGGTGCTCCGCGGCGGGGCGGAGTCGGGGTTAAGAAGGGTATCGAACGGAATCGGATGGAATCGGATGGAAGTTCGACATCCGTTCATTCCCGAACATCAACCTCAGGAGTCGCATGATGCGCCCCATCAAGGCGGCCTGCCTCGGCACGGCCACGCTGGTCACCCTCCTCGCCTGCACCCCCGTCGCGGCCGCCGCGACGGACACCGGTTCCGCCCAGGCCAGGGACAAGGGCCGGACCATCACGGTCCTGGCCGAGGTGCAGGAGCTGAACCGCTTCCCCGTCACCCCCGGCAGCGTCTCGCAGGGCGATCAGGTCGTCGTCCGCTCGGACCTCTTCTACGAGCGGCCGCACAAGATCGGCGAGACCCACGGCTCCTGCACCACCACCCGGGGCCTCCCCGATGAAGCGGAGCAGTGCCTCGTGACCTACACCCTCCCGGGCGGCCAGCTCACCACGCAGGGGGTGTACTTCAACTACCTCGACCAGGGTCCCTTCGACACCGCGATCACTGGCGGCACCGGGGCGTACAAGAAGGCTCGCGGCTGGGTCCACTCCGAGACGATCCCCACAACCCCTCCCGAGAAGGTCCTGAGGCGCTTCACGATCCACCTCGTCTGACGGACCCGGACGTCCGCACAACCCCGGAATCCGGCCTCCTCCCCTCGCGTCGCACCATGGGAGACGGTCGGACGAAAGGAAGTCCGGGTCAGGGGGACGTCCAGGGCGGCCCGCCCTCCAGATCGTCAACGGCACCCGGCCGGGGCCCCCTTTGACGGCCCCGGCGGCGTGCTGGTGGGCACGGACGATCGTGGAATCGACCGCGACGACCCGGTCCAGGTCGCCTTCGGCGTCCGCCCGGGCGAGCGGGGCGGCGAAGACGCGGTCCCAGGTGCAGTTGATCGCCCACATCCGCAGCCTGCTGTGGGCGCCCTTCCGGCAGCAACGGCTCGATGCGGGCCCACTGGGCGTCAGTCAACGACGCACATCAGCGGACGATCAGATGCTCCGAGAGGAAACGGCCTAAGCCAGGCCCAGCGCGAACACCGCGAAGCCCGCCGCCAGCAGCCCCGCCACGGTACGGCGTACCGCCGGGGCCCGGCGGCCCCGGACGGGGGCGACCTCGAACCGGCGGGCGTACCGGGCGATGACGACCAGCAGCACCGCGAACACCGGCATCCACGCCGCCCGCGCCGCGATCCAGCCCAGGGTGTCGGGCGCCGTCGTCAGCCCGGCCACCTCGCCCGCGAGCGCGCCGGGCACGGCCGCCGCCAGCATCGCGGTCTGATGCCAGCACAGGATGGTCATCGCGGACAGGTTGACCACCACCACCGGAGCCCACAGAGCCGGCCGGGCCAGCAGCCCCGCCAGCCGTTCCCGCAGCAGGATCGCCGCCCCCGACTGCGCCGACGCCAGCGCCGGCACCAGCAGCGACGGCGGGTGCGAGTTGGTCCGCGCCTCGCCGGGCACCCCGACCATCGACGCCGGGTAGTGGAAGACCAGCAGCAGCGCCGCGAACAGCCCCACCCCGCCCGCCAGCAGCAGCCACGCCCCGCGCCGCCCGATCCGCCGCCCGTACCACGCCACGCCCAGCTGGTACGCGAACAGCCAGCCCGGCAGCACGTTCAGCACCGACAGCCAGGACGGCACCGAGCCGGAGAGCGGCCCGTACCGCAGGAAGTCCACCACCGCGACCGACCCGAGCAGCGGCGCCGCCGCCCACCCGCCGAGCCGGTCCGCCGCCCGCACGCAGTACGGGGTCAGCGCCGTCACCACCGCGTACACCCCGACGAACCACAGGGGCTGCACCACCAGCGTGGCCCCCGTCCGCAGGGTGGCCTCCGGCACGCCCGCCGCGTGCAGCGCGGGCGCGGCCAGCGCCCACACCGCCGTCACCCCGAGCACCGGCCGCCCCAGCCGGACCATCCGCCCCTTCAGCCACGCCCCGGTCGAGCCGGTGCGGCGGCGGAAGGAGAGCGCCGAGGCGTAGCCGCCGACCAGGAAGAAGATGCCGAGCATCTGGAGCACCCAGCTCGCCGGGGCGAGAGCGCCGAAGGCCGACAGGGGGCTCGCGTTGTGCAGGCCGCCCTCCGCGTCGAGGGTGAGACCGCCGAGCAGCCAGTGGCCCGTGGGCACCGCCAGCAGGGCCAGCGCCCGCAGGCCGTCCACGGCCCGGTCCCGGTGGGCGGGGGTCTGCCGGTCGATCCGGTCCGCCGCACCCCGCAGCAGGGTCAGCGCGCTCATCGTGCCTCCCCCTTCGCGATCGCCGCGAACGCCTCCAGGGAGCGGGTGCCGGGCGCGAAGTAGCCGGTGTGGCCCCGGACGTCGCCGGCCGGCACCGGGCGCGCGCCGAAGGCGGGGGAGACCGGGTCGGCGCCGTGGCCGAGGCCCGCGAGCTCCACGTTCGGCACGTCGGCGATCCAGTCGGACGGCCCGCGGGCCGCCCACACGCGGGCCCGGGTGCCCAGGCCGGCGGCGGTGTCCGCGCGCATGCCGGGGGAGCCGAGGACCACCACGTCGGCGGCGTCCGTGTGACGGGCCGCCAGCCCGCAGACCACCGAGCCGTAGCTGTGGCAGAACAGCACCGGGTCGGGCGCCCCGACCGCGTCCAGCCCGGCGGTGAACCGGGCCAGCCGGACCGCCCCCGCCTCGGCCAGCCGCCCGGTCGCCGCGTCCGGACCCACCCCCACCGGGGTGGTGTAGCCCGTCCACGCGATGACCGCGGTCCCGTCGCCGGCGGCCGCCCGCAGCGCGCGGGCCATTCCGGCCGGTCCGGTGTGCGGGGCCCGTGCGGCGTCGTGCGTGGCGGCGTCGTTGTCCGACCCGGGCACGACCACCGAGACGTGCGCGGCGTGTTCCGGGTCCCCGAACACCTCGGCGACCTGCCCCCGCCCGCGCGGGTCGAAGGCCAGGATCTGCCGGCCGGGTCCGGCGAGGGGGGCGTAGCGGGCCCCACCCGTGGCGAGGACGGCCAGCCGGTTGGCCTCGTACCGCAGGGGGAGCGGCGCCCCGTCCAGATTGCCGACCACGAGCGGGTGGGCCCGCACCAGCTCCCGGCGCGCGTCCCCGTCGAGGCCGGTGAAGAACCGGGCCACCTCGTGCGGGGAGGCCCCCTCCGGGTCGGGCAGCGCCCGCCCGCCCACCGAGCCGGCCCGCCAGGCGGCGCTCCCGGGCGGCGGCCCGGTGACGGCCGGCCGGCTTTCCCCGGCGGCCCATCCGGCGGTCCCCGCGACGACGGCCACCGCCAGCGCTGCCGCGACGACCGTCCTACGGAAGCGGCGCATGCCCCTTCCCCCTCTCCTCGAACCGGCACCCCTGGCGGGCCCGTGACGAGGAGGAAGGTAGGAAGGAGTCACCCGGCCGCACGTCGGACCGGAGAGCCAAGCCGGATGTCATACCGCAGTAGGGGGTGGAGGAGACCGGCGGCCGGATACGCCGAGGGGGCACCCGTGGGCGTATCCGGTCCAGTGTCGTGGTGGATGCGCTACGAGTGCCCCCGGGGGCCGGTCTGCGGGACGGTCAGCGGGCCGCCGCCGCCTCCAGCAGGACGTCCACCAGGCGCTCCGCGGCGTCCGGGCGGCCGTACGCGCGGGCGCGGTCGGCCATGTAGGCCCGGCGGCTGGGGTCGGTGAGCAGCGGGCCGATCGCGTCGGCGAGGCTCTGGGCGGTGACCTCGCCGAGCAGGGCGACGGCGGCGCCCGCGTCGGCCAGGTGCTGGGCGTTGTGCGCCTGCTCGTTGCCGGCGGAGGTCGCCAGCGGGACGAACACCGCGGGCTTGCCCAGCGCGGTGAGCTCGGCCAGCGTGCCCGCCCCGGACCGGGACAGCACCACGTCGGCGAGCGCCAGTACGTCCGGCAGCTCCGGGCCGACGAAGCCGGTCACGTGGTAGCGGCCCGCGAGGACAGGGTCCAGGCCGGAGGCCGCGTAGCGCAGCTCGTCCACATTGGCCGGGCCGCACTGGTGGATCACGTTCGCGTGGCTCAGCAGCCAGGGGAGCACCTCGCGCACCACGCCGTTGATCTGCTGGGCGCCCTGCGCGCCGCCGGTGACGTAGACGGTCGGCAGCCGGCGGTCGAAGCCGGTGAGGTTCAGCGCGTGCACGGCCTTGTCGGGGTGCCCGGACAGCACCTCCGGGCGGACCGGGTTGCCGGTGACGACGGCGCGCTCGCGGACCTCCGCCGGCAGCAGCGGCAGCGAGGACTCCGAGGACACGGCGATCCGGGTGGCCGACCCGGCCAGCTTCCGGTTGGCCAGCCCGAGCCGCACGGTCTGCTCGTGCAGCACCAGCGGGCGCTTGCACATCCGCGCCGCGAGCCCGGCCGGCACGGCGACGTACCCGCCGGTGGCGAGGACCACGTCCGGGGCGAACTCGGACACGATCGTCCGGGCCTGGGCGACGCCGAGCGGCACCTTCGCCATGTCCTTCATGTTCGCCGCGGACAGCATCTTCAGCGGGTTCGCCGAACGGCGGATCTTCCCGGTGGCGACGGTCTTGAACGCGATCCCCTCGGCGGGGGCGACCCGGGCCTCCAGGCCGTCGGCGGTTCCGATCCACAGCACGTCGAGGGTGCCGCCGGCGGCCGCGAGGCGGCCCTGCAGGGTGCGGATCGCGGTCAGGGCGGGGTAGGTATGCCCACCGGTCCCCCCGCCAGTGACGAGCAGCCGGAAGGAACGGGGAAGCGCGGAAGAAAGGTTCACCCGGCCACCCTAACCGCCCTGCCGGGGCGGGCCGCGGCGCCGGGTGGCCCCACGCGGTCCGCACCGCCGGACCCCCCCCGCCGCCGATGGCCGCGAACGCCGACAATCCGCCCATATCCGCAGAGCGGATCCGGACACCTAGGCGGGGCCGGAGTCGCCCGGGCGGACGAGGCCCGCCTCGTACGCGAAGATCACCGCCTGCGCCCGGTCGCGGAGGTCCAGCTTCCCCAGGACCCGGCCGATGTGCGTCTTCACCGTCTGCTCCGCCAGGACCAGGTGGGCGGCGATCTCCTGGTTCGACAGGCCCCGCGCGATCAGCTCCAGCACCTCCGTCTCGCGCGGCGTCAGCCCGTTCAGCCGCAGCGCCGGATCCTTGCGCGGCGCCGGCCGCTGCCGCACGAAGTCCGCGATCAGCCGGCGGGTCACCGACGGCGCCAGCAGCGCCTCGCCGGAGGCGACCACCCGGACCGCCGCGATCAGGTCAGCCGGCGGGGCGTCCTTCAGCAGGAACCCGGACGCGCCCGCGCGCAGCGCCTCGTACACGTAGTCGTCGATGTCGAAGGTGGTCAGCATCAGCACCTTCGGCCGGTGCGTCACCCCCGGCGGCGGGTCCAGCAGCTCGCGGGCGGCCGAGAGGCCGTCCAGCTCCGGCATCCGTACGTCCATCAGCACCACGTCGGGGTGCACCGTGCGCGAGACCAGGATCCCCTGGCGGCCGTCGGGGGCCTCGCCCACCACGTCGATGTCGGCCTGCGCGGACAGCAGCGCGGCGAACCCCGCCCGCACCATGGCCTGGTCGTCGACGATGATCACGCGGATGGTCAACTGGGCTCCTCGGTACCGGAGTCGAGCGGTTCGGGCGGATCGGGCGGATCGGGCGGGTCGAGGGGGAGCCGGGCGGCCACCCGGAAACCGCCATCGGGCAGCGGGCCCGCGTCCAGGGTCCCGCCGGTCAACCGTACGCGCTCGCGCATCCCCACCAGGCCGTGCCCCGTACCGGAACCCTCCAGCTCCACCACCGGGTCCCGGGCCGGGCCGTTGACGACCAGGACCAGCACCTCGCCGTCCTCGGCGGAGTGCGTCACCGAGACGCGGGCCGCCGCGCCCGGGGCGTGCCGCACCACGTTGGCGAGGGCCTCCTGCACGATGCGGTACGCCGACAGGTCCACGGCCGGCGGCACCGGCGCGTCCGCCGGCTCCGCGGCCAGGGAGCACTCCACCGGCTGCCCGGCCCGCACGGTCGCCTCCACCAGCTGCTGGATCCGCGCGATGCCCGGCTGCGGGGCCCGGTCCCCGTCCGCACCGCCGGAGCCCGAGTCGCCCCGCAGCACCGTCAGCAGACGCCGCATCTCGCCCAGCGACTCGCGCGCACTGGCCGCGATCGCCGCGAACTCCTCCCGCACCGGCTCCTCCATGCCGGGCAGCCGGTACGGCGCGGAGTCGGCCTGCACCGTGATCACCGACATGTGGTGGGCCACCACGTCGTGCAACTCCCGCGCGATCCGCGCCCGTTCCTCCAGCAGGGTGCGCCGGGCCCGCTCCGCCCCGCTGATGCTCTCCTGCTCGGCGATGCGCTGCCGCGCGTCACCCAGCCCGCGCAGCGCGCCCGTCACGGCGAGCACGCAGCCGCTGAGCACGAACAGCAGGGCCACGGTGTTCGTCACCCCCGCCGGCGCGAAGAATCCGAGCACCACCCCGGCCCCGCCCGTCGCCAGACCCACCCGCACCAGCGTCCGCACCGGCTCGCGCAGCCCCAGGCAGACCATCAGCGCCAGGTACCCGACCACCGCCATCGGCGTCCACGGCCAGGAGTGCCCGGCCACCCGGTCCGCCCCGGTCAGCAGCACCGCCCCGACGACGTCCGCGACCAGCACGACGCCCCAGGCCGCCAGCGGGCGCGACACCGCCAGCAGCAGCGGCACCGTCTGCGCCACGCCCAGGGCCCCGGCCCAACCGCCGCCCAGTCCGTAGTCGTCGGTCAGCACCGCGATCGTCACCGGCAGCAGCGACACCACGAAGACGCCCATCACGGCGAAGGGCGTCATCCGCTGCCACGCCCTGGGCGCCCGCGCCAGCAACGGCTCGCCCGTCCGCGCGGGCGTCCGCAGCGCCACGGCGAACTGCGCGAACGCGCCGGGCGCACCGGCCGCACCGGCCGCACCGGGCTCCCGGGTCCTCCCGGCCGTCCGGCCCCTCGCGCCCGTCTTTCCCCTACCGGCCGGCTTGCGCACTCTCAGGCTCATGATCCCGCCAGCCTAAGCGCACGCCCCGCCGACCGGGCGGGAGATCCGCCGCCCGGGATCCGCCGCCGTCTCGTTCCCCCGGCGCATCCCGCTCGTTGAGCGGGCATGGAGCTGCTGCCGACCATCGCCGGGCCGGGCGTCGGTGAACGGGCCGACGCCGCGGCCGATGCCGCCTGCCACCTCTACGACGCCGTCGCGCCCTGGAGCGGCGGGGGGCCCGGCGGGTGGAGCCGGAGCGCCGCCGAGGACGCCGCCGAGACCATCGAGACCACCGCGCACGCCCTCGCGTACATCCACCCGCGCGCCGAGGTGATCCTCGCGCCGGTGCACGCGGCCCTGGCGGACCTGCGCCGCCAGCTCGCGCTCGCCCCGGCCGACCCGCTGACCGCCGACGGCGTCCCGGCGACCCCGCGCACGGTCGGCAACCCGCGCCGCACCCGCTGGGTGCGGGTGGTCAATGCGCCAGTGCCCCGGCAACCGCCGTCTGGTACAGCTTCCTGATCTCCGCGCCGAAGTAGGAGCTGTACGAAGTGTCCGCGGTCGGCCCGCCCGTCTTCCAGCCGCCGATCACCCCGACGACGTCGCCGGTCATCGTCTGCGCGTCGTAGCGGGCGAGGAAGGGGCCGCCGCTGGTCCCGCCCGGATAGCCGGTGCAGTCGATCCTCAGGAAGGAACCGGGGCTCTTCGGGTCGCCGCTGGTGAACTTGGTCGTCTTGTTCACGCACACGCGCGGGCGTGCGGCGGGCGCCGGGTGGCCGATCAGGGTCACCTTGGGGTGGTTGAAGGTGGCCCCGGTGACGAGCCGGTTCCCGCCGACGACGTCCTCCACCGGCAGGCCGTCGGCGCCCGGCCCGACCTGGGCGAAGGCCACGTCGAGGGTGGCCGCCCGGTCGGGCCCGTCGGTGCGGTAGCGGGGGGCGATCCACACCTTCGAGCGGCCCGCGGCGTCGCGCAGCACCGGGAAGAGCCCGTACGGGCGCGGTTTCGCGCGCGTGTACTGCGGGACGAAGGCCACCTGGCGGGTGTCCGTGCCGAGCAGGCAGTGCGCGGCGCTGAGCACCATGTCCCGGCTGGGGGAGGAGACCACGCTGGCGGTGCAGAAGTAGGCGCCGCTGCCCTGCATGACGAACATCCGGCCGACGACCGGGACCCCGTTGAAGTCCTGCCCGACGCCGTTCGTGGCCGGCAGGGCCGCCTTGGCGGGCGGGCTCGGTACGGGTACGGTCGCGGGTGCCGGCACCGGTACGGCGGGCTCGGCCGGCGGTTCGGCCGGCGGTTCGGGTGCCGGTACGGGCGGCGCGGGCGTGGCGGCCGCCGGACCGGGCACGGCGGCGTCGGGGGCTTCGGGCACGGGCACTGCGGTGTCGGGGGCGGCGGGCGCGTCCGGCCGGGCCGGTAGGGCCGGGTCGGGAGCCGAGGGCGCGGACGGGGCCGACGGCGGGGGCGGCTCCGGTGTCGCCGGACCGGCCACCACCGCGGCCGGGTCGGCGGCCGGGACCGGGTCCGCGGCCGGCCCCGGTTCGGGTACGGGCCGGGCGGAGGCCATCCGGTCCTCCGTCCAGAAGGCCGTGGCCTCCCGCGCGGACCAGTGCTCGGAGGCCGCCTCGGCCCGCTCCGTCCTCGTGACGGGCAGCGCCCCGCCCGGCAGCATCAGGGCGGCGGCCGCCGCGGCCGCCGCCGTCGCCACCGTCAACAAACGTCGCATCGCTCGCTCCTGTCGTGACTGTCCTAGACGGCCTGGGGGAAACGGAACAGCCGGCCCGGGTCGTAGGCGCGCCTGACCTCCTCCAGGCGGGGGAGGTTGGACCCGTAGTAGGCCTCGCGCCAGCCGGAGAGTTCCGGATCGGCGTAGTTCTGGTAGGCGCGGCCGCCCGCCCACGGGCGCAGGTCCCGCCACAGCCCGTCGAGCCAGCCCCGGTGCCGGGAGACCTCGGCGGCGGTCGCCGACTCCGGCCAGTACGCGAGGTACTGGGCCAGGAAGGCGCTGTCCCGGTGCACGAACGCGGTGGCCGCCGCGGGCACCCGGTTCACCGCCCCGCCGCACACCCCGTCGAACTGGACCACCCCGAACCCGCCGCCCGGCACCTCGCGCCCGTACCGCCGGACCGCGGCCAGCACCGCCGCCACCGCGCCGTCGGGCAGCCCGTCCCCGCCCCAGAAGTCGGAGCGGGCCGCGTACGAGTCCCGCCCCAGACGCCCCCGCGGATCCCGGCCGGGCAGCCGCCCCGGCAGCCTGCACTGCTCGGGACCGCGGTCCGCGCAGCCGGCCATGGCCCGCACGGTGTCCCCGTATCCCCGTACGACGGTCCAGCCGTCCCGCGCCTCCCGGCCCACCAGGCCGGCCAGCCGGGTCAGCTCCCGCTCCAGCTCCGCCCGCCCGTCCAGGCACACCGCCCTGAAGGAGGGGACGGCGTCCCGGCCGGCCTCCACGGTGAACTCCACCTGGCTCCAGAACGGGTCCGGCAGCCCGGCCAGCCAGCGCTGCCAGCCGCGTACCACCGCCGCGGAGTCCCCGGCGGACCAGTGCAGTTCGGCGTACGCGGCGTCGCCGACCGGATGGGTGCGCAGCCGGAACTCGGTGACCACGCCGAAGTTGCCGCCCCCGCCGCCGCGCAGCGCCCAGTACAGGCCGGGGTCCCGGTCGGCGCCCACCTCGCGGACCACCCCGTCCGGGGTCACCACGCGGGCGCCGGACAGCCGGTCCGAAGTGGTCCCGTACGCCCGCGAGCCCAGCCCCAGCCCGCCGCCGAGGGCGAGCCCGGCGATGCCGACGGAGGGGCACAGCCCGGCGGGGACGCCCAGGCCGCGCGCGGCGAGGGCGGCGTGCACGTCGGCGAGCCGGGCGCCCGCGCCGACCCGCACCTCGTCGCCCCGGACCGCCACCGAGGCCATCGCCCCGGTGTCCACCACCAGTGCCCCGGCGGCCGTCGACCACCCGGCGTAGCTGTGGCCGCCGCCGCGCGGCACCACCGCGGCGGCGGAGCGGCGGGCGAAGTCGAGGCAGACGGCCACGTCCCCGGCGTGCGCGGGATAGGCCACCGCCGCGGGCGCGACAGTGTCGTAGCGGGGCTGGAACAGCTGCCGGGCCTCGGCGTAGTCCGCGTCCCCCGGCAGGACCAGCCGGCCGTCCATCGAGCGGCCGAGCGCCCCGAAGTCGGGCCCCGCCCCGGCCGCCGTACGCGCACCCCGTCGCGTCCCGCCGCCCCGTACGCCGTCCGCCCGCGCGCTCGCCCCGGTGGCGGCGACGACGGCGGCTGCCGTACTCGCGAGGACCCGGCGGCGTGGAAGGCTCATCCCTCCTTCCTGCCACCGCCGCGCCCGATCGCCGAGCAGGCGGGACCGCCGGGCGCGGCTTCCCGCCCGAACGGACCACGGCCGCGCCGACGCCGGGCGGGCGGGCGGCCCGGCACCGGCCTCAACGTTCCGCCAACGCCGCCAGCGCCGCGCGGGCCGCGCTCTCGCCCTCCTCGTACGCGTGGGCCCGCGCCTCCCGGACGGCGTCGTCGAGCTGGCGCGCCGCTTCGCGCCTGCGGCCCGTCGCCGCCAGCGCCTCGCCGTACAGGGTGCGCAGCACCACCCGCCGGGGCGCCGCGGCGGGCGGGGCGGCGAGGGCCAGGCCGCGGACCGCGTGGTCGGCGGCCTCCTCGGGCGCGCCCACGGTCAGCAGGTGCTCCGTGAGGTGCTGGTGGGCCAGGGCGGCCGTGTCGGTGCGTCCCGCCCGCTCCGCCAGGGCGAGCGCCGAGACCAGCAGCTCCGCGGGCCGGGCCCGTTCGCCCGCCCGCACGAGGGCGACGGCTAAGTTGATCCGGGCGATGGCCTCCGCGTTGGCGTCGCCGGCCAGGGCCGCGAGGCCCGGCGCCAGCTCCAGCTGCGCGAGGGCCTCCTCCGGGCGGCCCTCCTCGGACAGCACCCAGCCCAGCAGCGCCCGGGTGCGCGACTGGGCGCCGGGGTCGCCGTCCGCTTCGGCGCAGGCCAGCGCCCGTTCGAGCAGGGGCACCCAGCCGTCGCGGACCTGCCACACGATCAGCGGCCACTGGAGCAGCACCAGCCGCCAGGCCCGGTCGTGCAGCCCGGCGGCGACGGCCGATTCGACCGCGCCGCGCAGCGCCTCCCGTTCGGCGGAGAACCAGGCCAGGGCGTCCGCACGGTCGGCGAACGGCCGCACCGGAGCCGTCGGCCGGGCCCCGGCGGGCAGTGCGCAGCAGGGCTCGCTGCCCGGTTCGGCGGCGGCGCAGGCCGCGAGGAGCGTGCGCAGCCAGTGGTCGAGCAGCCGCAGCAGCCCCTCCGGGTCGTGACCGGGCGACAGGCTGCGGGCGTACAGCCGCACCAGGTCGTGCAGTACGTAGGACTGCGGGCCCGCCTCCACCACCAGCTGGGCGGCGGCCAGCTGGTCCAGGGCGGCGGCGGCCTGGCTGAGCAGGCAGCCGCCGAGCGCGGCGGCGGTGCGGATGTCGAGGGCGGCCCCGGTGTGCGGTCCGAGCTGGTGGAACATCCGCCGGGCGGGCTCCGGCAGGTGCTGCACCGTGAGGTGGAGCGCGGCGGCGACGCCGGTGTTCCCCACGTTCAGCAGGTCCAGCCGGGTGTGCTCGTCGGCGAGTTCGCCGGCGAAGGCGGCGAGCCCCTGGTGCGGGCGGGTGGCGAGCCGGGCGGCCGCCACGCGCAGGGCCAGCGGCAGGCCGTCGCACAGCCCCGCGAGGTGCGCCGCGGCCTCCGGCTCGGCCGCGATCAGGTCCGCGCCCAGGACGGCGGCGAGCAGCTCGGTGGACTGCGCGGCGGGCAGCTCGCGCACCGGTACGGGGCGGGCGGCGTCGGAGACCACCAGCTCGCCGAGCCGGCTGCGGCTGGTGATGACCGTGACGCAGGCGTCGCCGCCGGGCAGCAGCGGCCGCACCTGTTCGGAGTCACGGGCGTTGTCGAGTACGACCAGCATCCGGCGCCCGGAGGTCAGCTCCCGGTAGCGGGCACCGAGGGCCTGCGGGGAGTCGGGCATCCGCTCGGCCGGGAGGCCGAGCGCGAGCAGGAACTCGCGCAGCACGGAGGTGGTGTCCCTGGCCGGGATGGGGCTGTAGCCGTGGAGGTCGGCGAAGAGCCGGCCGTCGGGGAATTCCGCGCGGTGCCGGTGCGCCCAGTGCAGGGCCAGCGCCGTCTTCCCGACGCCGGCGCTGCCGGTGAGCATGACGACGGGGCCGGGGTCCGCGGCCGCCTCCCGGTCGAGCGCCGCCAGTTCGCCGGTGCGGCCCGTGAAGCCGCCGGGCCGACGCGGCAGCAGCTGGGGTCCCGTCACGGCGCGGGCGGCCGGTGGCGCCTCCGCGTGCCCTGCTCCGGCAGCGACGGCCACACCGGGGCCGGAGCCGGTCCCGCCGATTCCCGCGCCGGTCACCCCGGTCACCCCGGCCGCCCCGGACTGCCCGTCGGCGCTGCCGACGACGCGCAGCCGGGCTTCCCCGGCGGGCTCCCCGGACACCACGGCGGGTGCCCCGGCGGCCGTGCCGGCCGTCCTGACGGTCACCGCCGCGGGCGCCGTGGCCGCCCGCGCGGGTTCACCGGCCCGCAGCAGAGCGGTGTACGCGTCCGAGAGCACCGCTCCGGGATCGACGCCCAGCTGCTCGGCGAGCAACTCGCGCGTGCGGTGGTACCAGTCCAGCGCGTCCGACTGCCGGCCCGACCGCCCCAGCGCCAGCATCAGCGCCGCGACCAGCGGCTCCCGCAGCGGGTGCAGCACGGCCTCCGCCCGCAGCAGGGCCGCCGCCGCGGCGTGCTCGCCGAGCAGCGCGTGCGCTCCGGCCAGTTCCTCCACGGCGGCCAGCCGCAGCTCGTCCAGCCCGTGGGCGGCGGCCTCCAGCAGGGGCCCGCCCACGGTCCCGCCCAGCGCGGGCCCCTCCCACAGTGCGAGCGCCTCCCGCAGCAGCCGTACCGTCCGGGCCGGTTCGTGCTGCTCCCGGGCGAGCCGGTGCAGCCGTTCGAAGCGGTGGGCGTCCACCAGGGACTCGGGCAGCCGCAGCGCGTACGCCGTTCCCTGGGTGAGGAGTTCGACCCCGTGGGCGGACGCGCCGTGCTCGGCGAACAGGGCGCGCAGCCGCGAGACGTGGCCCTGCAGTACCGTTCGGGAGTGCCGCGGCGGGTCCTCGTCCCACAGTGCCCGGGTCAGCCGGTCCACGCCGACGGCCGCGTTGGGCCGCAGCAGGAGCATCGCCAGCAGGCTGCGCCGCTTGGCGGGGCCCAGCTGCACGGGCCTTCCGCACTCGGCCACCAAGGAGACCGTCCCCAGCACGCGGAACTCCATGCATGCCCCTTCCATTCGCTTTCCCCGGCCGAGCATATGTCTCCGTATTTCGGTTCCTGAGGGGGGTCCCGGCCAATCGCCGCGGCCCCTGCACGCCACCCCGCACCGCCCGTACCTGCGGCAACGCCCGAGCGGCCACCGGAACGGCCGTGTGGCGCAAGGATCGGTGACGCTCCGTTAGCCCGGCGTTAGGACCGCGTTTGCGGGCGCTGGAAGGCTTCTCCACGCCGGGCGGTCCGCACCACGGCGCCCGCCCTCCCATCCCCGTGGGGGCGGGGGCCGTGAGGGCCGGCCGGCATCCTCCGAAGACGAGTGGGAAACAGGGAGTCGGCTTCATGGCCTTGTCCATCGTCCGTGCCTCGGCCCTCGCGGCCTCCACCCTCGCCCTGGCGGGCGTCGCCCTCACCGGTGTGGCCTCGGCCGCCCCGGCGCCGGGCCAGAACCCGGCGGCGGCCGCCGGTTACTGTCACGTGTCCGGCCTCGGCGGCGACTACATCTGCGAGTACGGGGAGGCGTGGCAGACCTTCCCGAACGGGCAGCGGCAGGTCTTCATCGTCGGCACCGACTTCGCGGTGTGGACCCGGTACAGCCACGCGAGCGGCGGCTGGTCCGGCTGGGAGTCCATGGGCGGCGAGGTCCGCAGCGGGGTCCGGATCGAGGGCAACAACACCTGGAACCCCACGGTCTCCGTCGTGGGCATGGACGGCGACCGCTGGTCCCGCCACCGTCTGAACAGCGGCAGCTGGACCGCCTGGCAGAGCTGACGCCCTCCCCGAAAGCCCCGGGCGGGTAGCGGCGCTGCACCTCCGCGAGCCCGCCCGGCCCCCCACCGCGCGGCGCGCGGGCCAATCGGGGTCCAGGCCTGCGCGCCGGGCGCGGTCGCCGCCGCGGCCGCCCCGCCGCCGCGCCTCAGGCGGCCGGATCCCGCAGGCCCTTGCGGGCCAGCAGGAACCCCTGCGGGCCCTGTTCGTCCGCGCCCGGCTCCCGGACCGTCCGGGCCACTTCCGCCAGCCCCGCCCCGGCCAGCAGCGAGGCGATCAGCTCCGGCGGGGTCCCGTACACGTCGAGGTCGACCGGATGCCCGTAGGCGTGCTCCAGCCGGCGCCGCTCGTCCCCCGCCTCGAACGCGACCAGCACATGGCCCCCCGGCGCCAGCACCCGGGCGAACTCCACGAAGACGGAGGGCAGTTCCTCCGGCGGGGTGTGGACGGTGGAGTACCAGGCCAGGACCCCGCCCAGCACCCCGTCCGCAATGTCCAGCCCGGCCATCCGTCCCACCTCGAACCGGAGCCCCGGATGGCTGCGCCGGGCCACCGCCACCATCGCGGGGGAGAGGTCGACGCCGAAGGCCCGTACGCCGAGGCCGTCCAGGTACGCCGTCACCCGGCCGGTGCCGCAGCCCAGGTCGGCCACCGCCCCGCCGCCCCCGCCGAGCACGTACTCGGCGAAGGCGTTCAGCACCGCCCGGTCCAGGGGCCGGCCCTCCAGATCGCCGCTCAGCAGCCGGGCGTGGTCGACCGCGACGGTGTCGTAGGACGCCTGGACGGCACTGAGGCGCGAGGTCTGTGTCATGCCCCTGAACAGTAGCCGCCCGACCGGCCGCCTCATCCCCCGGAGGTTCCGCCCCGGTCAGCCTCCGGCGAGCGGCGAGGGCAGCTCCGCCCACTGGTCGCCCGGCACCCCCGGACTCAGCCGCATCAGCGTGAGCGCCTTCACCGGCAGCGGCCCGCTCCGCAGCGCCGCCGAGTCGGCGGTGGGCGCCGTACCGTCCAGCCCGGCCGCGAGGCAGTCGGCGAACGCCCCGGCAGAGCCCGCCGTCGAGGCGAGTGCCCCGGCCGCCAGGGAGCCGAACAGCTTGCGCCGCAGCACCGTCTCGTCGTCCGTGACCAGCCGGCCCGACAGGGGCGGCACCGGCAGCCCGTGCCGGGCCAGGCGGGCCGGGCTGATCCGGATGTCCGCCAGGTCGCGGTAGACCAGCCGCAGCGGGCTCCCGTCGGGCGCCAGCACCACCAGCAGGTTCTGCCCGTGGGCCTCCAGCGCCACCCCGAGGTCCAGCACCCTCAGGCACACCGACAGCGCCAGCCGCGCGAACTCGGCCCGCCAGGCGGCCGAACCCGCCGGCTCCGTACCCGCCAGCGCCGCAACCGGCACGACCCGCTCGCCCGGCCCCGCGTACGCCTCCGGGGGCTCGCGGAGCACCGCCGCCAGGTCCGGGCTGTACGCGGTGGCCGCGCCCAGGGTCCGGGTGATGTGCAGCCGTCCGTCGAGCCGTTCGGTCAGCGCGTGGGCGAAGGCGGAGACCACGGCGGCCGTCTCCACCGAGTACGCGGAGATGTCCCGGACGGAGGAGGTCAGCCGGGTGCTCAGCGCCGTCTTCACATGCGGGCCGCCCGCCGCCGGGGCGAGGGTGCGCAGCGCCATCAGCGGATGCGCCCCGAACCCCGGCAGGACCTCCTCGCCCTTCAGGACGTGCTCGGCCTGCCAGGGGTGGACCGGCACCAGGACCCGGTCCCCGTCGCGCAGGTGCTCCGGCCACTCCCCGGCCACCAGGCACTCCGCGGCCCGTACGGGGACCAGCCCGAGGTCCACCACCGGCCGGTGTTCCGGGGCGTACGCCAGCTGCTCGGCCACCGTGAAACCGGGCCGGGAGCGGCAGTTGGGGTGGTACGGGTGCCCGTCCACCACCCGCTGCTCCCACTCCCACCCGGCCGACGGCTCCGGCTGCTCCCCGCCCGGCTGCCCGGCCCGGGACAGCGCCAGGGAGGCGGTGCTGTCGTCGAGCTCGGCGGCGAAGGCGGAGCCGTGCGGCACCCGCAGCGCCCGGACCAGCCGGGCCGCCTGCCGGTGGGGCCGCCCGTCGAGGCGCACCTCGCCGACCCGCGAGCCCGTCGCGTACGGGTCGGCGGGCGGCCCCTCCAGCCGCCCGCCCCCGGCCAGCAGCAGGCTGAGCGAGTCCGGCCCGTGCTCCCGGCGCACCACCCACGGCAGCGGTTCGAAGGCAAGCGCCCGCCACAGCCGGGTCAGCACGGCGGAGCGGGCCCCCTCCAGCGAGGCCTCGTACGCGGCCCCCAGCCCGGGCCGTACGCCGGCCAGCGCGACGGCGACGGCCTCCTCGGCTGGGGTGGCGGGGGAGTGCCCGGGGTCGGGCGGGGAAACGTGCCTGCTGCGGTCCAGGGGTCCGGTCCTCTCAGGTCGGTCAAGCCGATGATCACTTCATCATCGCGGATACTGAAGATCACGGCCGGTGGTCCTTTCCCACGCACCGCCGGCACCCCGCAGACGGACCGGATGGAACCCGTGGACCTCAACACCGCCGCCGACGCCCTCAGCGCCGCCCCGCTCCTGAACTGCCTGCTCAGGGAGGTGGGCGAGGCCGAAGGCGGGCAGGTCCACCGGCTGCGCGGCAGCGGCCGGCTGCTGCGGGTCTCCGGAGGCCGCCGCCCGGCCGGCGCGGAGCTGCGCACGGCGGACGGCTGGCACCGGCTCGGCCACGCGGAGCTCGTCAAGCTCGTCTCCGACGAACTGCACCGCTGCACGGGCGTCTCCAACGACGAACTGCCCGGGGAGATCGACGACAGCCGCGAGGCGGTCGCGGCGCTGCTGGCCGCCCGGGCGGCCGCCGAGGCGCCCGAGGACCCGTACGTCCGGTCCGAACAGGCGCTGGTGATGGGCCATCCGCACCACCCCGCCCCCAAGGCCCGGGGCGGCGCGCCCGCCGCGAGCTGGCTGCCGTACGCCCCCGAGGCGCACACCCGCTTCCCCCTCGTGGTGCTCGGGCTGCGCGAGGACCAGGTGGCCGAGGAGGGCGGTCCGGCCGCCGCCGACGCGGTCGACGCACTGGCCGGGATCCTCGACGGCCCCCGCCCGCCCGCCGGATACCGGGCGCTGCCCGCGCACCCCTGGCAGCTGGAGCTGGTCGGCGGCCGCCGGGAGGTGCGCGAGGCCTTCGCCGACGGGCGTCTGCTGCGGCTGGGCCCGACCCGGCTGCCGGTGTGGCCCACCGCCTCCGTGCGGACCGTGTACGCCCCAGGCCCGGACGCCGACCTGTTCGCGAAGTTCAGCCTCGACGTCCGGATCACCAACGACGTGCGCCGGCTGTGGCGGCACGACCTGCTGAAGCTGCGCCGCACCGACTCCGCCGTGGAGGCCGCCTTCGCCGATCTGCGCCGCCGTACCGGATCGGGCGCGGTGTGGCTGAGCGACCGCGGGTACCGCACCGCCGACTTCGCCTTCGAGGAACTGGCCGTCCTGGTCCGCGACGGCCTGCGCACCGGGGTGGCGGCGGGCGCGGTGCCGCTGCTGTCCGCGGCCCTCGCCGAGGGGTTCGCCGGCAGCCCGCTGGAGGCCGCCTCCGACCCGGCCGCCTGGTGGCGGGCGTACCTGCGCCATGTCGTGCCTCCGGTCCTGGACCTGTTCGCCCGGCACGGGATCGTGCTGGAGGCCCACCTCCAGAACTGCCTGGTCGCCGTGGACGGCCGGGGCATGCCGGTGCAGGCCCTCTTCCGCGACGCGGAGGGCGTGAAACTCCCCGGGGACATGCCGCGCGAGGGCGCCTGGCAGCGGCTCGTGTACTGCCTGGTCGTCAACCACCTCGCGGAGGTGGGCGGAGCCCTGGCCGAGCACCACCCCGGGGCGGCCGGCGGGGTGTGGCCCGCGGTCCGCGAGGAGCTGCTGCGCTACGACGCCGCGTACGGCCTGCCGGAGATCGCGGAGCTGCTCGCGGCCCCCGCGCTTCCGGCCAAGACGAACCTCCTGCTGCGCTGGACCCGGGCGGACGGCGCCGACGCGCGCTACCTGCCGCTGCCCAACCCGCTGCGGGGGGAATGAGCGGGCGGTGGACGGGCGCGGGATTCGGCCAAGGTGGGCCGGGCCGCCGGAACCCCCGTACCGAAAGGTATAGACCAATGCTAGGTTGGCCGGGCAGACCGCGCAGTCCTTGACCACCCGTCAGAGGAGAAGCCATGCCCTCCCCTTCGCGGGGCGGCGGCCCGGCCGCCATGCCCAAGTACCAGCGGATCGCCGCACAGCTGCGGGACGAACTCGACCGCGCCGCCCGGACCTCCGGCGGCAGACTGCCCTCCGAACGCACCCTGGCCGCCCGCTACGAGGTCAACCGGCAGACGGTCCGGGCCGCGCTCCAGGAGCTGCGGGCCGACGGACTGGTCGTCACGGGCCGGCGGGGCACCCGGGCCGCGGCCCTGCCCGGCGCCGGGTACGCCGCACCCCCCGCGCGCCCCGGCTCCCGGCCCGCCCCGACCCGGCAGGCCGGCCCCGGCCCCCGCCTCACCCGGACCCGGCTGACCCTGGTCACCGTGCCGCCCTCGCTCGCCGCCCTGCTCGGGATGGCCGGCGGGGAGCGCACCCTGGTGCACCACCGCCACGTGCACGGGCCCGGCGGGCGCGTGATCCGGCACACGGTGACGTACCTCTGCCCGCGCACGGTGGCCCGCACCCCGGAGCTGGCGGCCTACCTCGACCGGCCGGACGGGGCCCGGGCCGAGGACCTGCGGCCGCTGCACCGCTGGCTGGAGCGGGCCGCGGCGCGCGGCCGGACCTCGGAGACCATCACGATGACCCGTACCACCCATCCGGCCGGAGCCGCGCCAGCCTGCGGGCTGTCCGTGCGCCGCACCGTGCACGACGGCTCCGGGCGGCTGCTGGCCGTCACGGACCTGGCGTTCACCGACTGGGACCGGCTGACCTTCCACCGCGAGCCCGAGGCGATCGCCTTCCGTGTGACGTAGCACACGTACGGGTGGCGCGTACGGGGCGTGCGGCGCGGCCTACTCCGGGACGGCCGGGGCGTGCGGCGCGGCGGTTCCGGCGGCGCCGGGGGCCCCGGTGAGCAGCGCGAGCAGGCCGGCCACCTGCACCCCCGCCTCGGCGGGGTGCCGGAACATGGCGCCCGCCGAGATCTCGTAGCGGTTGCGCCGCCCGTCACGTACGCGCCGCAGGTAGCCGTCCGATTCGAGGTCGGTCACGATCGCCTGGACCGTGCGCTCGGTGAGCGCGCACACGAGGGCGACATCCCTCACGCGCGCCTCGGGATCCCGGGCGAGAGTCACCAGGACGCGGGCGTGATTTGTGAGAAATGTCCAGTTCTCTCTGCGTGTCGGGCTCCCCATGCGGTCATGATGCACACTCGGTTCACGTGATACAAGACGTGAAAAGCAATTCCGGTATTTCTTGACGTGTGAGCGGATCCGGTCCAGAGTCGAGGGCAGTCAAGGTCCCGCGCCGCAAGCCGACCAGCCCAAGGAGCGAACCCCATGCCGGTCCCCGCCCGCCCCTCCCATACCGCCGACCCCGCCGAGGCCCGTACCGTCGGACCCCTTCTCCCCGGCCCCCGCCACAGCGGCCGGGCCGCCGCCCGCGCAGCCGGTCTGCCCCGCATCGACGAACCCCGCGAGGTGGCCCCGGCGGACGCGCGGGAGCTGTCGAAGGTGTTCTTCGGGCGGCTGCGCGAACTGGAGGAGGGCACCCCCGAGTACCAGTACGTGCGCAACACCCTGATCGAGATGAACGCCTCGCTCGTCCAGTACGCCGTCCGCCGCTTCCGCGGCCGCGCCGAAGGCTCCGCCGGCGACGTCGACGACCTCGTCCAGGTCGGCACCATCGGCCTGATCAAGGCCATCGACCGGTTCGACCCGGCCCGCGAGAACGAGTTCGCCACCCTCGCCATGCCGTACATCACGGGTGAGATCAAGCGCCACTTCCGCGACACCGCCTGGGCCGTCCACGTCCCGCGCCGTCTCCAGGAGCTGCGCATCGACATAGCCAAGGCGAAGGAGGAGCTGACGGTCCGGCTCGACCGCTCGCCGACCGTCCGCGACCTCGCCGCGTACCTCGACCTCACCGAGGAGCAGGTCATAGAGGGTCTGGTCGCCGCCAACGGACACACCAGCGGCTCCCTCGACGCCCCGCACGCCGAGCACGGCGACGGACCCGCCGAGGGCCACACCCTCGCCGAGGTGCTGGGCGAGGAGGAACCGGCCCTGGAGCTCGTGGAGGACATCCAGACCCTCGCCCCGCTGCTGGAACGGCTCAGCGACCGCGAACGCACCATGCTCCGGATGCGCTTCGGCGAAGAGCTGACCCAGGCCCAGATGGGGGCCGCCCTCGGCATCTCCCAGATGCAGGTCTCCCGGCTCCTCACCCGGCTCCTCGCCCACCTGCGCACCTCCATGCTCGCCGACGCCGAGACGGGTCCCGGGCGGCACGGCCGCTGACCCCCCTCGGCACCCAACCCCGGCGTGAGTTGGATCACTTCACCGTTTGCGGCGGTGAAGGCCGGGCATGCGGGCCGCTGGAGCGGAACCGCATGCTCCGGCCGATGGGCCGGAGCGGCGCGGACCGCGCGGGCCGATCCCGCCCCGCTCCCCGGCCCGCGGCCACCGGCGGCGGGCCGGACCCGGTACGACCCGCGAGGTGTATGTGTCCACGCTCCAGGCCGAGCACGTCTACAAGGTGTTCGCCAGACGACCCGACCGCCGGGCGGCCGCGGTCCGCGCGCTCGAACGCGGCGCCGACCGCGACGAACTGCGCGCCGACGGCACCACGGCGGCGGTGATCGACGCCTCGTTCCGCGTCGAGCCGGGTCAGATCTTCGTCGTGATGGGCCTGTCGGGCTCCGGCAAGTCCACCCTCCTGCGGATGCTCAACGGACTGCTGGAACCCACCTCCGGCCGCATCCTCTTCGACGGCGAGGACCTCACCGCGCTGACCCCGCGCGAGCTGCGCCGCGTACGCTCCACCCGGGTCTCCATGGTCTTCCAGCACTTCGCGCTCTTCCCGCACCGCGACGTCCTGGCCAACGCCGCCTACGGTCTGGAGGTCCAGGGCGTCCCCCGGGCCGAGCGCGAACGCCGCGGCGCCGAGGCGCTCGCGCTGTGCGGGCTCGGCGGCTGGGAGAACTCCTGGCCCGACGAGCTCTCCGGCGGCATGCAGCAGCGCGTCGGCCTCGCCCGCGCCCTGGCCACCGACGCCGACCTGCTCCTGATGGACGAGTCCTTCAGCGCCCTGGACCCGCTGATCCGCCGCGACATGCAGGACCAGCTCCTCGAACTCCAGCGTTCCCTGAAGAAGACCATCGTCTTCATCACCCACGACCTCAACGAGGCCATGCGCCTCGGCGACCGCGTCGCCGTCATGCGCGACGGCCGGATCGTCCAGCAGGGCACGGCCGAGGACATCCTCACCCGTCCCGCCGACGACTACGTCGCCTCCTTCGTCCAGGACGTGGACCGCTCCCGCGTCCTGACCGCCGACGCCGTCATGGACGTCCCCGCCGAGGACGCCGGAGCCTGCGCCTGCCCCACCGTCAGCCCCGACACCCCGCTCGCCGACCTCTGCTCCGTCAGCGCCCGCGTGCCCCACCCGGTCGCCGTCGCCGGCGCGGACGGCGCCGTCGTGGGCTCCGTGCCCAAGGACCGGCTCGTCGCCTTCATCGGCGACGAGCAACGGCCCCCGATGGCCTGCGCGGAGGTGGCCGCCTGATGCCCCGCCTGCACCTCGGAGCCTGGGCCGACAGCACCGTCGACTTCCTCCAACGCCACCTGTCCTGGCTCTTCGACACCGTCAGCACCCTGGTCGGAGGCCTCTACGACGGCACGAACGCCGTGCTGTCCGCCCCCGCGCCGCTGCTCTTCGCCGGCCTCCTCGCCCTCGGCGCCTGGTGGCTGCGCGGCCTCCTCGCGGGCCTGCTCGCCTTCGGGGCCTTCGCGCTCGTGGACTCCGTGGCCCTGTGGGACGAGGCCATGTCCACACTGTCCCTGGTCCTGGTCGCCACCCTCGTCACACTGGCGTTCGCCCTCCCGCTGGGCATCTGGGCCGCGCGCTCCGACCGGGTCAGCGCCGCCCTGCGGCCCGTGCTGGACTTCATGCAGACCATGCCGGCCATGGTGTACCTCATCCCCGGCATCATCTTCTTCGGCGTGGGCGTGGTCCCCGGGATCATCGCCACCATCGTCTTCTCCCTGCCACCGGGCGTACGGATGACCGAACTCGGGATCCGCCAGGTGGACACCGAACTGGTCGAGGCCGCAGAAGCCTTCGGCACCGCCCCGCGCGACACCCTCGTACGCGTCCAGCTGCCGCTGGCCCTGCCCACGATCATGGCGGGCGTCAACCAGGTCATCATGCTCGGCCTGTCCATGGTGGTCATCGCCGGCATGGTCGGCGGCGGCGGACTCGGCGGTGCCGTCTACCGGGCCATCGGCAGCGTCGACATCGGCCTCGGCTTCGAGGCCGGCCTGTCCATCGTGGTCCTCGCCATGTACCTGGACCGGATGACCGGGGCCCTGGGCCGCCAGGTCTCCCCGGTCGGCCGCCGGGCACAGGCCCTGGCCCGGTCCGCCGCGAGCGGCACGGCCCGGCTGTGGAACCACCGCCCGCAGCCCGCGTACGCCGTTACCGCGGCCGTCGTCCTCGCCCTCGTCGCCGGCGGACTGAGCACCTTCGGCGGCTCCGGCTCCCCGGCCGCCGCGACCGGCGCCCAGAACACCGGCGAGGGACGGAAGGTCAGCATCGGCTACATCCCCTGGGACGAGGGCACCGCCTCCACCTACCTGTGGAAGGAGCTGCTGGAACGCCGGGGCTTCAAGGTGGACGCCCGGCAGCTGGAGCTCGGCGCGCTGTTCACCGGCCTCGCCGGCGGCCAGGTCGACTTCCAGACCGACGCCTGGCTCCCCGTCACCCAGGCCCGGTACTGGGAGAAGTACGGGAACAAGCTGGACGACCTGGGCTCCTGGTACGGGCCCACCTCCATCGAGCTCTCGGTCCCCTCGTACGTCAAGGACGTGCGCTCCCTGGAGGACCTCAAGGGCAAGGGGGCCCGGTTCAAGGGCCGGATCATCGGCATCGAGCCGAGCGCCGGCGCCATGTCCGTGCTGAAGGAGAAGGTCCTCAAGGAGTACGGCCTCGAAGGGGAGTACCAGGTCGTCGACGGGTCCACCCCCGGCATGCTCGCCGAGCTGAAGCGGGCCTACGAGAAGGAAGAGCCCGTGGTGACCGTGCTGTGGTCCCCGCACTGGGCGTACTCCACCTACGAGCTGACCAAGCTGGCCGACCCCAGGGGCGTATGGGGCGAGGGCGACGGCATCCACACCCTCACCCGCAAGGGGTTCGCCGCCGACGAGCCCGAGATCGCCGCCTGGCTGCGCTCGTTCAAGCTGACCGAGGCCCAGCTCACCGGCCTGGAGGCGAAGATCCAGGAGATGGGCAAGGGCAAGGAGCAGCAGGCCGTCCGCGCCTGGCTCGCCGACCACCCGGAGGTGGCCGCGCTCGCCTGACGCACCACGCGCCGGGGCGCCCGGGACCACCTGGTCCCGGGCGCCCCGGCCTGCGCGTACGCGGCTCAGCCCACCAACACCCGATCGTCTCCGGGCCGGTCCGCCCGGGGCTCACTGCCGCGCACCCGCGGCCGCAGCGGCCACCACAGCGAGCGGCCCAGCAGCGCGGCCAGCGCCGGCACCAGCACGGCCGACAGGACGAACGCGGACAGCAGGATCCCGACCGCCGTCGCGAAACCGGTCTGCTGGGTCCCGGCGTGCGGGCTCACGGCCAGGCTGCCGAAGGACGCGGCGAGCACCAGCCCGGCCGTCGCGATCGCCGGCGCGGTGTGCCGTACGGCGCGGGCCACCGCGGCGCGGGCCGGTCCCGGGCGTTCCATCTCCTCCCGGAGCCGGTCGCTGATCAGGATGTTGTAGTCGGTGCCCAGCGCCACCACGAACAGGAACAGCACCAGCGGCAGCGTGAAGTCCACGCCCGGCCGCCCCAGACCGTGCTGGAAGACCAGGGCCGAGGCCCCCAGCGTGGCCGCGAAGCCGAGCCCGACCGCGAGCATCAGCACCAGCGGCGCGAGCACGCTCCGCAGCAGCACCAGCAGGATCACCGCGATCAGTACCGCCGCCACCGGGAAGATGACCTTCAGGTCCTTGTCCACGGCCACCGCGATGTCCGCGAACACCGAGGCGGTTCCGCCGACATGGGCCTCGGTCCCGGCCGGCAGGTTCGCCCGGACCGTCTCCCGCACCGGCCCGGAAACCAGGTCGCGGGCCTGCTGCCCGCCGGATTCGACGTTCAGCAGCAGGTCGATCCGGGCCGCCTTCCCGTCCTCGCTCAGCACCGTCGGCGCGACGCCGCCCACCCCGGGGACCCGGGCGAGCGCCCCGGCCAGCCCGGCCACCCGCTCCGCGCCGAGCGGAGCGCCGTCCTTCGCGGCGACGAGCACGCTCGTCGGGTCCGAGACCCCGGCGGGCAGGGCGCGGGAGATCTCCCCGGCCGTCTCCACCGCCGCGGTCCGCTCGCCGCCCGCGCCGGACTGCCCGTAGTCCATGCGGATCCCGGCCACACCCGCCGTCAGCGCGCCGAGCAGCGCCAGCGAGGCGAGTACCAGCACCACCGGACGCCGGGCGGTCAGCCGGCCGAGCCGGCCCGCCACGCCCTCACGGGGTTCGTGCTTCAGGGCGCGCGAGGGCCAGAACATCTTCCGGCCGGTCACGGCCAGCAGCGCCGGCATCAGGGTCAGGCTGCCCAGCAGCATCACCAGCACCGACACCGCGATCGCCGGGCCCAGCACCCGGAACTGGCCGAAGGAGGCGATCCCGAGGGTGGCGAAGGCGGCCACGATCGTCAGCGCCGCCGAAGTGACGGCCGTGCCCACCCGGCCCGCGACCTCCGCGGCCGCCTCGCGCCCGCTCTGCCCGGGG
The DNA here is from genome assembly GCF_055593565.1 of Streptomyces sp. NPDC040718. Classification (NCBI taxonomy): domain Bacteria; kingdom Bacillati; phylum Actinomycetota; class Actinomycetes; order Kitasatosporales; family Streptomycetaceae; genus Streptomyces; species Streptomyces sp. NPDC040718. The sequence continues at coordinate 445,439 of NZ_JBVIXO010000006.1, read as the reverse complement.
TGCCGGCGCAGCTGCTCGCGGAAGCGGAACAGCAGGAAGAGGAAGTAGTCGATCCCGATGCCCATGAGCACCACGTTGATCAGCCCGGGGGTGGAGGGGGCCAGCCGGATGCCGCTCGCCATCGACGCCATGATCACGCTCCCGGCCGCCGCGCCCCCGATGACCGCCATCGCGAGCAGCGGCAGCAGCGCCGCGAGCACACTGCGGAAGACCAGTACGTGGAGCAGCACGATCAGCCCCATCACCACCGCGCCGACCACCGTCGACCGGGTCTTCTCGGCGTCGGCGGTGTCCACCGTGGCGGCCAGCCCGCCCGTGAACCCGGTCCGCAGGCCCGCCCCGCCGAACGCCGCCCGCGCCTGCTCGCGGAACGCCTTGTAGGTGCTCTGCACCCCGGGGTCCTGCGGATTGCCCTTCAGCTCCACCGACAGCAGCCGGAAGGACCGGTCCGGAGCCGTCATCCCCGCGCCGATCCTCGGCGTCTGGGAGTGGTCCTCCATGAAGGGCGCATCCTCCTCCTGCTTCGGCATGACGACCTTCTGGCGGGCCAGCCGCTGCGACACCTCCTCGATCCGGCGCTCGTCGGGAGCGGTGAGCGCCGCCCCGTCCGTACGGGCCACCAGGACCGTCAGCGGGTCGGAGTCCGGCCGGGCCCCGAAGCTCTCCTCGGAGATCCGCAGTGCGGCCGCCGAATCGTACGAGGCGGGCAGGAAGCCGTCGTTGCCGGGCTGGGTGGCGCGGAAGACGAACACCTGGCCGAGGATGGCCAGCCCGATGCCGAGCACCGCCCACAGGGCGATCACCTTCCACGGGTTCCTGGTCGAGCATCCCGTCAGGGCGCGGATCACTGTTCTCCTCCGGTCTTTCCGTGCGGATTCCGGCCCTCGCGGCCGGCCGGTATCCAGACCATCAGCGGCCGGAGCGGAAAACGTCCTGGCGGAGGAGGATCCCGCCGCCGGGACCACGGTCCGGGACCAGGGCCCGACCAGGACCCTGGTCCTGGTCCGGGCCGGTCCCCTCGGCCGGTGTCCGCCACCCGGCCCGATGGGAGAATGGATCCACGAGGGCGGCCCCACGGCGGTCCGTGGGGAAAGGGCCGAGGAATGGGCACGCGTGCCGAGAGGCTGACGTGGACGCGCAACGACGCACTGGTGGCGGTCGGCGCGGCGGCCGTGGACCTCACGGGCTTCGCCCTCGACACCCAGTTCGAGGGCGCTCCGCTGGGGGTCACCGCCGCGTTCCTCGTACTGGCCTCCGCCCTGGCCCTGCTGGCCCGGCGCCGCCACCCCGTCGTGACGCTCGCGGTCGTACTGGTCCTCGGTGCGGTGGTGAACCTGGCCACGTCGGTCTCCCCGCACTTCGGACTCACCCCGGCCGTCGCCCTGTACTCGGTCGCCGTGGCCTGCCGGACGCCCGCGGTGGTGTGCGCAGCCCTGGTGACACCGCCGATGACCAGCCTGGGACAGGGCGGCCGGCTCCTCGACCCCGGCTACGGCCTCCTCGCCAACACGGCCGCGACCCTGCTCGTCGTCACCACCGGCCTCGTGGCCCGGCGCTGGCAGGTGGAGACCGAGGCCAAGCGGGCCCTGCTCGCCGAACGGGCGGTGGCCGAGGAACGCCGCCGCATCGCGCGGGAGCTGCACGACATCGTCGCCCACCACATCACCACCATGCAGCTCATGGCCGGCGGGGCCCGGGCCAACCTCGCCCACGACCCCGGGGCCGCCCGCGAGGCCCTGGTGACCCTGGAGGACTCCGGGCGGATGGCCCTCGGCGAGATGCGGCAGCTGCTCGACGTCCTGCGGGCCGGGGAGGAACCGGAGACCGCCGTGCCGGCCCCGCAACCCGGAGCCGGGGACCTGGAACGGATCGTCACGGAGTCCCGGGCCGCCGGGATGGACACCGAACTCACCGTGAGCGGCCCCGCCCGCCCGCTGCCGCCCACCGTCGGCCTGACGGTGTTCCGGGTCGTCCAGGAAGCCCTGACCAACGCCCGCAAGCACGCCGGGAACGCCCCGGCCCGGGTGAGGCTGACGTACCGTCCGGACGAGATCGCCGTGGAGGTCTGCGACGAGGGCCCCGCCGACGGCTCCGCCCGGCGCCCGTACCGCGGCGGCGGGTACGGCCTGATCGGCATGCGGGAACGCGTCGCCCTGCACGGCGGCGCCCTGGAGGCCGCACCCCGCGAGGAGGGCGGCTTCCGGGTCGCGGTCCGGCTCCCCGTACCGGCAGCCCCCGAAGCGCACCACCAACCCCACCCGCAACGAGAGGAACACCGCCGATGATCCGCGTGCTGATCGCCGACGACCAGCCGCTGGTACGGCGGGGCCTGGCCCTGATCCTCGCCCCCGACCCGCACGTCGAGGTCGTCGGCGAGGCCGCGGACGGCGCCGAGGCCGTGGCCCTCGCCCAGGAGCTGCGCCCCGACGTGGTCGTCATGGACATCCGCATGCCGGTGCTCGACGGAGTGGCCGCCACCGCGCGGCTGGCCGAAGTCCGGCCCGGGTCCCGGGTGCTCGCGCTGAGCACCTTCGACATGGACGAGTACGTGGTCGCCGCCCTGCGCGCCGGCGCCTACGGCTTCCTGCCCAAGGACGTCTCCCCGGAGGAGCTGATCGCGGCCGTCCGCACCGTCCACGCCGGCGAGGCCGCCGTCGCGCCGAGGCTGCTGACCCGGCTGATCTCCACCTACGTACGGACCGCCCCGCGCGAGCCCCGGCCCGCCCCGGCGGCGCCCGACGGACTCACCCCGCGCGAGCTGGAGATCTGGCGGCTGCTCGCCCGCGGCCTGGACAACGCCGCGATAGCCGAGGAGCTGGAGATCAGCGTCTCGACCGTCAAGAACCACATCACCGCCGTCTTCGGGAAGCTGGGCGTACGGGACCGGGCCCAAGCGGTGATCGCCGCGTACGAGACGGGGCTGGTCGAGGCCGAGCGGAGGAGCGCTTGATCACCAAGTGCCCGCAGACACCCGGAATCCCCCTGGCAGTCGCACGCCTGACCAGCCAGAACACTGGATGATCCGCCGGTGCGCGGGGGGCTCCCCGCATGGCACAGTGCCAGGAGCACAGCCGCCGGACCAGGGAGCCCCCATGCGTGATCCGCACACCGCGCCGCCGGTACGCGCCGCGGCGGCCACGTGCCGGACCGAACCGGGCCCGGCCTCCCCGCTGCCGGCCTGCCCGCGGTGCGCGGACGCGCCGGAGCGGATCTCCTGGCGCCAGCGCCCGGGCGAACCGGTCGTCCTGGTCTTCGAGCCCTGCGGCCACCGCTGGACGTCCCCCGCCCCGCCCGTGCTGGCCGTCACCCTCCCCTGAGGCCTGTCTGCCAACGCCTCCGCGGCGACCTCGTATCCTGCACCTGAACACCTCTGAGCAGCAACGAACGGGAGAAACCTGATGGACGTGCAGCACTTCGAGCGGATCACCGCGTTCATCGAGGCCCGGCTGACCCCCCTGTTCGACGCCGAGACCGGCAGCGAGCGCGGCTTCGCGATGGACGACACCTCCCGGGCCCTGCGCGCGCTGCGCAACAGCGTGCTGGAGGCCTCCGCCGTCAAGGGGCTCATCGAGACGCGGGAGACCGCCGAGCCGCTCCTGCGCAAGGTCATCGACCAGTCGGTCGAGCACCACTGGGACGTGCTGCGCGGCATCGCCCGCCAGTGGGAGGACCACGCCGACTTCCAGCGGGAGTTCAAGCGCCACGCGTGGGAGCTCGACGGGGTCCCCGCCTCCGTGTGAGCGCGGACGCCCGGGGCGCCCGACCGCCGGGCGGCTACCGGCTGGGCGCGCCGCCGATCAGGTAGCCGATGCGGCGCTCCAGCCCGCCCCAGCGCCGGTCGTGCCGGTAGGCGCGCTTGATGGTCCGGGCCCGGGTCCTGGGGCGGTGCCCGTAGAAGCGGCGCGCCCACGGCGAGGCCGGGCGGGCCAGCCGCACCGCCGCGAACAGGGCGATCATCGGGACGACCATCCCGAACACCGCGAGCCGGGGCTTGCCCTTGAACAGCGCCACGGCGGTCAGCAGCAGGTTGAACAGCACGGTGGCGCCGAGGAACAGACGGTTCGCCTGCTGGTCCTCGGTCAGGCCGTCCACGCCCAGCGGCAGGAACCCGCACAGCAGCAGCCCCGCCAGGGCGGAGGTCATGACCACCACCTCGATGCTGAGGGTGCCCTCCTCGGTCCAGTAGACGTCGCTCAGGTGCAGGATCAGCGCGAACTCGTCCAGGACCAGGCCCGTGCCCATCCCGAACAGCACGGCCGCCACCCAGGAACCCCACCCCGTCCGGCCGCCCGCGATCGCGGTGAAGCCGCCGACGGTCATCAGGATCACCCCGGGGACGCAGTGGTGCACGTGCAGGCCGCCGGGGGTGACGTTCCGGAAGGGCCCCTTGCCGGCCCGGATCATCCGGGTGATGACGCGGGTCACCGCGAAGGTCACGACGAACGCCGACAGTGCCAGGAGCAGGGGCAGTTTCCCCGGCTCCTGGATGTTGCGGTACCACCAGTCGCCCATGCCGTCACCCTCCCGGCCCCGGCCGTGCCGCGCACCGTGAGGACCGCCGTTCGGGCGCCCCGGGGGAGGGCGGGGTCAGGCCTTCGCGTCCGCCGGCTGCGGCTGCGCCTCCCGGGCGGCCCTGCGACGCAGCGCGTCCTCGTCGGTGTCCGCGTCGTAGGAGACCAGCTTCGGCAGCAGCGCGGCCAGCAGGGCCACGGACGCCACGCACGCGAGCCCGCCGCTCCAGAACGCCGGCCGCGTCCCGGTCCAGCCGGCCATGGTGCCCGCCCGGACCTGTCCGAGCTGCGGCCCGACGCTGTACGAGAGCACCTCGATCCCCGCGAGCCGCCCCCGCAGCTCCTCCGGGATCGTCTGGTTCCAGATCGTGGACCGGCCGAGCGCGCTCAGCATGTCGCCGGCGCCCGCCGCCGCGAGGCAGAGCAGCACCAGCCAGATGTTCGAGAACCAGCCCGCCGCCGCGATCGCGAGGCCCCAGGCGGCGGCCCCGAAGACCACCAGCAGCCCGTGTTTGCGCACCCCCGACACCCAGCCGCTGGTCAGCCCCAGCACCAGAGAGCCCACCGCGCCCGCCGCGTACATCAGGCCCAGGGCCCACACGGCGTCCAGCTCGTCGGCCAGGAACGGGAAGATCGTGTTCGGGAACGCGAAGAACATGGCCGCCAGGTCGACGGCGTACGTGCCCAGCAGCACCGGCCGGCTCCACGCGTACCGGGCGCCCTCGGCGATGGCCCGCAGCGAGGGCCGCTCCGCGGCCCCGGCCGGCGGCGCCGGGCTGAGCCGCGCGCACAGGACCACCGAGACGGCGAAGCCCGCGACGGTCACCGCGTACGCGGACGCGTAGCCGGCGTACGCCACGACCACGCCGGCCAGCGCCGGACCGGCGATCGCCCCGAACTGGTAGCGCAGCGCGTTGAGCGCGGCGGCGGCGCTCAGCTGGTCGTGCGGCACGATCCGCGCCATCAGCGAGTCCAGCGCCGGACGCTGGAGCCCCGTCAGCGCCGACACCCCGGCCGCCACCACGTACAGCGGCCACAGCAGCGGATCCGGCAGCAGCGAGTTCACCAGCAGCACCAGCGCGAGCACCCCGAGCCCCGCCTCCGTCAGCAGGATCAGCCGCCGCCGGTCCACCGCGTCGGCCAGCGCCCCGCCGTACAGCCCGCAGACCACCAGCGGGACCAGCTCCACCGCGCCCATGGCACCGACCGCCAGCGGCGAGTCCGTCAGGTGCTTGATCTGGAGCGGCAGGGCGATCATCGCCATGAAGGAGCCGAAGAAGGTGACCGTGCCCTGGAAGAACAGCAGCCGGAAGTCACGGCCGGAACGCCAGGGGGACAGGTCGGGCAGTACGGAGGACAGACGGGATTTGCTCACGAGGGGCCATGCTGCGCGCCCGCCGGACACCCGGGCAACGCATTTTCGCCCCGGACGGGTCAAATCGGCCCCCGGCGCGTGGCAGCGGCCACCGCCCGTGGCACCCATGGGTCATGCCGCCGGTGTCCCCGTTCCTGCGTACGGCCGCCGCCTACGCATGGCGCCTGCTGGTCGTCGGCGTCGCCGTCTACGCGGTGTTCTCGCTGCTCGGGCGCTTCCACGAGATCGGCGTGGCGCTCTTCCTCGGCCTCGTCGTCACCGCCCTGCTGTCGCCGCCCACCCGCGGCCTGGCCCGGATCCTGCCCCGCCCCGCCGCCGTCGCGGTCACCCTCATCGGGAGCACCGTCCTGCTGCTGGGAATCCTCGCGCTGGTCGGCGAAGCGGTGGCGGGGGAGAGCACCACCCTGGTCCGGGAGTTCCGCGAGGGCCTCGCCAGCATCGAGAAATGGCTGGAGCGGCCGCCCTTCCGGCTGGACCCGGGGGCGCTCACCGGCCTCCAGGCCAAGATCGGCGAGTACTTCTCCACCCACCGCTCGACCCTGCTGAGCACGGCGGTGAGCGGAGCCGGCCACGTGGTGCAGGTGCTCACCGTACTGGCGCTCGCGGTGTTCTCCTCGGTCTTCTTCCTGCACGGCGGCGGCCGCCAGTGGGCCTGGTTCTGCGCCCAGCTGCCCGAGCGGGCGCGCGGCCGCACGGCCCTCGCCGGAATCGCGGCCTGGCGTACGTTCACCGGGTACACGCACGGGATCGTGCTGGTCGCGGCGACAAACGCGGTGCTCGTCGGGGTGGCGCTGTACTTCCTCGGGGTCCCGCTCGCCCTCCCGCTCGCCCTGCTGGAGTTCTTCGCGGCCTTCGTCCCCCTGGTGGGATCCCCCGTCGCCCTCGCGGTCGCCGCGGTGGTGGCGCTGGCGGCGCGCGGGCCGGTCATCGCGGCGGTCGTGATCGCGCTGATCGTGGTGATCGGGCAGATCGAGGGGCACCTGCTGCACCCCCTGGTGATGAGCTGGGCCGTGCGGCTGCACCCGCTGGTGGTGGCGGTCTCGGTGATCGCGGGGGCCATCGCGGCGGGAGTGGTCGGCGCGGTGGTCGCCGTCCCGCTGGTCTCGGTGGCCTGGTCGGTCCGCTGCGCCCTGCGCTCCGAGGCCGGCGAGCCGGGGGACGAACCGCGGCCGGACCGGGAGCCCGAGCCGGAGCCCCGCCCGGACGGCTGATCGCCCCCTGCGCGTCTACCGTAGGACGTGGAGGTGGTTGCCATGGCAGAGCACGCCGCCGGTGCGGCGGCGCGGGAGCTGGAGGACGGCCGGCTGCTCAAGGAGCTGGAGACCATCCACCGCACGCGCCACGAGACACTGCTGCACGGCTCGGACGACGCGCTGGCCACGCACACCCAGCGGCTGAAGGAGCTGGAGGACGAGTACGTGCGCCGCCACCCGCAGCGCGCCCCCACCGCGGCCCGCACCCGCTCCGGGGCCCGCGCCCGCACGGCGGGCGAGGACTGAGCGAGCCCCCGGAAACTGGTCCGCCCCGCGAATGCGCGGGGCGGCAGTGGGCTTGTGCCCGACGGCGGCCGGGTGAAACCCGGAAGGCGGGCGGATCCCCGCGATCCCCTGACGGACCCCTGGACGAGTCGACCCCTGCATGAGTCAGCTTTGCTTCGAGTGAGACATCTTTGTATCATTCGAGGCGACGGAGACTCATCAAGATGCCTGCTCGTCACGGCCGCGGGCGCCCCCTCGAACGGAATCCCATGCACACCCCCACGCGGGACCCCCGCCGCTGGATCGTCCTCGCGATCCTCTCCGGCAGCCTCCTGCTCATCTCCATGGACACCACGATCCTCAACGTGGCCTTCCCCTCGCTCGTCGCCGACCTCCAGCCCGGCGCCGTGCAGCAGCTGTGGATCATCGACGTCTACGCCCTCGCCCTGTCCGGACTGCTCGTCACCGCCGGCGCCCTCGGCGACCGATGGGGTCGCAAGCGGCTGCTCATGGCGGGCTTCGGCATCTTCTCCGCCGCCTCGCTGATCGCCGTGTTCTCCACCGAGGCCTGGCACGTGATCGCGGCCCGCGCCCTCCTCGGCGTCGGCGGCGCGGCGATCATGCCCGCCACCCTGTCGATCCTGCGCAGCGTCTTCACCGACGCCAGGGAGCGCGCCTTCGCCCTCGCCGTCTGGGCCGCCGTGTTCGGCGGCGGCATGGCCTTCGGCCCCGTCGTCGGCGGCCTCCTCGTCCAGGACCACGGCTGGCACTCCGCCTTCCTCCTGAACCTCCCCGTCGCCGCCCTGATCGTCGCGGCCGGCCTGCGCTACCTCCCCGAATCGCGCGCCCCGCGCGGCGACGGCGCCTGGGACTGGTGGGGCGTCGCCCAGTCCGTCGTCGGCATGCTCGCCCTCGCGGGCGGCATCAAGCAGCTCGGCAAGAGCGGCATCGCCGACCCGCTGCCCTGGGCCCTGCTCGCCGTCGCCGCCGTCGCGCTCACCGTGTTCGTCCGCCGCCAGCTGCGCCTGGACAACCCGCTGCTCCAGGTGCGGCTGTTCGCCAAGCCCGCCTTCAGCGTCGCCGCCACCGCGATCTTCCTCCCGATGGTCGGCATGGGCGCGATCCTCTTCCTCGTCACCCAGTGGTTCCAGTACGGCCAGGGCTACACCCCGCTGGAGGCCGGGCTGCGGCTGCTGCCCGCCCCGCTGGCGCTGATCTGCGCGTCGATGGTGGCGCCGGCGCTCATGCACCGCTACCCGATACGTCACGTACTGGGCGCCGGACTCGTCGTCCTCGCGGCCGGCATGGCGATGCCCTGGACCGTCCAGCAGTTCACCGAGCTCGGCTACCCGGCCTTCGCGGCGGGCCTGACCGTGATGGGGCTGGGCGCCGGCGTCGCGACCACGGTGGCCTCCGTCACCCTGGTCTCCGCAGCGCCGGCCGACCAGGTCTCCAGCGCGGCCGCCATCGAGGAGACCTGCTACGAACTGGGCTCCGCGATGGGCGTCGCCATCCTCGGCAGCACCGCCGCCGCCCTCTACCGGGGCAACCTGCCGGTGCTCGACCTCGACGGCCCCGCCGCGAGCGCCGTACGCGACTCGGTCGGCGAAGCGGCGCACACCGCCGAGCGGCTCGGCGGCGCGGTCGGCCAGGCCCTCCTGGAGACCGCCGCGCACGCCTACACCCTGGCGATCACCCCGGCCTTCCTGTTGGCCGGAGCCCTGGCAGTCGCCGCCGCGGCCACCACCTGGACGCTGATCCCGCGCGACCTCCAGCCCACCGAGAACCACTGACCCGCCGGCCCCCGCTCCCGGCGCGGCCCCCTCAGCGGGGCGGCGCCGGGAGCGGGGCCAGGTGCGCCGGGGCCGCCGGAGCCGGGCCCAGGGTGGTCGTGCCCGGCGCCGCCCGGTACCCGAGCCCGGTTCGGTAGGCGTCCATCGCCGCCTCCGTACGCCCCGACCGGCGCAGCAGGTCTCCCAGCAGCCGGCACAGGTCGGCCAGGTCCCCGCCCGCCCCGCTGCGCTCCAGCAGCGCCAGCGCCCGTACGTAGTGCTCCTCGGCCGCCTCGGTGTCCCCGCGCTCCTGCGCGATCAGCCCCAGCAGCCGGTGCGCACCGCCCGCGTGCACCGCGCCCGGCCCCGAACCCTCCTCCAGCAGCCCCGAGACCAGCTGGGCGGCCTCCTCGTACCGGCCCAGGCGCCGCAGCACATCGGCCAGCTCCACCTCCACCTGCGCGGTGAACAGCGCCGCCCGCCGCGCCGTCAGCATCTCCCGGGCGGTCCGCAACTCCCGCTCGGCCGCGCCCAGTTCCCCGTGCTGCGCCTGGACGTAGCCGCGCATCCAGTGGCAGTGCGCCAGATCGGTCCGCAGCCGCAGCTGCCGGTAGACCGCCTGGGCCTTCGCGAGCGAGGCGTCCGCATCGGCCACCCGGCCCTCGGCCAGGAAGGTCCGCGCCACCTGCCGGTGCATCCCCGCCACCAGCGCCGGATCCCCGACCTGCGGAGCCAGTGCCAGCGCCAGCTCCGCCGCGTGGGCGGCGCGGGCGTGGGCGCCCATGTCGATGTACGGGCCGATGACCGCCGAGTACAGCAGCACCAGGGCCTCCGGGTCGCCGAGCCCGCCCGCGTTCAGCGCGTCGATCGCCGACTCCAGCAGGTAGCAGGCGTACCGCAGCTCCCCGGCCAGCAGGTGGGCGACCGCGCGGCCCCGGATCGGCCGGGCCCGGCGGGGCAGCGGCTCGTCCGCCAGCAGCAGCTCCGCCGCCTCGAAGTGCGCCGCGGCCCCGGCCAGTTCCCCGGACTCCAGCGCGCAGTCGCCGAGCCCGAGCAGCGCCTCGGCCCGCTCGTCGGCCAGGCCCAGCCGCTCGGCCTCGGCCAGCAGCCGCCGGAAGTGCGCCGACGCCTCCTGCGCGGAGCCGGTGGCCAGGGTGCGCTGGGCGTCGGTCAGGGCGAGCCGCAGCTCGGTGGCCAAGTGCGCCGGACGCCCGGTGGCGAGCTCCTCGTACGAGGTGCCGAGCCGCCCGGCGAGGAAGCGCAGCGCGGTCTCGGAGGGCCGTACCTTGCCCGCCTCCAGGGTGGACACGTACGCCGGGGTGTACGCGGGCTCCGCCAACTGCCGCTGGGTCAGACCGCGTTCGCCGCGCAGTCGCTGCACCCGGCGTCCGATCTCGGCCGGTTCGTCCATGAACTCCCCCTGTTGTCACCCTGGATGTCTCAACTCCCCAGTATCGAAGGGGATTCGACCATTGCGCACGACCCGGCGCGCCGCCTAGTTTAAGCAGCCTGTTCAGCGGATTTAATCCACCGCTTAACGTCCCGCTCGACTCCTTTCCCCCACGGAGGACTTCATGAGGCGAACCGTCCGGCCGGCCCTGCGCACGGCGCTCGCCGCGGTCTGCGCGTGCGCCGCGCTGCTGGCCGCCGCCACCGCGCCCGCGGCCGCCGACCCGCCCCGGCCGGCGGGTGTCCGGGTCGAGATACCCGGGCCGGAACACGGCGGCGACGCCGGATCCGGCCACGCCCTGGTACCGGCAGCGGGGCGTGCCAAGGCCGCGCCCCGCCTCTCCGAGGCCGCGCGCGCCGCCGACGGCCAGGTCACCAAGATGATCGACAACGGCTCCACCGGGGACCGGCTCGACGTGGTCGTCGTCGGCGACGGCTACACCGCGGGCGAACTGGACCGCTTCCACTCCGACGCCCGGGCCAAGTGGGCCGAGGTCACCGCCGTCGAGCCGTACACCACCTACCGCGACCTGTTCAACGTCTGGACCGTGGACGCGGTCTCCGCGCAGTCCGGGGTCTCCGGCGACCCGGGCCCGGACACCGTCCGGGACACCGCGCTCGGCTCCTACTTCTGGTGCGAGTCCATCGAGCGGCTGCTGTGCGTGGACCAGCCCAAGGTGGACGCGTACGTCGCGAAGGCGCCCGCCGCCGACCTGGTCATCGTCCTGGCCAACAGCGCCAAGTACGGCGGCGCGGGATACAACGAGCCCAGCGCGGCCCTCGGCTACGAGGGCATCTCCACCGCCTCCGCCGGCCACCCCAAGTCCGGGCAGGTGGCCATCCACGAGACCGGCCACTCGCTCGGCAAGCTCGCCGACGAGTACTTCTACCCGGGCGTCCCCGGCTACGAGAAGTACACCGGCCCCGAGCCCGCCGACACCAACACCTCCACCCTCGACGCCACCCGGATGGCGGCGGAGCGGGCCAAGTGGTACCGCTGGCTCGGCGAGACCTCCCCCGACGGCGGCACCGTCGGCGCGTACGAGGGCGGCGGCTACTACGTCACCGGCCTCTACCGGCCCACCGACAACTCCCTGATGAGGGTCCTCGGCAAGCCCTTCAACCTCCCCGGGGTCGAGGCGATGATCGCCGGCTTCCACCGGCACGCCCGCCTGGCCACCCCGCTCACCCCCACCGACCGCACCCTGCGGCTGAGGCACACCGCCAGGGCCGCCGTCCCCACCCTCCACGGGCCCGACGGGCGGCAGCCGGAGGTCCGCTGGTACCTCGACGGCCGCGAACTCAAGCGCCTCGCGGGACGCACCGAGGTCCGGGTGGCCGAGCTGTGGCTGCTCGACCTGCGCGGCCACAGGCTGTCGGTGAGCGTCACGGACCGCACCCCTTCGGTCCGCGACCCCGAGACCGCCCGCGCCCTGACCTCCACCCTGGCCTGGGACGTCCGGCTCTAGGGGGCGTCTTGTGGATCGGGCCGGGCCCCGTCGGAGGTCTCCTCAGAACGAGGCCGCGTACCCCCAGAAGGCGCGCATCACCGCCGGCGGGGTGGGCCCGGCCAGCTCCAGCTGGGTCAGCAGGACGGAGACGGCACCGGTGGCCGGGACGACGTGCCAGGACGTGCCCGTGCCACCGACCCAGCCGAAGCGGCCCGGCACGTTCCACGGATCCCGCCGCTCCACGTCGACGGAGCCGCCGAAACCCCAGCCCTGGCCCTCCAGGAACAGTTCCGCTCCCGCCCGCTGACCGGGCGTCAGCCAGTCGGTGGTCATCTGCCGGACCGCCCCGGGCGACAGCACCGCCCGCCCGTCGCCGGCCCGCCCTCCGGCGAGCAGCATCCGGCCGAAGGCGTACAGGTCCCCGACGGTGGAGACCAGCCCGCCCGCCCCGGACGGGAACGCCGGCGGCCGGCTCCACTGCCCGTCCGGGGCGTCGACCAGCCGGAGCGGAGCACCGGCGGCCCCGGCGCGGTAGCAGGACGTGAACCGGCCCAGCGCCTCCCGGGGCACCCGGAAGCCGGTGTCGGCCATGCCGAGCGGCCCGAGGATCCGCTCCGCCAGGTACTCGGGCAGGCCGCGCCCCGAAACCCGTGCGACCAGCACGCCCAGGATGTCGGAGCAGGTGTTGTACAGCCAGGCCTCGCCCGGCTGGCGCAGCATCGGGATCCGGGAGAGCGCGGCCAGCCACGCGTCCGGCGCCGGGACCTCCTGCGGCCGCGCCGGCCCCTGCCCCAGCTCCTCGAGCAGCAGCCTGACCGCCGGGTACGAGAAGTCCGACGGGAAGCCGTACCCGGCCCGGAAGGTCAGCAGGTCCTCCACCGTGACCGGCCGCGCCGCCGGGACCACGTCGTCCACCGGCCCGTCCGGGGTGCGCACGACCACCGGCGCCGCCAGCTCCGGCAGCCAGCGCCGGACCTCGCCGTCCAGTGCCGTCAGCCCGTCGTCGACCAGGGCCAGCGCCGCCGCGGCGACCACCGGCTTGGTGAGGGAAGCGATCCGGAAGACGGAGTCCGGGGCCATCGGAGTGCCGCCGTCCGCCCCGGCCGAGCCGAGCGCCTCGGCCTCGACCCGGTTCCCGCGCGCCACCAGCGCCACCGCCCCAGGCAGCGAGCCGTCCCGTACCGGCGGCAGCAGCACCTCGCGCAGCCCGCTCGTCATGAACCATCCTTCGGCGCAGGGGACTTGGGGAACGTCACGGTGTCCCAGAGGGCACAGTGGTGCGCGGCCGCCGCATCGACCGGGCGGATCCCTCCCGGGCCCGGAGCCAGCTCCAGCACGGAGGGGGCCGCCGGCGTGAACCGGGGCCAGCCGGGGGCGCCCGGCGCATCCGGTGTCCCCGTGCGGGCGAAACGCGTCCAGTAGCCCGTCATCCGCCCGGACAGGGCCCGCTGCGGCTCCGTCAGCCCGACCGTCGTGAACAGGTAGGGCAGTTCGAAGCCGTGCGCCGCCCCGAACGGGAAGCCCGCGAGTTCGGGCAGCCCCAGGAAGTTGGGCGCCCCGCCGTCGCTGAAGAGGTAGCCGTACACCGGCACGTGCCGCGACAGCGCCCGGCCGTCCCGCAGCGTCGGACAGGTGAAGGAGGCGTCGGAGAGCAGCGCGGCCCAGGCCAGCGCGGGCGTCGCGAAGGCACCCGCCGGATAGGCCGCCGCCACGGCGGGGGCCGCCGCGCCGAACGAGTTCCGCAGCCGCTCCCGGTAACCCTGCTCGCCGTCCACCGGATACACCGTCAGAGCCTGCGACAGGAAGAGCCGCATCTCGTCGCGGTTGCTGCCCTGCATCACCGGCACCCGGTGGAACCGCCCCGCCGCCAGCGCCCGGACCGGCTCCAGCGGCAGCAGGGCGTTGCCGTACGCGACCCCCGAGAACCGCTCCATCAGCTCCGCCGTCAGCAGCCGGCCCGTGTCCAGCCCGCGCAGGCAGTCCAGTACGCGGCCCGCCGGCCGGCCGCCGCATCCGAGGGCGTCCGCCGCCGCCGTGCCGGCCGCGACCGTGCGCTCCTCGGGCACGAAGGGCTCGTAGGTCCCCACCGCCGGCAGCAGGGCGTACGGCGGCATCGTCGTCGAGCAGGAGCCGCTCTGCACGATCGCCCGGTGGAAGAGGCCCGCCGAGGCGGGGGAGGCCAGGTGGGCGCAGACGCTGAGCCCGCCCGCCGACTCGCCGAAGACGGTGACCCGCCCCGGATCACCCCCGAAGCCGGCCGCGTTCGCCCGTACCCAGCGCAGCGCCGCCTGCTGGTCGGCGAGCCCGAAGTCCGGTGCGCCGCCCAGCTCCGGGTGGCCGAAGAAGCCGAAGACGCCGAGCCGGTAGTTGACCGTGACCACCACCGCCCCGCCCGCCACCGCCAGCGGGTCCGGCCGGTACTCGTCCCCCGAGCCGAAGCGGAAGCCGCCGCCGTGGAACCACACCATCACCGGCCGCGCCCGCCCCCCTCCCGCCGGGGCGGTGACGTTCAGGAACAGGCAGTCCTCCGAGCCGCCCGGCCCGCCCGGCCCGAACGCCGGCAGCTGAGCGCAGCGCGCCCCCGGCGCCCCGGCGTCGAGGACCCCCGCCCGCCGCGGCGCGGCCCGCGGCGGCCGCCAGCGCAGCGGCCCGGTCGGCGCGGCCGCGTACGGGATTCCCTCGAACGTGTCGTACGGCCCGTGCGCGCGGCCCCGTACGGGTCCCTCGGCGGTCCGTACGACCGGCCGCTCGCCGGCTCCGGCCATCGCCACGGCGGCGGGCGGCCCCGAACCGGCGGCGCAGAGCATGAGCAGGACCAGCGCGGGCAGCAGCCCGCGCCGGAGGCGCCCGCTGCGGGCGAGACGGGGATCCGGCACGGCTGCGTCCCTCCTCGACGGGTCGGTCAGGCCACTGTGCGCGCCCCCGCCACCCCGGGCCCCCCTCGGCCCCGGCGTGTCCGGCGCGGGGCGGGGACACGCCGGGGGAGCCCCCCGTTTGCCCGCCCCGAATGGCGCAGTCGTGGCCGGTGCCGCTGAATGTAACAAAGCGTGCGATTCCCATGACGCACGATGACCGGCGCGCGATGTGTAGACCCGCGCGTCGGCGAACGGAGCTTTCCATGAATGACCCCAGCACCCTCGCGGCGACGGACAACGGCGACCGCGACGGGCTCCCCGCCACCCCGGACCCCACCGACGGCCCCGCGACCTCCGTGCCCCCCACCCCCGACGCAGCCCCGGACGCAGCCCCGGGCCTGCCGTCCGCCGGCCCGGCCCCCGCCGAGCCGGACCGCGGGCCCCGCCCCGAGACCCGCCCCGACCCGCACCCCGAGCCGATCCGCACCCTGCTGGAGACGGCGGCCACCTGCCGCCCCGTCGAGGAAGTCACCGCGCTGGTCAGCCTCCTGAAGGAGAGCGGCCGGCTCGACAGCCCGGGGCACGACGCGCTCCGCGCCGCCGCCGTCACCCGGCCCGTCGACGACGTCCGCCA
The DNA here is from genome assembly GCF_055593565.1 of Streptomyces sp. NPDC040718. Lineage (NCBI taxonomy): Bacteria > Bacillati > Actinomycetota > Actinomycetes > Kitasatosporales > Streptomycetaceae > Streptomyces > Streptomyces sp. NPDC040718. Next base: position 429,914 of record NZ_JBVIXO010000006.1, on the reverse strand, counting down.
CATGGTCGCCCTGCTGGGCGAGCACCCCCTGGAGGAGGCCGAGGCCGACATCACCCTGCGGGCGGCGGCCGTCGGCCGGCCCATCGAGGACGTGGCCCTGCTGGCCGGCATCCTCGGCCCCGACGGCACCCCCCGCACGGACCGGCCCCCCGCGCGGGCGGCCCTGCCCCCGCCGCCGCAGGACCCGCCGGCGGCACCCGCGGCGGAGCCGGTGCGGGCCCCCGCCGCGCCGGTGCCGGCGGCCGTCGCCGCGCCGGAGCGGGCCGGGGCCGACCGGGCGCCGGCCGAGACGGACCGGCCCCGGCCCGCCGCGGCCCCGGCGCCGGGCGCGCTGGGACACGTACTGCGTTGGCCGACCGCCGCCGCCCTGCTGCTGTGCGGGGTCCTCCACCTCCCCGGCAACCCGGCCCGGCCGCCGGCGCCCGAATCCCTGGCACCGCTCGCGGTGTCCCTGCTCTGCCTGGCGCTCGGAGCCCTGCTGGCCGTACGCGACACCCCGGCGGTCTGGCGTACGGCGGCGGTGGCCTCGCTCGCCGTGGTCACCCTGCACATCGTGGGCGGCCTGGTGTTCTTCGACCCGCTCGACGGCGCGCTCGGCGGCCCGTACGCCTGGTCCGGGGTCGCCGTCGTGCTCTGCGCCGGAGCCGGTGCGGTCCTGGCCGGCCTGGCCTGAAGTACCGCCGCCCGCCCGCCGGCACGGGAGGCTGACCCGCCCTGACCACCCACCGGTGCCCCGGCCGCACACCGCGCGGCCGGGGCACCGGCCTGTCCGGACAACACACCTAGGCCGCGGTCCAGGCGAGCAGCCGGTCGGCGGTCCAGGTGTTGACCACCCTCTCCTCCGGCACCCCGCACTCCACCGCCCGTTCGCAGCCCAGGATCTGCCAGTCCAGCTGGCCCGGGGCGTGCGCGTCGGTGTCGACCGCGAAGAGGGTGCCCGCCGCGACGGCCAGCCGCAGCAGCCGCCGGGGCGGATCGAGGCGCTCGGGGCGGCTGTTGATCTCCACGGCCGTGCCGGAATCCGCGCACGCGGCGAAGACCGCCTCGGCGTCGAACGCGGACTCGGGGCGGGTCCGGCCCGTCACCAGCCGCCCCGTGCAGTGCCCGAGGACGTCCAGCAACGGGTTGCGCACGGCCTTGAGCAGCCGCCGCGTCATGGCGGGCGACTCCATCCGCAGCTTCGAGTGGACGGACCCGACCACCAGGTCGAGGCGTTCCAGCAGCTCCGGCTCCTGGTCGAGCGAGCCGTCGAGGAGGATGTCGCACTCGATGCCGGTGAGCAGCCGGAACGGCGCCCACTGCTCGTTCAGTTCCGCCACCACCCGCAGCTGTTCGCGCAGCCGCTCCGGCGACAGCCCCCGCGCGACCTTCAGGCTCGGCGAATGGTCCGTCAGCACCGCCCACTCGTGCCCCAGCCCGGCGGCGGCCCGCCCCATCGCCTCGATCGGGCTCCCGCCGTCGGACCAGTCCGAGTGCAGGTGGCAGTCCCCGCGCAGGGCGGCGCGCAGCGCGGTGGCGGCGGGAGATGCGGGCGGGCCCTGCGGCATCGCCGCGGCCTCCTCCTCCAGGGCGCCCAGGTACTCGGGGATCCCGCCGGCCACCGCCTCGCGCACCACCTTGGCGGTCTTCGGGCCGATGCCCTTGACCGCCTCCAGGGATCCGGCCGCGGCGCGTTCGGCGGTCTCCCGCTCGCCCAGGTGGGCCACGGCCGCCGCCGCCGTACGGAAGGCCCGCACCCGGTAGGTCGGTGCCTGCGCACGCTCCAGCAGGAACGCGATCCGGTCCAGTGCCGCCACCGGGTCCATGGCGTACCTCCTCCCGGCCACAGCACCAGTCTCCCCGCGGCTCCGGGCACCGGCGAGCGGACCCGTCAGCGCGCGCCGTCCTCCGGTCCGGGCGCGACGACCCGCTCCGTGAGCGTGAACAGGGCGCCGTCCGGGTCCCGCAGCAGGATGGAGCGCTCGGCGCCGTCCGAGGTGAACACCGACACGGTGCGCCCGCCGAGGTCGAGGGCCGACTCGACGGCGGCGTCCAGGTCCGCCACCCGGAAGTGCACGTGCCAGCGGGGCCGGGTGTGCGGGGCGTAGGCGCCCGGCTCCACCGGGCCGCTGTCCAGCCGGGCGACCGGCTCCCCGCCCTGCCGCAGGACGACCCGCTCCTCCTCGTACGAGACCTCGCAGCACCCCTCGCGCCCCGTGGCCCACTCCAGCACCTCGCCGTAGAACAGCGCGGCGTCGAAGGCGTTCCGGGTCCGCAGCTCCAGCCAGGCCGGGGCCGGCCCCACGCCCACCCGCCAGCCCGAGGAGACGGGCCCCTGCCAGACCCCGAAGACGGCGCCGTCCGGGTCGGCGACCAGCGCGGCCCGCCCGCCCCCGGGGAAGGAGACCGGGCCCACGGCCACCGTGCCGACGCGCTCGCGGATCCGGGAGGCCGCCACGTCCACGTCGTCGACCGCGAAGTACGGGGTCCAGGCCACCGCCACCGCCAGGTCCGTGGCCAGCGCCCCGATCCCGGCGACCGGTACGCCGTCCAGCACGGCCACCGAGAAGGCCGAGCCCAGCCGGGCCCGGCGGAAGCTCCACCCCACGACCGCCGCGTAGAAGCGCTGGGACGCCTCCAGGTCGCGGGCCATCAGACTCACCCAGCAGGGGGCTCCGAAGACGTCCTTCGCAGAAATTTCCACACCACAAGGAGTAGCGTCCGCGCCCCCTCACCGCACCGCAGGCGCGCCCGCGGGTCACCACCAGTACGAGGGGTACCTCGGAGCGGTGCGGCGGATGCGGGAACCGGCGTAACCGGTGAGGACCAGCAGCACGGCCGACCCGACGAGCAGCGGGACGAACCGGGCGGGCGCCGGGGTCTGGAGCACGATCACCACGGCGGTGGCCACCGCCGGGGAGTGCGGGGTGCGGGCCAGCGTCAGCAGGGCCAGGGTCAGCCCGGCCGCCAGGGCCGCGGCCCAGGCGCTGCTGCCCGCCACGGCCAGGACCGCGAAACCGGCAGCCGCGCCGATCAGGTGCCCGATGACCACCCCGCGCGGCTGGGCCAGCGGCAGGGTGGGGGCGCTGTGCACCAGTGCGGCGCTCGCGGCCAGCGGGGGTATCAGGACCGGTTCGTGGATCATCGCGCCGATCCCGACGAGGCCCAGCAGCACGGTGGTCGCGGCACTGACGCTGTGGACGGCGGCGGCCGTGCTCGGCCGGGCGGGGGCCCGGGGGGTGATCAGCCGCCTGCGCGGGGAGGGGACGGGAGCGGGGGCCGGAGCTCCGGGACTGGCGGCGGTGGTGCTGGGGTGCATGCGGGGGCAGGCTTCCGGTACGGGCGGGGCGGGGAGGCAGGAGCGGCCGTGCCTGGACGGTGATCGACCGCCGGCCGGGCCTCGCGCCCGTTCCGGGTGAGGACGGCGCAATCCGGACACGACCCTATCGCCCGGGCATCCGGGGGTGGCCGCCGGGGTGCGGCGGGAGGAACCGCAGGCAGTCGGAGCACAAAGAGCGGATCGGCCGGAAACGGCCGGCCGTGATCGTGTATGACTGCGGAGGCACGAGCTCGCGGCAGGGAAGGACCAGCAATGACGACGCACCCCCATCTCGCCGGGATCCTCACGGACCTCGACGCGCTGATCGCCGAAGCCCCAGCCGACGCGACCGGCGCCCTGTGGCGGCTGACCGGAACCGGGCGCGGCCTGGACTCCAACCTGGTCCGGCTGCGTCCCGGAGCGGCCATCGCGGAGCACGCCGAGCCCGCCCTCGACGTCCTGCTCGTCGTCGTGGAGGGCGGCGGCCGGATCGACACCGAGGACGGCCCGCACCGGCTGCGCCCGCACACCGCCTGCTGGCTCGCGCGCGGCGCCCGGCGCTCCCTGACCGCCGGTCCGCAGGGACTGACGTACCTCACCGTCCACACCCGGCGCCCCGGCCTCGGGATCGGCACCCCCGGCCGGGCGGCCGGCGCCGCCGAGGGCGGGGAGACGGCGTGCCTGCTGCACCGGGTCTGCCCCGACTGCGGCCGGCTGGCCACCGAGGCCGCCGCGCGCTACTGCTCCCGCTGCGGCACCGCTCTGCCCGACTGACCCCGTACGCCCGGCCCCCCTTTCCCGGAAGGCAGGTCCCATGCCCCGTACCCAGGTTCCCGTCATCGACCTCGGGCCGTGGCGCTCCGGCGAGCCCGCCGCCCGCGCCCGGACCGCCGCCCGCGTCGACGAGGCGCTGCGGGCGGCCGGCTTCCTGCTGGTCACCGGACACGGGGTGGATCCGGAGCTGCCCTCCCGGATCCGGGAGGCCGCCCGCGCGTTCTTCAGGCTGCCGCCGGAGGCGAAGGAGCCGTACGCGGTCAGCGTCGGCGGGCGCGGCTGGCTCGGACCCGGCGCGGAGGCCAACAGCTACGCGGAGGGGACGGCCTCGCCGCCCGACCTGAAGGAGTCCTGGTCCTGCGCGGCCGAGGACCCGACGGGGGTTCCCTCGGTGGACGCCGAGTGGTTCCGCCCCAACACCTGGCCCGCCGAGGTGCCGGGGCTGCGGCCGCTGGTGGCCGAGTACCTGGCCGCGATGCGGGCCCTCTCGGACGAACTGCTGGAGCTGCTGGCGGTGGCGCTGGCGCTGCCCGAGGACCACTTCACCCGGCACACCGGCCACCCCACCTGGGGGTTCAACGTCAACTGGTACCCGGGCGCAGAGGTGACCGGCGAGCCGCTGCCCGGGCAGTTCCGCATCGGTCCGCACACCGACTTCGGGACGGTGACCGTCCTGGACCGCGAGCCGGGGGCGGGCGGCCTCCAGATCCACACCGACGAAGGGGGCTGGCAGGACGCCCCCTGGGAGCCGGGGGCCCTCACCGTCAACATCGGCGACCTGCTGGCCCGCTGGACCGGCGACCGCTGGCGGGCCGGCCGCCACCGGGTGCTGCCGCCGCCCGCGCACGCCCCGGCCGAGGAGCTGATCTCGCTGGTCTACTTCTACGAGTGCGACGCGCACACCCGGGTCGAGTCCCTGCCCGCCCCGGTCGGCAGGGTGGCCCACGAGCCGGTCGACTCGCACGTCTACCTGCGCGCGAAGCTCGACGCCATCACGGTGCCCTGAGGGCGGCTCCCGGCCCGTGCGGGGCGGGGCCGATTACCCCTGGTCGGACCCCGTTCGGCAGGATGTGCGCATGACCGAGATCCGCACCCCCCGCCTCCTCCTCCGCCGCTGGACCGACGACGACCTCGTCCCCCTTTCGGAGATCAACGCAGACCCGGACGTGATGCGCTGGATCGGCGACGGCTCCGCGCTCGACCTGGAGCAGACCGCCGAGGCCATCGAGGCCTGGGAGGAAGAGTGGGACGACGAGGGCTTCGGCCTGTTCGCCGTCGAGCTCCTCGCCTCCGGCGAGCTGATCGGCGCCGTCGGGCTGTCCGCCGCCGACGACCTGCCCGAGACGCGCCACCAGGTGCAGATCAGCTGGCGCCTCGGCCGGGCCTTCTGGGGCCAGGGCTACGCCTCCGAGGCGGCTCAGGCGACCCTGGAGTTCGCCCTCCAGGACCGCGGCCTCGACCGGGTCGTCGCCGTCAACCGGATCGGCAACGAGGAGTCCGGGAACGTGATCCGCAAGCTCGGCATGGAGAGCGACGGAGAGGCCTCCGACCCGGAGACCGGGGCCCGGCTCACCCTCCACAGCATCGACCTCACCGAGTACGAGGGCTGAGCGTCCCCAAAGCCGGACTTTGGCAGGCCATAAGATCCGATTATGGGGCCATAACCCGGGGGCGGGTGCCGGGTTAGGCAGGCCTTAGTTTAGGGTTTCCTTGATCAGTCAGATTGTCGGTCGAAGGGAACCCTGTCATGCCTCGCTCTCTGCGGGTAGCAATCGTCGGTACCGGTCCCGCCGGTATTTACGCGGCCGACGCGCTGCTGAAGTCCGAGGCTGCGGCCGACCCCGGCGTGTCCATCGACCTCTTCGAGCGGATGCCCGCGCCCTTCGGCCTGATCCGCTACGGCGTCGCCCCCGACCACCCGCGGATCAAGGGCATCATCACCGCCCTGCACCAGGTGCTCGACAAGCCGCAGGTCCGCCTCTTCGGCAACGTGGACTACCCGAACGACATCTCGCTCGACGAGCTGCACGCCTTCTACGACGCCGTCATCTTCTCCACCGGCGCCACCGCGGACCGCGCGCTCAGCATCCCGGGCGTGGACCTCGACGGCTCCTACGGCGCGGCCGACTTCGTCTCCTGGTACGACGGCCACCCCGACGTACCGCGCACCTGGCCGCTGGAGGCCGAGAAGGTCGCGGTCCTCGGCGTCGGCAACGTCGCCCTCGACGTCGCCCGCATCCTCGCCAAGACCGCCGACGAGCTGCTCCCGACGGAGATCCCGCCGAACGTCTACGACGGCCTCAAGGCCAACAAGGCCTTGGAGGTCCACGTCTTCGGCCGCCGCGGCCCGGCCCAGGCGAAGTTCAGCCCGATGGAGCTGCGCGAGCTCGACCACTCGCCCAACATCGAGGTCATCGTCAACCCCGAGGACATCGAGTACGACGAGGGCTCGATCGCCGAGCGGCGCAAGAACAAGCAGACCGACATGGTCGCCAAGACCCTGGAGAACTGGGCGATCCGCGACACCGGCGACCGCCCCCACAAGCTGTTCCTGCACTTCTTCGAGTCCCCGTCCGAGGTCCTCGGCGAGGACGGCAAGGTCGTCGGCCTGCGCACCGAGCGCACCGAGCTGGACGGCACCGGCAACGTCAAGGGCACCGGCCGGTTCACCACCTGGGACGTCCAGTCCGTCTACCGGGCCGTCGGCTACCTCTCCGACGAACTGCCCAAGCTGCCCTGGGACGTGGAGTCGGGCACGGTGCCGGACGAGGGCGGCCGCGTGATCGAGAACGGCGAGCACCTCGCCTCGACGTACGTCACCGGCTGGATCCGGCGCGGCCCGATCGGTCTGATCGGCCACACCAAGGGCGACGCGAACGAGACGGTCGCCAACCTGCTGGCCGACCACGCCGAGGGGCGCCTGCTCACCCCGGCCGCCCCCGAGCCGGAGGCGGTCGAGGCCTTCCTCGCGGAGCGGCAGGTCCGCTACACGACCTGGGACGGCTGGTACAAGCTGGACGCCGCCGAGAAGGCGCTGGGCGAGCCGCAGGGCCGCGAGCGCGTGAAGATCGTGGAGCGCGGGGAGATGCTCGACGCGAGCGGCGCCTGAGACGCGTGTGGGGCCCGCCGCCGGCGGGCCCCACACGCGTGTCCGGGGTCAGTCCCGGATCGCGGTGATCTTCCTGGTCGCGAGGTCGGCCTGTACCTGGAACGTGGTGGTGGTGTTGCCGCTCCAGGTCAGGGTGACCGCGGCGTTGGTCTTGCCCATCCCGCTGTCGACCGACGTCACCTTCCACTTGAGCGGTACGTTCTGCGCGCGCAGCACCCCGTCGGCGTGGTTGGCGTCCTCCCACTGCCTCAGCTCCCGCTGGAGGGGCTCGGAGAGGTAGAAGGCGCGCAGCCGGTCGGCCGTCGCGCCGTCCCCGTCGTACACCGCGTCGACGTACGAGCCGTAGAAGTCGGCGATCCGGGTGAACGCCCCCTCCGGGCTGCCGGAGACGGACGGCGGCGCGGCCGCGGTGGCGGAGGTGCCGGCGGCGAGGGCGAAGGAGAGGGCGGCCGCCCCCGCGGTTGCGGCGAGGGCGATGGACGTGACGCGCTTGGTCGGGAGCTGGAACATGGGTCGGTGCCTTTCCCCGGGATCACGTGCCGGTACGGTTCCCGGCTGCCCTGGATGACGGGCACCGGCCGCCCGGCGGTTCTACTTGTCCGGGAAATGGCGAGATTTCGCCCGTACGGGCGATCCGTCCCCGGAGTCCGCGCGGCGGCGGAATGCGGCGGCCCGGCCGGAGGTTGCGACGGACGCGACATCCGATTCCGCACTGGAGGGCTCATGAAGATCGGCATCATCGGCGCCGGCAACATCGGCGGCAACCTCACCCGCCGGCTCACCTCGCTCGGACACCAGGTCTCCGTCGCGAACTCCCGGGGGCCGCAGACCCTGACCGCCCTCGCCGAGGAGACCGGGGCGGCCGCGGTCACCGTCGTCGAGGCGGCGCGCGGCGCCGAGATCGTGGTGGTCACCATCCCCTTCAAGAACATCCCGGACCTGCCCGCCGGGCTCTTCGACGGGGCGGCCGAGGGCTTCGCCGTCATCGACACCGGCAACTACTACCCCAAGCACCGCGACGGCCGGATCGCCGGCGTCGAGGACGAGGGCCTGACCGAGAGCCGCTGGACCGAGCGCCATCTGGGGCACCCGGTGGTCAAGGCCTTCAACGGCACCTACGCGGCCGACATCATCGACCGGCCGCTGCCCGCCGGGCACCCCGAGCGGATCGCCGTCCCCGTCGCCGGCGACCACGAGGAGGCCAAGAAGGCGGTCCGCGCGCTCATCGACGAGCTCGGATTCGACACCGTCGACGCGGGCGGCCTCGACGAGTCCTGGCGCCAGCAGCCCGACACCCCCGTCTACGGGCTGCGCGGCGGCGTCGAGGCCGTGACCCGGGCCCTGGCCGAGGCCTCGCCCGTCCGCACGGCCGAGTTCCGCGGCTGATTTCCGTACACCCGATCGACGTAACGCTCTGCATTTATGCAGTGGCCCTGTGCTACGGTCCTGGCAGTTGCAGGTGTGATTCCCAGAGATCTTCGGACGGGGTCAATCAACACGGCGACGCCGGGTCCGCACAGTGCGGTTCCGGGTACGGCCCCGAAGGAGAATCGATATGGCGTCCGGCACCGTGAAGTGGTTCAACGCGGAAAAGGGCTTCGGCTTCATCGAGCAGGACGGCGGCGGCGCCGACGTGTTCGCCCACTACTCGAACATCGCCACCCAGGGCTACCGCGAGCTCCAGGAGGGCCAGAAGGTGAACTTCGACGTCACCCAGGGCCAGAAGGGCCCGCAGGCCGAGAACATCGTGCCCGCCTGAGCCTCCGGCCGGCTTCCCCGCGGCGCCGGGGTCCGCACCAGTGGGTGCGGACCCCGGCGCCGTGCGTTCGGGCCGATTCGGGCCCGGGGCACGGGCCCAGCGGGCAGACTGTGCGTCGTGACGACAATGAGCAAAGGCGCCAACCTCCCGGTGGCCGCCACCTCCGTCAGAGCCGTGCTCGGCTGGTCCGCCGGGCCGGGAGTGCCCGACGTGGACGCCTCCGCGCTGCTCCTGGCCGGCACCGGACGGGTCCGCTCCGACGGGGACTTCGTCTTCTACAACCAGCCCCGCCACGCCTCCGGAGCCGTACGCCATCTCGGCAAGCGGCCCGGCGCGGACACCCTCGACGTCGACCTCGCCGCCCTGGAAGGGGACATCGAGCGGGTCGTGCTCTGCGCCTCCGCCGACGGCGGCACCTTCGGCCGGGTCCCGGGGCTGAACCTGTGCCTGCTCGACGCCGTCTCCGGTGCCGAACTGGCCCGCTTCGACATGGAGGCCGGGCCGGAGACCGCCTTCGTGAGCGGCGAGCTCTACCGGCGGGCCGGGGCGTGGAAGTTCCGGGCCGTCGGCCAGGGGTACGCGAGCGGGCTCGCGGGACTCGCGACCGACTACGGCATCACCGTGGACGACGCCCCGCCGCCCGCCCGGGCCCCGGTACGTGCCCCCGAGCCGGCCCCCGCGCCCGCCCCGGCCCCCGCGCCCGCCCCGGCCCCCGCGCCCGCCGCCGGTGAGGCGGTCGTACGGCTCGTCAAGGGCGAGGAGTGGCTCCCCGAGGACATGCGGGGACGCCTGTCGCTGCGCAAGAAGCAGGTCGCCGTCAGCCTGAGCAAGGCCGGCGCCCAGGGGGTCACGGCCCGGGTGGTCCTCGTCCTCGACGCCTCCGGATCGATGAGCACCCTCTACGCGCGCGGCACCGTCGCGAGCGTGGTGGAGCGGATGGTGGCCGTCGCCGTGCAGCTCGACGACGACGGCGAGATGCAGGCCTGGACCTTCGCCACCAACCCGGCCCGGCTGCCCGACCTCGCCGTCGGCGACCTGCCCGAGTGGCTGCGCCTGCACGTACGCGTCGGCCAGATGAGCCTCTTCGGCCGCAAGAAGCCGCCCAAGGGCCTGGTCCCCGGTCAGGTCGACATGCGGCACGTCGGCTTCCAGAACGAGGAGCAGAAGGTCATCGCCGAGGTACGGGACTTCGTACGCTCCCACCCGGTGCCGGCCCCGACCCTGGTCCTGTTCTTCTCCGACGGCGGCGTGTACCGCAACGCCGAGATCGAGCGGGAGCTGCGCGCGGCCGTGGAGGAGCCGGTGTTCTGGCAGTTCGTCGGACTCGGCCGGGCCGGCTTCGGCGTACTGGAGCGCTTCGACACCATGCCCGGGCGGCGCGTCGACAACGTCGGCTTCTTCGCCGTCGACGACATCGACAAGGTCTCGGACCAGGACCTGTACGACCGCCTCCTGTCGGAGTTCCCCTCCTGGCTGCGCGCGGCCCGGCAGGCGGGCATCCTGCGCTGATCCGCCCTCCGCCCGGCCGGGCCGGGTCACGCTCCGTCTGGGCCCCGGGCAGGAGGCCGGCCACAACGCGGGCGCCAACGACCAGGGCGGCTCCCACACCTGGACCAGCGGCTGCTGAGACCCCCCGGATAGGCTCGGAGCCCTCACCGCCGGGGTCCGTACCGCAGGCCCGAGCGGTACGGACCCGAGGGAAGGAAACACCGCCATGCCCGGCCCCGCCGAGATCCGGATCCTGCGCGCCGCCGACCGGACGGCCGCACCGTGGAAGAACGGCGGCGGGGTCACCCGCGAGATCGCGGCCTGGCCCGAGGGCGCCGGGACGGACGACTTCGCGTGGCGGGTCAGCCTCGCCGAGGTGGGGGCCGACGGGCCCTTCTCGTGCTTCCCCGGCGTCGACCGGATCCTCACCCTGGCCGAGGGCGCGGGCATGGACCTCATGGTCGGCGGCGAACGGCGGCTCGTCGACGAGCGGTACGCGCCCCGGCGCTTTCCCGGGGACCTGACGACCGGCTGCCGGCTGCTGGGCGGCCCCGTCGTGAACTTCAACGTGATGTACCACCGGGACCGGGTCCGGGCCCGCAGCGCCGTCGTACGGGGCGAACTCGCCCTCGCCGCGCTGCCGGACGAGACCCTGCTGGTCGTGGCCCTGGAGGGTCCGGCGGCCCTCCACCGCCCGGGGCACCCGGACGCCCGCACCGAACTCGGCCGTCACGACGCCGTTCTGCTGAGGGAGTCCCCGGCCTGTGTGATCCGTACCGACGGGCCAGTGGCCGTCGTGGGAATGCGCGGCATCACCGGTGGGGATCGAGCCGCCGGTGGGCCGGACCTCCACGACCAGCGGGTGCGCACCTCCAACTGACATCCGGCGGGGGAGGGGTGGCGGGGTCCGCCGCACGCCCGGCAGAATCGAACGGTGATCACGACCGAACCCGAAACGGACCCCTTCAACGAACACCGAAGGCTGCTGTTCGCCACCGCCTACCGCATGCTGGGGACCGTCAGTGACGCCGAGGACATCGTCCAGGACGCCTGGCTGACCTGGAACAAGGCCGACCGCTCGGAGGTCCGCCACCCCAAGGCGTACCTCGTGCGCACGGTCACCAACCTGTCCCTGAACCGGCTCACCTCCGCCCGCGCCACGCGGGAGGAGTACGTCGGGCCCTGGCTGCCGGAGCCCCTGCTCACCGAGCCCGACGTGGCGCAGGAGCAGGAGCTCGCCGAGAGCGTCTCCACGGCGATGCTGGTCGTCCTGGAGACGCTCGCCCCCGTGGAGCGCGCCGTGTTCGTGCTGCGCGAGGTCTTCGGCTACTCGCACGCCGAGATCGCCGGCTTCCTGGACCGCGCGGAGCCCTCGGTCCGGCAGATCTCCCACCGCGCCCGCAAGCACGTCGCGGAGCGCCGCCACCGCTACGACTCCGGCACCGCGGAGCGCGAGCGGATCACGCGGCGCTTCCTGGAGGCCTGCTCCGGGGGAGACCTGAACGACGTCCTGGCGATGCTCGCCCCCGACGTCACCGCCTGGTCCGACGGCGGCGGCAAGGTCACCGCCGCCCGCCGCCCGCTGTACGGCGCGGACCACGTGGGCCGCTTCCTGCTCGGGGTGCTGGCCAAGCCGGCCATGGCCGGGGTCACCGTCGTCCCGGCGTTCATCAACGGCGAGCTCGGCGTCCTGGCCCTGGCCGGGGACGAGCCGATCGGGTCGTTCACCTACGACCTGGAGGGCGGCCTGATGCGCAACATCCGCATCCAGGTCAACCCCGACAAGCTGGCGGGCCTGCGCCGCTGACGGACCGTCACCGCCCGGGGCCGGGCTCCTCCGCGCGCCGCAGCGCGCCGAGGGCCCGGTCGAGGCGGGTCCGGCGGGTCTCCGGGGTCAGGGCCTGGAGCAGCGGCAGCGCCAGCTGGTAGCGGGCGCTCCGGTCGAGGGCCTCGAACGCCGCCCGGGCCCGGGGGTCCGCCTCCAGGGCGGCCGCCAGGTCGGGCGGGACCGCCGCCGTGCGCTGGGACGCGTACGCGGCCGCCCACCGCCCGTCGGCCTGCGCCCTGCGCACCTCCGCGAGCCCCGGTTCGCGCATCCGGCCGGCCGCCGTCAGCGCCGCGACCTTGTCGACGTTGACCTGCGATCCTCGGGCGGCGCGGTACGTACTTCTGGAGGTAGTGCCGCTCGTCGTGCGAACGCCGCTGGCCGGAGATCCAGCCGTAGCAGAGCCCGATGTCCACCAGCTCGTCGTCGGTGACCGACGGGATGCCGGACTTCTTCCTGGCCACCTTGATCCACACGCCCTCGGCGCGGGCGTGGTGCCGCTCCAGCCAGCTCTCGAAGGCTCCGGCATCCGCGAAGGCGATGACCTCCACGCCGTTGATCTCGTCCATGCGGTCCAGGCTAGCGACACCAACTGACAACGGCCTAAGCTCCGTTGGCCGTGCGGGCCCGCTCCTCGATGGCGGTGATCAGCGCCTCGACCCGCAGCCGGAAGATCTCCTCCTCGGTCACCTCGGCGAGTTCGCCGCTCAGCCGGGTGATGTTCGGGAAGCCGCCGGGGTCGACCAGCCGGTACTCGCGGCTCCAGGAGGCCTCGTCCGCTTCCCGCACCTCCGGCGGGAACAGCAGGTAGGCGGCGCGCTGGCCGACCCAGGCGAGGATGGAGTCGCCGACCATCCGGTAGTGCGCCGCGGCCTCGGCCCCCTCCAGCCCGGCCTCCCGCACCGCCCCGAGGATCAGTTCGACGACCCGGAACTCGTTGGCCCGGCGGGTGGTCCGGCTGGCCATGGTCGAGCCGACCACCGGGTACTTGAGGGCGACCTCCAGCGACCCGGCGGCCAGCGCCCGCAGCCGGTCCTGCCAGCCGAGCCCTTCCGGGATGGCGGCGAGCGCCTCGCCGAGGGTGCGGTCGGCGACGGACAGCAGCAGCTCGTCCTTGTCGCGGAAGTGGCGGTAGACCGCCGTCGGGTCGGCGCCGAGCTCCTCGCCGAGGCGGCGGACCGTGAAGGCGTCCTCGCTCCCGCGCGCCGCGATGCGCAGGCTCGCGTCGATGATCGCCTCGGGGGTGAGCTGGCTGCCGGCCCGCTTGGAACGGCCGGGGGTGTCGGGTGGCTTCGGCATGGTGCGGCCAGTGTATCGATCCGGCACGCAGTCGGCGCAACACCGTTGACAACACTGTTGCGCTCCCGTTCACTCCTCCTCAACCAGCAAGCCGTGCGGGCCCCGCCCGCCGAGCCGGAGGATGCGCGATGGGCAGCAGCAGTCAGCGGGCCGACACCGTCTTCGTGGGAGGGAAGGTCTTCACCGGGACCTCCCGGGCCCCCGTCCGGGCGGCCGTCGCCGTCGCGGGAGGGAAGATCCTCGCCGTCGCCGACGAGAGCGACGTACGCCCCCTCGCGGACCGCGCCACCGAGGTCGTCGACCTCGCCGGGGGCCTGCTGCTCCCCGGCTTCCAGGACGCCCACGTCCACCCGGTCGTGGCCGGGGTCCAGATGCTCGGCTGCGACCTGAGCGAGGCCCGCTCCGCCCGTGAGTACCTGGCCGTGGTGGCCGCCTACGCCCGCGAGCACCCCGGGGCGGCCTGGATCCGCGGCGGCGGCTGGTCCATGGACGCCTTCCCCGGCGGCACCCCCACCCGGGCCATGCTCGACGAGGTGGTCCCGGACCGGCCCGTCCTGCTGACCAACCGCGACGGCCACGGCGCCTGGGCCAACACCCGCGCCTTCGAACGCGCCGGAGTCGGCCGGGACACCCCCGACCCGGCGGACGGCCGGATCGAGCGCGAGCCCGACGGCACCCCGGCCGGCACCCTCCAGGAGGGCGCCATGGAACTGGTCGCCCGCCACGTCCCCATCGCCACCCCCGAAGAGGCGCACGCCGGCCTGCTCGCAGCGCAGCGGCACCTCTTCTCCCTCGGCGTGACCGCCTGGCAGGACGCCATGATCGGCGCCTTCCCCGCCCAGCCCGACAACTACGGCGTCTACCTGCGCGCCGCCCGAGAGGGCTCCCTGAAGGCCCGCGTCGTCGGAGCCCTGTGGTGGGACCGCGAGCGCGGCCTGGAACAGATCCCCGAGATCGAGGAGCGCCGCCGCACGGGCCGCGTCGGACGCTTCAACGCCACCAGCGTGAAGATCATGCAGGACGGCATCGCCGAGAACTTCACGGCCGGCATGCTGGAGCCCTACCTCGACGGCTGCGGCTGCGCCACCGCCAACTCCGGGCTCAGCTTCGTCGAGCCGGGCCTGCTCGCCGAAGCGGTGCGGATCCTCGACCGGTCCGGCTTCCAGCTGCACTTCCACGCCCTCGGCGACCGCGCCGTCCGGGAGGTCCTCGACGCGCTGGAGGCCGCCCTCGCGGCCAACGGCGCCAACGACAACCGCCACCACCTCGCCCACCTCCAGGTCGTCCACCCCGACGACATCGGGCGCTTCGCCCGCCTGGGCGCCGCCGCGAACATCCAGGCGCTGTGGGCCGCCCACGAGCCGCAGATGGACGAGCTGACCATCCCCTTCCTGGGACCCCGGCGTGCCGCCCTCCAGTACCCGTTCGGCGACCTCCAGCGCGCCGGCACCCGCCTGGTGGCCGGCAGCGACTGGTCGGTCAGCAGCCCCAACCCCCTCTGGGGCGTCCACGTCGCCGTCAACCGCACCGTCCCCGCCGGCGAAGCCGACGCCCCCGCCCCCGGCGAGGTCCGCGAGCCCTTCTTCCCCGAGCAGGCCCTGACCCTCTCCCAGGCCCTGACCGCCTACACCGCCGGCAGCGCCTGGGTGAACCACCTCGACGAGGTCACCGGCACCGTCGAGCCGGGCAAGTACGCGGACCTCGCCGTACTCGACCGCGACCCCTTCGCACTGCCCGCCGGGGAGATCGGCGACGTACGGGTGATCCGTACCTACGTCGACGGCGAACCGGTGCACACCGCCGCCGGCTGAACCCCGCCCCGCAGAATCCCCGGCCGACCCCCGCCCACCCCTCACGGAGGCAGACGATGCCATCACCCCGAACGAGAGCCGCCCTCCCAGGCCGCGGACGCGCCCGGCGCGCCCGGCACACCCTCGCCGCCGGCCTCACGGCCGCCGCGCTACTCCTCACCGGCGCGTGCAGCGGCACCGCCGCCCCCCGCCCCGGGACCCCCGGCACCCCGGAGCTCACCGACCGGACCCCCGCCGCCGCCGGGAACCTGGACAGCTTCACCTGGTCCACGTACGCGGAGCCGACCAGCATCGACTACGCCTACTCCTTCGACTTCCCGCCCAACCAGATCCTCGCCAACGTCTGCGAGAGCCTGCTGCGCTGGAACCCCGACCTCACGACCTCTCCGAACCTCGCCTCCTCGTACGCCAACCCCACCCCCACCACCTGGGTCTACACGATCCGCCCCGGAGTCCGCTTCCACGACGGCACGCCCCTGACCGCCGACGACGTCGTGGCCTCCCTGCGCCGCAACCTCGACCCGGGGACCGCCAGCGTCTGGGCCTCCACCTTCCGCAACGTCAAGTCCGTCGACCGGACCGGGGACATGGAGGTGACCGTCACCCTCGCCAAACCCGACTCCACCTTCAACCAGTACCTTGCCGCCGGCCCCGGCACCGTGGAGTCCGCCGCCACCCTCGCCAAGGCCGGCAAGGACTACGGGAACCCGCGGACCGGGGTGAACTGCACCGGCCCCTTCTCCTTCGGCTCCTGGACCTCCGGCCAGTCCCTCACCCTCAAGCGGTTCGACGGCTACTGGAACCCCGAGCTGAAGGCCAGGTCGGGCGAGGTGAAGTTCGTCTTCCTCGCCGACCCCACCACCCGGGTCAACGCCTTCCAGAGCGGCGAGGTCGACGGCGGCTGGATGGTCCCGGCCGGCGCCTACGGACAGCTGCGCTCCAGCCAGGCCGGCACGCTCTACTTCGGCCGCAACACCACCGTCGCCGACGAGGTCGTCGCCGACCTCAAGGGCCCCCTCGGCGACGCCCGCGTCCGCAAGGCCCTGCTGATGGCCACCGACCGCGCCGGCATCATCAAGGCCGGAGCGGGCGGAGTCGGAGAGGTCGCCCACTCCCTGGTCACCGACAACCTCTGGAGCACAGCCCCCGACGCCACCCGCGAGGCCCTCCTGAAGGACCTGCCCAAGGTCCCCTACGACCCCGCGAAGGCCAAGGCGCTCGCCGCCGAGGCGGGCGTGTCCGGGCAGGAGGTCGTCCTCGCCACCAGCGCCGTGGACTCCCAGACGACGATCATCACCCAGGCCGTCGCCCAGGCCGCCACCGCCATCGGACTCAAGCCGAGGATCGAGACCCTCTCAGCCGAGAAGTACTCCACGCTCTTCACCGACCCCGCCGCCCGCGAGGGCATCGACCTCTTCCTCACCTTCTGGTACACCTCCATCACCGACCCCCTGGACATGTACGGCTCCCTCCAGACCGGCAATTTCAGCAACTACGGCGGCTGGTCCGACCCCGGCTTCGACGCCGCCGTCGAACGGGCCGGCGCCGCCCAGGACCCCGCCGGGCACGCCGCCGCCAACGCCGAGGCCCAGCGCATCGCCCTGCGGGAACTGCCCTGGCTGCCCCTCTACACCCAGCCCGTGAGCGTCTTCCTGGGCAAGCGCATCACCGGCGTGCAGCCGTCCATCGCCTACCTCTACTACCCGTGGGCGGCCGAGATCGGAGCCAGAGGATGACGGCCGCGGCGGCCCGCCCGGCGGCACTCGCCCGGGCCGGCCGGGTGCTGCGCCGGCTCGCGGGAATGGCCACCACCCTCCTGGTCACCTCCTTCCTGGTGTTCTCCTCCCTCTACCTCGCCCCCGGCGACCCGGCGAGCTTCCTCGTACGCGGCCGCAGCCCCAGCCCCGAACAGCTCGCCGAGATCCGCCGCCAGTACGGCTTCGACCAGCCCTTCCTGCTGCGGTACTGGAACTGGCTCGAAGGGGTCCTGCAGGGCGACTTCGGCCGCTCCCACCTCTTCCACCAGGACGTCGGAACCCTCCTGTGGTCCCGGCTGCCCTCCTCGCTCCTCCTCGTCACCACCGCGGCGCTGCTGATCGCGTCCGTCGGCGTCGCCGCCGGAGCCCTCGGGGCGCTGCGGCGCGGCACCCGCACCGACCGGACGCTGATGCTGCTGGTCACGGTGGGGGCGGCCGCACCCGCCTTCGTCGTCGCCCTGCTCCTGCGCTCCGTGCTCGGCGTCCGCCTCGGCTGGTTCCCCACCATCGGCAACGGCAGCGGCCTGCTCGACCGGCTCCACCACGTCCTGCTGCCCGCCATCGCCCTGTCCGTGACCTTCACCGCCCTGGTGACCCGGGTCACCCGCTCGGCGATGCTCGACGAACTGCGCCGCGAACACGTGGAAGTCGCCCTCAGCCGGGGCACCCCACGCGCCGCCGTCATCCGCCGCCACGTACTGCGCAACGCCCTCGGGCCCGTCGTCACCGTCTCCGCGCTGCTCGTCTCCGGCATGCTGGTCAGCACCGCCATCGTCGAGACCGCCTTCGGGATGTCCGGCATCGGCTCCCTGCTCGTGCAGTGCGTGGACCAGCTCGACTTCCAGGTCGTCCAGGCCATCGTGCTGCTCGTCGTGGCCGCGTTCGTCGTGGTCAACGCGATCGTCGACCTCGTCCAGCCGCTGATCGACCCGCGGACCGCCGCGGCGGGGAGCGCCCGGTGAACCTCAGGAAGGCCCCGCTGCGGGCGGCCTGCCCGCTGCTCCTCGCCCTGTTCGTGCTCGTCGCACTCCTCGCGCCCTGGCTCACCCCCCACGACCCCACCTTCGGCCGGCTCGGCGACACCCTGCTCGGCCCGGGCCCCGACCACTGGCTCGGTACCGGCCAGGGCGGCCACGACACCCTGTCCGCACTGATCGCCGGCACCCGCACCAGCCTCGCCGGACCGCTCGCCGTGGTCGTCTCCTCCACCGCCCTCGGCGTGGCCGTCGGCCTGTTCACCGCCTGGCGGGGCGGCCGGACCGACCGCCTCGCCGGCCGGGTGCTCGACATCCTCTTCGCCTTCCCGGCCCTGCTCCTGGCCATCCTCGCCGTCGCCCTGTTCGGCAAGGGGATGACGGCCCCCGTCATCGCCATGGCCCTCGCCTACATGCCGTACACGGCACGCCTCGTGCGCGGCCTCGCCCTCCAGGAGAAGGCCCGGCCCTACATCGCCGCCTACCGGGTCCAGGGCCACTCCGCCCTGTTCACCACCGTCCGCGCCCTGCTGCCCAACATCGCCCCCACCCTGCTCGCCCAGTCCACCGTCAACTTCGGGTACGCGCTCCTCGACCTCGCCGCGCTCTCCTTCCTCGGCCTCGGCGTCCAGCCGCCCACCCCCGACTGGGGAGCGATGATCAACCAGGGCCAGGCCGCCGTCCTCCAGGGCGAACCGCTGTCCGCCGTCGTCCCCGCCGTGGCGGTCGTCGTCGTGGTCGTCGCCTTCACCGTCGTCGGGGAGAACCTCGGCGACCGGCTCGCGGGAAGGGGCTCCCGATGACACTGCTCCGGTACGAAGACCTGCGCATCACCCTGCCGGGCACGGCCCGCCCCCTCCTCGACGGCATCAGCCTGGGCGTGGACCCCGGCGAAACGGTTGTCCTCGTCGGCGAATCCGGCTCCGGCAAGTCCGTCACCGCCCGCGCCGCCCTCGGGCTGTTCCCCCAGGGGGCCGAAGTCCGGGGCCGGGTCGCCGTCGACGGCACCGACCTGGTCGGCGCCGACCGGGAGGACCTGCGCGAGGTGCGCACCGCCAAGGCCGCGATGATCTACCAGGACCCCAGGGCCGCCATCAACCCCGTCCGCCGCGTGGGGGACTTCCTCACCGAGTCCCTGCGCCTGGTGCACTCCTGGCCCAAGGCCCGGGCCCGCGCCCGGGCGGCCGAACTCCTCGACGCCGTGGGCCTCCCGGACCCGGTCCGGCACCTGGACCAGTACCCGCACGAACTGTCCGGCGGCATGCTCCAGCGCGTCGTGATCGCCGCCGCGCTCACCGCCGAACCCCGCCTGCTGCTCTGCGACGAGCCCACCACCGCCCTCGACGTCAGCACCCAGGCCGAGATCCTCGCCCTCCTGGGCCGGCTCCGGCGCGAACGCGGCCTCGGCCTGCTCCTGATCACCCACGACATCGAACTCGCCGCCTCCGTCGGAGACCGCGTCTACGTGATGTACGCGGGCCGCATCGTCGAGACCGCCCCCGCCGCCGACCTCCTCACCGCACCCCGCCACCCCTACACGGCCGGCCTGATCGGCTCCGCGCCGCCGCTCGACGGCGCCCCGCCCCGGCGCCTCGTCCCCGTCCCCGGATCCCCCCTCGGCCTGCTCGAAGCCGCACCCGGCTGCGCCTTCGCACCCCGCTGCCGGTTCGTGGACCCCGGCCGCTGCGAGCAGTCCCCGCCGGCGCTGCGGGAACGGGGCCCGGCCGCGGCCGCCGCCTGCCACCGGATCGGCGAAGCCGCCCTCACCCCCGTGGAGGCCCGATGACCACCCCGCTGCTCGAAGTCACCGGGCTGCGCAAGACGTACCGCACCGGCGGGACGGAGGTCGTCGCCGTCGACGGCCTGTCCTTCGCGCTGGAGCCGGGCGGCGCCCTCGGCATCGTCGGCGAGTCCGGTTCCGGCAAGACCACCACCGCCCGGATGCTGGTCGGCCTCGAACGCCCCGACGCCGGGCGGATCCTCGTCCAGGGCAGCCCCCTCGCCGAGTCCGTCCGGGGCCGGGCGGCCCGGCTGGCCCGGGCCAAGGCCGTCCAGATCGTCTTCCAGGACCCCTACCTCTCCCTGGACGCCCGGCTGCCCGTCGGCGCCGCCCTCGACCGGGTGCTCAGACTGCACGGCTCCCGCGAACCGGCGGCGCGCGCCGCCCGGGTACGGGAGCTGCTCGCCCAGGTCGGCCTCGGCGACCGCGAGGCCGCCGCCCTGCCCCGCCGGCTCTCCGGCGGCCAGCGCCAGCGCGC
The DNA here is from genome assembly GCF_055593565.1 of Streptomyces sp. NPDC040718. Lineage (NCBI taxonomy): Bacteria > Bacillati > Actinomycetota > Actinomycetes > Kitasatosporales > Streptomycetaceae > Streptomyces > Streptomyces sp. NPDC040718. Next base: position 409,562 of record NZ_JBVIXO010000006.1, on the reverse strand, counting down.
CGCCATCGCCCTGGCGCTGGCGGTGGAGCCGGCCGTACTCGTACTCGACGAGGCCGTCTCCGCCCTGGACGTGTCCGTACAGGCGCAGGTGCTCAACCTGCTCGCCGACGTCCGGCGCGACACCGGCATCGGCCTGGTGTTCGTCAGCCACGACCTGGCGGTCGTCCGCTACGTCTGCGACGACGCCCTCGTCATGTACCGGGGCCGGACCATGGAACACCGGCCCGTGGCGGAGCTGCTGACGGCGCCCCGGCACCCGTACACCCGGCTGCTGCTGGCCTCCGTGCCCCGCCCCGGATGGGACCCCGACTCCATCGCCCGGCGGCGCAGGGAGCTCGACCCCGCAGGAGCCGCGCCCGCCGTGTGACCGGCCCCACACGCCGGGACCCGCCCCGCCCGTCACAACCGCGGGGCGGGCCGGGTCAGGGGGGTGTGAACACGCACACGACAGCCCTCGCCGTCCCGCTCGCCGCCGCCCTCCTGGCCGTGGCCGGCACCACCACCGTCACCGCCGCCCCCGCCGCGGCGCACACCACCCCCTGGCACAGCGCCTGGGGTGCCTCGCCGCAGGCCCCCACGCACACCGACTGGTTCCCCAACTGGTCCGAGGAGGGCTTCCGGAACCAGTCGGTGCGCCAGGTCGTCCGGGCCGGCGCCGAGGGCTCGGAGCTCCGCGTACGGCTCACCAACGCCTACGGGAAGACCCCGCTGCGGATCACCGGCGCGACCGTCGCCCGCAGCGCCGGCGGCGGCGCCGTCCAGCCGGAATCCGTACGCACCCTGCGGTTCGGGGGCGCCGGCGCGGCGGCCGTCCCGGCCGGCGGAACGCTCGCCAGCGACCCCGTGGCCCTGCCCGTCAAGGCCTTCGAACAGCTCACCGTCACCCTCTGGTTCCAGGGCCCCACCGGCCCCGCCACCTTCCACAACGTGGCCATGGGCACCTCCTACCGGGCCGACGGCGACCACCTGCGCGACACCGCCGGCGACGCCTTCACGGTCCCCGGCAACCAGAGCTGGTCGTGGTACCACCTGGCCGGGATCGACGTGAAGGACGGCACCCGGGACGCCGCCGCCCGCCGTACGGTCGTCACCTTCGGAGACTCCCTCTCGGACGGCTTCGGCGCGACCCCCGGCACCGACCGCCGCTACCCCGACGCACTCGCGGGCCGCCTCGCCGGACAGGACCGGCCGCGCGCCGTCCTCAACGCCGGAATCGCCGGGAACAAGGTCCTCCAAGACTCGCCCTGCTTCGGGGAGAGCGCCCTGCACCGCTTCCGCCGCGACGCGCTCGGCCGTCCGGACACCGGCACCGTGATCGTCCTCCAGGGCACCAACGACATCATCCAGCCCGACATGCCCCAGGACCGCTGCACCGCCGGCCCCCGGGCGACCGCGCAGGAGATCATCGCCGGCCACCGGCAGCTGATCCGCGAGGCCCACCGGCGCGGTGTCAGGATCCTCGGCGGCACCCTTCCGCCCTACGGCGAAGCCCAGTACTGGAACCCGGGCGCGGAGGCCATACGGAACGAGGTCAACACCTGGATCCGCACCAGCGGGTCCTACGACGGCGTCGTGGACTTCGACCGCGCGGTCGCCGACCCGGAACACCCGCAGAAGCTGAAAGCGGAACTCGCCTTCGGCGACCGCCTCCACCTCAACGACGCGGGCTACCGGGCGATGGCCGAGGCGGTGGACCTCAACTCCCTGTGAGCCGCCCGGTGCACGGACGCACGCGGCGCGCGAGCGGTACCCGAGTCCGGCCCGAGCCGGGCACCAATCGCGCGCTACCGGGTCTGGCTACCTTGCAGAGACCCACCGCACGTCCAGCACCAAAGGGGTAGCACGTGAACCACGCGCGCACCACCCGCCGCATCGCGGCATCATTCGAGGACCTCGTCGGCAACACCCCGCTGTTCCGGCTCCAGCTCGACGGGCTGCCCGGAACGGCCCGGGTCCTCGCCAAACTGGAAGCGGCCAACCCGTTGTCCAGCGTCAAGGACCGGGCCGCCCTCTTCATGATGAGAGCCGCCGAGGAGTCCGGAGCCCTCCAGCCAGGCGCCACCGTCATCGAGTCCACCTCCGGCAACACCGGAATCGCCCTGGCGGCCCTCGCCGCCGCCCGCGGCTACCGCTGCCTGATCGTGCTCCCCTCCAACGCCTCCCGGGAACGCGTGCTGACGCTGCGCATGCTGGGCGCCGAGGTCGAGTTCACCGACCACACCCTCGGCTTCGCCGCCTGCGTCGAGTACGCCGAGAAGCTCCACGCCGACATGCCCGGCTCCTGGTACGCGCGCCAGCACGAGAACGCCGACAACGTCCGCGCCCACTACGAGACCACCGGCCCCGAGATCTGGCACGACGCCGGCGGCCGCGTCGACTACCTGGTGTGCGGGATCGGCACCGGCGGCACCCTCACCGGCACCGCCCGCTACCTGCGCGAGCGCAACCCCGACCTGAAGGTGGTCGCCGTCGAGCCGGCGGGCTCCGCGCTGCTCTCCGGCGGCCAGGCCGGCCCGCACGCCATCCCCGGCCTCAACGGCGGCTTCATCAGCCCCGTCACCGACATCCACCTCATCGACGAGGTGATCCCCGTCCAGGACGCCGACGCGGCTGCCACCACGCGCGCCATCGCCGCCCGCTCCGGGCTCCTCGTCGGGATCTCCGCGGGCGCCGCCGCGTACGGCTGCCTCGAACTCGCCCGCCGCCACGACCTGTCGGACGCCGTCGTGGCGACCGTGTTCCCCGACAGCGGCGAACGCTACCTGAGCTGGTGGCCGCAGGAGGACACCGCCGGCCGGGGGTGAGCCGGCGCCCGCCCCATCCCGCTCCACCCCACCCCACCCCCCGTCCCCACCCGAGTACGAGCCCGAAATCCCTGCGGCAGCAGGGGGAGAAGAGAGCTGATGAACCCCGAGCGCACCCTGCTGCTCGTCGGTGCGACCGACGAGACCGTGCGGAAGGCCCACGACCTGGGACTGAGCGTGCTGCTGCTCCAGCACCCCACCAAGGTCAGCGAGGAGCAGAACCGGCTCGCCGCGGCCGTCGAGGTCGTGGACTTCACGGAGTGGGAGCAGATCGAACCCCTGGTCCGGGCCTGGCACGAGAGCCCCGGCTTCGCCGCGGCCGTCTCCCTGACCGAGCCGGGGCTGGAGAACGCGGGCCGGATCAACGACCTGTACGGGCTCGGGGGGACCGGCTACGAGGTCACCGCCCGCATCCGGGACAAGGCCGCCATGCGGCGCTACGTCGCCGAACACGACCCGGAACACGCCGTCGGCGCCCGGTCCCTGAAGGCCCGTGAGGACCTGGACGCCTTCGGGGCCTCGTACGGCTTCCCCTTCATCGTCAAGCCCGTCGACGCCACCGCGAGCATCGGTGTCATGCGCGTCGAGGGGCCCGAGGACGCCGACCGGGTCTGGGCCGAGGTCACCCGGCTCTCCGGCACCCGCACCGACCGGGTCTCCTCGCTGTTCGTCCTGAAGGACTTCCTGATGGAGGAGTTCCTGGACGGACCCGAGTTCAGCGTCGAGTCCTTCAGCTTCGGCGGCCGCCACGTCATCGTCACCGTCACCGAGAAGTTCACCGCCGACGGCCACTTCGCCGAGCTCGGCCACGCGGTCCCGGCCAGGCTGTCCGACGCCGACGACGAGGCGATACGCGCCGGCATACGCGGGTTCCTCGACGTGATGGGCCTGCGCGACGGCGTCTGCCACACCGAGGTCCGCCTCACCGCCAAGGGCCCGCGCGTCATCGAGGGCCACAACCGGATCGGCGGCGACTCCATCCCCGAACTGGTGCGCAGCGCCTTCGGCGTCGACCTGGTCACCCTCGCCGTCGGCGCCCCCTTCGGCCTGGTCGAGGAGCTCCCCGACCGCCCGCAGGCGCACGGTGGCGCCAGCGTCCGCGCCCTGATCGGCACCCCCGGCACCCGGGTCGAGTCCATCGCCGGGATCGAGGAGGCGCGCGCCGCCGAGGGCGTCATCTCCGTCACCCCCAGCGCCAAGCCCGGCGACGAGGTGCGGGTCCTGAAGGACAACTGGGACCGGCTCGGCCTGATCGCCGTCGCCGCCGAGGACACCTCGGCGGCGATCCGCCGCGGCGCCGGGGTGATCCGCGAGCACATCCGCATCACCCTCGCCGGCCCGGACGGGGAGACCGTCCTCGCGCAGCCTTCCGAGATCGCCCCGCGCGAGAACCTGCTGATCCTGCACCGCAACCCGCTGGAGCCGTTCCCGTACCGCTCCTGGCTGCCCGACCACACCGGTGACATCGTCGTCCTCGCCGCCCGCGACAAGATCGAACTCGCGGGCGAGAAGCTGCCGGACGGCGACCTCGGCTACACCCGCCTGGAGATCTTCGACGACTTCGACGCGGAGGAGGTCGACGCCCGCGCCGTCGAACTCATCGCCGAGCACGGCATCACCGGCGTGAGCGCGCTGCACGAGGCCGACATGCTGCGCGCCGCGCGGCTGCGCGAGCGCTTCGGACTGCGCGGCGCCTGGCACGACGACGTGGTGCCGTTCCGCGACAAGGCCCTGATGAAGACCCGCGCCCAGGCGTCCGGCGTCGACGTCGCGGCCTGGGTCCAGGCCCGCACCGCCGACCAGGCCCGCGAGTTCGCCGCGGCCGAGGGCTTCCCGGTGGTGTTCAAGGAGCGCAGCGGCTTCAACGCGGTCGGCCTGCGCATCCTCCGTGACGAGGCCTCCTTCGAGGAGTGCCTGACGGAGGTGTACGCCGAAGGCGAGCGCGACGACGTCCTGCTGGAGGACTTCGTCCCCGGCCGCATGTGCCACGTCGACGGCGTGGTGCGCGACGGCCGGGTCGCGATGGCCTGGCCCTCGCAGTACCAGTACGACCTGTCCTCCTTCGCCTCCGACCCGGGCCCGCGCATCGACCTCACCCTCGACGAGGACGACCCGATCACCCCGCGCCTGCTCGACCTCGCCGAGCGGGTCCTCGCCTCGCTGGCCCCCGAGGGATCCCGGCTGCGCGACCACACCTTCCACATGGAGGTCTTCCACACCCCGGACGACCGGCTCGTCATGTGCGAGATCGCCTGCCGCCCCGGCGGCGCCAAGATCCGCGAGGTCTTCCACAGCCTGTTCGGCGTCCACCTCGGCGGGTACGCCGTGCGCGCCGAGGCGGGCCACGAACTCCACCCCGCCGTACGCCGGGGCGGTGACTCCGCGGGACTGCCGAAGCCGCGCCACATGGCGGGGCAGCTGCTCATGATGAAGCGGCCCGGCCTGGTGCGCGAGCTGCCGGCGGTGCCCGGGCACGACTGGCTCGCCGGGTTCTGGCTCTACGCCGAGGAGGGCCAGGTCATCGCCCCGGCCTCCGGCTCCTCGGACTTCCTCGCGGCCGCCGTGGGCACCGGGCCGACCCGCGCCGAGGTCGAGCGCCGGCTGCGCGAGCTCGGCGAGTGGGTGCGCGAACACAGCGTGATCGGCGACGAGTCGTGACCGGGGCCCGCCTGTCGGCGAAGGCGCGGTACATGCTGGGCATGGTCGTCGACGCCACCGGCGCCGGCATGTACCTGCCCCTGTCCCTGCTCTACTTCCACCACGTGACGGGGCTGCCGCTCACCCAGGTGGGCACCCTGATGACGGCCGCCGCCGTGATCGGCCTGGTCAGCAACCCGGCGGCGGGCGTCCTCATCGACCGGTTCGGGGCCAAGGCCGTCGTCACCGGCGGGTACCTGCTGCGGGCCGCGGGCTTCTGCACGTACCCGCTGGTGGACAACGGCTACACGATGTTCGCCGTGATCCTGCTGGTCGCTCTCGGCGACACCTCGTACCCGCCCGCGATCCAGTCGTTCATCGCCGAGTTCGTCCAGGGCACCGAGCGGGACAAGCTGCTCGCCGCGCAGCGCAGCCTGCGCAACGCCGGTCTGGGCGTGGGCGGTCTGGTCGCCGGCGGGGTCCTGGCCCTCGGCAGCGACGCGTTCTACTACGTGATCGTGTTCGGTACCGCCGCCGGGTACCTGCTCGCGGCCGTCTGCTTCGGCTCGATCCCGATCGCGAAGTCGGCCGCCCCGGCCGCCCGGACCTCCCGCAAGGGCGGCTACCGGCTGGTGGCGCGCAACCGGCCCTTCCTGGCCCTGACCCTGCTCAACGTGCCGACGGCGTTCGGCTACACGGTGCTCGCGATCGGCCTCCCGGCGTACGTCACCCAGGACCTGGGCGCGTCCACCTCGCTGGTGGGCGTCCTGTACGCCGTCAACACGGTCGGGATCGCGCTGCTCCAGATCCCGGTCACCCGGGCCCTCGTGGCCTACCGCCGCTCCCGCGCGGTGGCCCTGGGCGCGGCCGTGTTCGCCTCGTCGTTCCTGGCGTTCGCCGTACTCGCCGCGGTGGGGGACAAGACCGTCATCCTGATCGGCATCTTCGCCGCGACGGCCCTGTTCACCGCGGGCGAGCTGATGCACGGCGCCACGGCGTCCGCCCTGTGCGCGCAGGCGGCGCCCGAGGAGACCCGGGGCCGGCACCTGGCCGTGTACCAGCTCTCCTGGGCGGTCCCCAGCGCCCTGGCCCCTGCCGTCCTGACGGCCCTGCTCACCCTGTCGCCCCTGGCGATGTGGCTGGTCCTCGCGGCGGGCGCGACGGTCTCGGCCCTGGGCGTACTGCGGCTGGAGCCGAGGCTGCCGGAGGAGGCGGTGTACCCGCGTCCGCGTCCGGTGCCGGGCACGAGCGCGCCCGCGGAGCCCGCGGCGGCCTGACCGCCGCCGGCCGCGGGCCCTGCCCGGAGCCCCCCGCCGGGCCGCGTCACCGCGGCCCGGCGGGGAGCTCGTGCGTACCCGGCGGAATCAGGAGGGGGTGCCCATCGGCATCGTTCCCATCGGCATGGTGCCCATCGGGGCGGGGGTGCCGGAGGGTTCCGGGGTCGTGGACGGTCCGGGGGTGGCGGCGCCGGTGCCCGCAGGGCTCGGTGTCGCCGCGGGGGCGCCCGTGAGGATCTCCACCTTGCCGGTGTCGAGGGAGTAGTAGCCGCCGACCACCACGACCGACCCCTTCTTGACCATGGGGGCCAGATCGGCGTTGGCGCGCAGGTCGTCCGCCGTCAGCTTGATCTGGGCGCGGATCATCCGGTCGACCGGGTCACCGGTGCCGCCCTCCTCGGCCACCTGGTCGTACGCCGGCTTCAGGGCCTGCTGGACCGCCTGGAGGCCGCCCGGCAGGTTCTTCCCGTCGCGCATCGCCTTGTACGCGGCGTCGATGGCGCCGCAGCGCTGGTGCCCGAGCACGAAGATCAGCGGGGTGCCGCCGGTCACCGGCCCGAACTCGACGGAGCCGGTGACCACCGGGCCGACCGCCTGGCCGCCGGTGCGCAGCACGTACAGGTCGCCGAGCCCGGTGTCGAAGAGCAGTTCGGGCGGCACCCGGGAGTCGATGCAGGAGAGCACCACCCCGAACGGCTCCTGGCTCTGGGCGACCAGCTGACGTCTCGTCGGGTCCCGGTCGGGGTGCTGGAGCGAGCCGTCCACCCAGCGCTGGTTGCCCTCCATCAGCCGGGCGAAGGCCGCGTCCGGGGTGGTCGGCGCCGCGTTCGGCGCGGCGGCCTCGGGCCGTCCCTTCGTACCCGCGCCCTGCGGGGAGCCGGCGGCCGTGCACGCCGAGAGCGCGCCCGCGACGGCCGCGAGGCCGCCCGCGAGCAGAGCCTTGCGGCGCGGTAGTCCTGCGCTGTCCATCGCCCGTTCCTCCGATTCGTCGTGACCCTGGCGACTATCGGACGGAAGGCGGCCGGAACGGGCGCAGGCGCGAGCGGCGGGGGGCCGTGTTCCCACCGTCGGCGCACGGCGGGGCGGTCAGGATTCGGGCAGCCGGCGCGCCCCGGTGGGGTGGGCGAGGGCCTGCCGGCCGCCGGAGGCGAGCATGCGGACCTCGTCCCGGTCGCTGATCTCCGCGCGGACGATGCCGGTGGCGTCGGCGTACACCGGGTGCCCTCCCGGGCCGGACGCCTCGGTGCGCTCCACTACCACGGTGTCCTGGCCCGTCCCGTCGCCGCCGGGAAACGTCAGCTCGTACCGTCGGACGCTCATGTGTCCATGGTGGGCCGTGCGCCCCCGGGCCGCCTTTTGGCTTTACCTTTACTTTGCGATGGTGTACGGGGTGCCCGTTTGCTCCGTCGAAGGAACCCGGTGAACACCCACCGCCTCGCCCGTGGCCGGCTAGGCCCGACGGACGCTCAGTCCCCCCGCTCCGCCGGGCCGGGGCCCCGCGCCGCCGTGAACTCCCGGGCCAGCTCCGTGAAGGCGCGGGCGGCGGCGCTCTGGTAGGCCGTGTCCCGGCGCAGCAGGGTGACCGTGCGGGAGGGCGGGGCCGGGACCAGGGGGATCCGGGTCAGGCCGGGCTGCTCCCGGGCGACGGCGTCCGGCAGGACGGTGGCCAGCCCCGTCCGCCGCACCAGCTCCGTCAGGGCCTGGACGGAGTCGGCCTCGACCGCGACGCGCGGCCGCACCCCCTGTGCCGCGCAGTACGCGTCCACGTGCCGCCGGGTCGCGAAGTCCCCGTTCAGCAGCGCCAGCGGACGTTCCGCCAGCCCGGCCGCCGGCACCGGCCCCGCCGGGGCCCCCGGCCCCGAGGACACCACCAGGCCGAGCGTCTCGGTGAACAGCGCGGTGGCCGCGATCCCCGGCGGGTGCGGTCCGCCGAACGCGATCCCGAGGTCGGTGCCGTCCGCCAGCAGCGCCGACTCGATGCGGTCCTGGGTCATCTCCCGCACCTCCACCGTGATGCCGGGGTGCGCCTCGTGGAGGGCGCCGAGCAGCGGGCCGAGCAGGTACGCCGTGAAGGTGGGGGTCAGGGCCAGGCGCAGGTGGCCGCGCGAGAGGTCGCCGACGTCGTGGACGGCCCGCTCGGCGGCCGCCAGGTCGCGCAGCGCGCGGCGCGCGTGGTGCGCGTACGCCTCCCCGGCGTCGGTGAGCCGCACCGTACGCCCGCCCCGGTCCAGCAGCAGCACGCCCACCGTCCGCTCCAGCTGCTTGATCTGCTGCGACAGGGTGGGCTGGGAGATGTGCAGCTCCTCCGCGGCGCGCGTGAAGCTGTGGTGCTCGGCGACCGCGAGCAGATAGCGCAGGTGACGCAGTTCGAGAGCCATGGCGACAACTATAGATGGCATCGATGGGTCTCATGGATGACCACTCTTGGACACTATGGGTGCAGGTCATGCAGGGTGGAACACGTCAGCCCCACAGGGGTGGATCCCAGAACGGGAGTGACCGTGCACGACCTCATCCAGGGCGTCGGCCGTTTCCGGCGCGACGTCTTCCCCGCCAAGGCGGAGCTGTTCGCCCGCCTGGCCCGGACCCATCGGCCCGCGACGCTGTTCATCGGCTGCTCCGACGCCCGCGTGGTGCCGGAGCTGTTCACCCAGAGCGAGCCGGGCGAGCTGTTCGTCGTCCGCACCGCGGGCAACCTGGTCCCCGCCCACACGCCCGGCCCCGACGCGGTCGCCGCCGGCATCGAGTACGCCGTGGCGGTCCTCGGGGTCGGCGAGATCGTGCTCTGCGGGCACTCCGGCTGCGGGGCGATGACCGCCCTCGCCGAGCGCCACGACCTCAGCGCCGCCCCGGCCGTCGCCGGCTGGCTCCGGCACGCGGACGCCTCGCTGGCCCGCGCGGCGGGGACCGGCGGCGGAGTGGACTCCCTGGTGCGGGAGAACGTACGGGCCCAGCTGGCGAACCTCGCCACGCACCCCTCGGTGGCCCGCGGCCTCGCCCGGGGCGCCCTGGTCCTGCGCGGCTGGGTCTACGACATCCCCACCGGATCCGTCGAGGAACTCGACGCCCCCGCCCCCGCCGCCTGACACCGACACCACCGACCCGGAGGAACTCCCCATGGCACACGCCCAGTTCGCCCCCGCCGTCCGCGAGCGGATCGCCGCAGACGCGGTAGAGGCCAAGACCCGCAAGAACCTCACCTGGCAGCAGATCGCCGACGTCACCGGCCTGTCGGTGGCCTTCGTCACCGCCGCCGTCCTCGGCCAGCACCCGCTGCCCGAGCCCGCCGCGCAGGCCGTCGCCGAGCTCCTCGGTCTGGACGACGACGCCGCGATGTGGCTCCGGACCATCCCCACGCGCGGCACCGGAACCGGCGCGGTTCCCACCGACCCGACCATCTACCGCTTCCACGAGATGCTCCAGGTCTACGGCACCACCCTCAAGGCCCTGGTCCACGAGCAGTTCGGCGACGGAATCATCAGCGCGATCAACTTCAGGCTGGATGTGCGGAAGGTCGCCGACCCCGACGGCGGCGAGCGCGCCGTCATCACCCTCGACGGCAAGTACCTGCCGACCAGGCCCTTCTGATCCGCCTCCGGGGCCGGGCGGGACGTGCGCGGTTCACCCGGCCGTCCCGCCGGCCGCCGGCGCCGCCAGGCAGGCCAGGGCCGCCGCCGCCAGCGCCTCCACCCCCGCCGGCAGGGCCGTGCGCACGTCCGGGGCGAAGTCCGGGGCGTGGTTGGCGGGCAGGGCCGCCAGCTTCGCGGCCGCGCCCTCCCCGGGCGCCGCGGCCCAGGCGGCCGGCCCGATCACCCCCAGCATCCAGTAGGCGAGCCGCACCCCCGGCGCGCCGTGCACCGGGAGACCCGCGTCGCCGAACAGCCCGAAGTCCTCCGTGGCCAGGGACGGCGGCCACATCGCCACCCGCTCCGCCCCCAGCCGCGCCGTGTGCGCCGCCCGCACCGCGGCCGTCGTGGCCGGGTCGGGGTGGGTGACGGGCGAGGAGCCCTCGCGGACGACCTCCGGCTCCCGGGGACAGCCCGAGGCGGCGCACTCGGCGCGGACGATCCGCTCGACCGCCTCCGCCGCCCGGGCGAGCGCGGCCTCCCCGGCCGCCCGTACGGTGATCCCCATCTCGGCCCGGTCCGGTACGACATTGGCCCGCTCGCCGGCCCACAGCCGGCCCACGGTGACCGCGACCTGCTCCGAAGGCGCCGCCTCCCGGGCCACCACCGTCTGCAGCCGGGCCACCACGTGGGCCGCCGCCACCACCGGGTCCACGGTCAGGTGAGGGGCGCCCGCGTGCCCTCCGCGCCCGTGCACCACCACCCGGAACGTCACGCTCCCGGCGGTCATCGGCCCGTACCCGTGCGCGACCATCCCGGCCGGCAGCGGGGCGGCGTGCTGCGCGAGCACCGTGTCCGGGCGGCCGACGCGCTCGTACAGCCCGTCGGCGAGCATCGCCCGCGCCCCCTCCAGGGTCTCCTCCGCGGGCTGCCCCACCACCACGAGCGTGCCCCGCCATGCCCCGGGCCCGGCACCCGCCAGCAGGGAGGCCGTCCCGGCGGCCGCGGCGAGGTGGAGGTCGTGCCCGCAGGCGTGCGCCGCCGGGCCCTCGCTCGCGTACGGCAGCCCCGTCGCCTCCCGCACCGGCAGCGCGTCCAGCTCGGCGCGCAGCATGACCGTCGGGCCCTCACCCCGGCGCAGCACCCCCGCCACCCCGTGCCCGCCGATCCCTCGCGCGGTCTCGAACCCGGCGGACTCCAGCCAGTCGGCGAACCGGGCGGCAGTGCGCTCCTCCCGGCCCGAGAGCTCGGGATGGCGGTGCAGGTCCAGGTACAGGGTCGTCAACGGCCGCAGCAGCGGCGGGAGTCCGGTGAGCACGGTGGCGGAGGCGGTCATGCCGACCATGCTCGGTCACCGGCTCCGGGCGGGACTGTCAAGGCGCTGACACTTTCTGTCAGAGGAGTGTCAGGAGATGAACGGGTGATGTGAAGGCGCGACTTGTTCTCCTTGAAGTGCGCCAGGGGGAACCGGCCGGAACACACGGGCCGGAGACCACAGGACGCACCCGGACCACCCGGACCACCCGAACCGGCCACGCCGACACGAGGCCGGCCCACCCCCAACGAAGGAGAGTCCCATGGAGAAGTCGCCGCTCGCCTCGCTCGCCGACGAGATCCTCGAGCTGGAGTCGGAGACCTTCGAGATCTCGGACTACTCGGACGCCAGCGAGGTCGTGCTCGCCGGTTCCACGAGCTGCAGCTCCACCTCGACCTGTTCCTCGACCACCAGCACCACCTCCTGCAGCGCCTGACACCCCGGCGCCGCAGCCGCAGACACCGGATGCCCCGGACCCCGCAGGAAGGGGTCCGGGGCATCCGGCATGGCGTCACGGCCGCGCCGAGAGGGCCCCGGGGAAGCCCCGGGGCCCTCTCGGACGCGGTCAGGGGAAGGGATGCGGCACCAGCCGGACCTCCGCGTCCGTCAGCGGGCTCCCGCGCAGCCCCGCCCGCATCGCGGCCGTCCGCAGCCGGGGCATGTACGGGGCCCGCTGGCGCGACCAGCCGAAGTCGATCGGCAGCAGCCCCGGCACGACCGCGCACACCGTGCTCAGCCCCATCCGCCGCTGCTCCGGCGTGGTCTGGTCGACGACGATCACGTCGTGCCCGGCGTCCGTCAGCTCCCGTACGCACAGCAGCAGGTCGTCCCGCAGGTCGCCGGTCCTCGGCCGCCCGCCGGCCTCCCAGCCCGCGTACAGCTCCGCCATCGACCGCACCCCGAGCGGCTCCCGGTAGGTCCGCGCGTGCGGGGCCATCGCCGGCAGCCCGTACAGCTGGGCGTGGTCCTTCAGGTGCAGGACCTTCCCGAAGTCCCGCGTCATCGCCTCCAGTTCGCCCTGCCGTTCGGCCACCTGCCGGGGCAGGTGCGGGATGTAGGTGAGCACCTCCGACAGCGCCGCCTCCACCGCCGACGCCGGATCCAGCGCCGCGCCCGCCCCGAAGGAGTACAGCCCCGGCCCGCCGTCGCGGCGCACGGCCAGCCCCGTCACCACGGGCACCGCGAGGTCGATGCGGTTGTCGAAGGCGTGCACGTCGTACCCCTGGAGGGCCGCCCGGTCCACCATCATCCGCACCGCCGGCCCCGGTACGGAGTCCAGGTCGATCTCCGTCAGCCGCTGCCCGCCGTACCAGGCCAGCAGGAACGCGTCCCGCTCGATCAGCTCCAGCAGGGCGCCGAGCAGGGCCTCCTCCGGGCAGCCGCCGATGGCGCAGCCGTTGGAGCACTCGAAGACGAAGTTGTCGGCCGCCAGCCCCGCGCTGTAGTACGCCAGCCGGGCCGGCACCAGCACCGGCCGGTCGTCGCGCAGCGAATGCCCGTACACCCAGGGGATGGGCCGCTCGGGGTCGAACGGCGACACGAGCGGGTCGTCCCGATAGGTCTCGGGCGGGTAGAACCCGCACTCCGCCGGGTTCAGGGCCCGCTCGCCCAGCTCCGCGTAGGAGGCGGTGAGCGCTTCGCCGCCGGTGCGCCGGTGCGTGCCCGCGTACCGCTCCAGCCCCTCCAGGAAGGCGAGGTCCCGGCTGGCCGAGAAGCTGTTGGCCTGTCCGCTCCAGGTGACGTCCGTCAGTCCCGCGTAGCCGCGCATGAAGACGCTGCCCGCGACCGGAGCGGTCGTCGGAGAGGTCACGTTGATCCAGGTGCCCCCGCCGAGCACCCCGGTCACCGGATTGGCCAGTGCCTCCCGCGGCACCGGGTACGAGGACGCCTTCCGCAGCCGCTGCGCGCCCGGGTCCGGCTTGGGCCGCGAGGCGGGGGCGAAGGGCCGCGGCGCGGCTTCGGCGCGCGGCCCGCAGTCGGGGCAGAGCGGGTCGGCGGCCAGCGGGTACGTGCGCACCTGGAGGGTCTCCAGGTCCAGCCGGGACACCTGCGGCAGGGCCCGGTCGGCGGCCACCGCGCCCGGGGCCCGCGCCTCGCCGCCGGCCACGGCGGCGTGCAGCGCCGCCGCCGCGTCCAGGACGTACGGCGACAGCCGCGGCCACCGCGCCGAGACGGGGGTGCGCGGCCCGGTCCCGGTCTCCAGCGCGTCCCGTTCGCTCTTGCTGCGCAGCCGCTGCCAGCGCATCGCGAGGCACTGCCCGCAGGCGGGGGCGGTGCCGTCGCCGCCCCAGGGGCCCAGCAGCACGGCCTGCGCACCGAGGTGGACGGTGGCGGCCGGGCGGACCCCGGCGAAGGGGTCGGCGGCCCGCGGCCCGAGGGCGTCGTGCACCCCGAGCGTGACCACGTACGGCGCCGCCGCACCCGGGGCGGCGGCAGCGGCGAGGGCCCGGTCCAGCTGCCGGCGGGCCGCTTCCAGCGCGGTGCCGTCGGGGGCACCCGCCGCCCGCACGGTCTCCGTTGCGGTGCCGGTCATGACTGGTTGCTCCAGCGGAAGGTCTTCAGCCCGATCCCGCCGAACAGGAGGGCGAAGCCGGCCAGGGCCGCGCAGCCGATGCCGATCGAGGCGAGGGAGCCGGAGCCGGTGAGGGCCCCGGAGGCGGCGTCGTTGAGGTAGCGCAGCGGCAGCACCTGCGAGACCGTGCGCAGCCAGGACGGCATCATGTCGAGCGGCAGGAAGGAGCCCGACAGGAACGCCATCGGCACCATCATGCAGTTGGCGATGGCGGCGACGGCCTCGGGCGTCCTGGCGTAGTTGCCGACGATCACCCCGATGGCCATGAAGGCGGTGATGCCGAGCACCAGCGCGGGCAGCACCAGCGGCCAGCGCCCGTCCAGTTCGAGCCCGAACCCGGGCAGCATGGCGACGGCGACGAACACGGCCGCCTGCACCACGCCGACCACCAGGGCCAGTACGTAGCGCGAGGCCAGCACCGTGGTCAGCGGCGTCGGGCTGAGCCGGATCAGCCGCAGCAGGTCGTCGCGGCGCCACTGCATCAGGGTGAAGGCGATCCCGAAGACGGCGGCGTTGGCGACGCCCCAGGACATCACGCCGGGCGCGATGTACGAGATGTACGGGCGGCCGCTCTGCTCCACGTCCTGGCCGCTGAAGATCAGGCCGAAGACCACGAGGAACAGCAGCGGGAAGGCGAAGGTGAAGAACAGCGTGGCCTTGTCCCGGACCTGGGCCCGGTAGCCGGCTGCGGTCAGTGCCGTGTAGGCGCTCATGCGCGGGACTCCAGGGTGTGTGCGGGGGAGTGGGCTTCGGCCGCGGTGCGGCCGGTCAGCTCCAGGTAGACGTCCTCCAGGGTGGCCGTACGGGTCATCACCCCGTCGAGCCCGGTGAGCGCGTCGACGGCCTGGAGCACCTTGCCGGGGACCGAGGTCTCCAGGACCAGCGAGCCGCCCTGTTCGCTGACCCGCTCCACGCCCTCCAGCGCTGCCGCCTCGTCCCGGCCGATCCGCCCCTCGGGGACCAGCAGCCTGGCCCGGGAGCCGGCGGCGGTGATCAGCTGGTGCGGGGAGTCGAGCGCGGCGATGCGGCCGTCGACCAGGATGGCCACCCGGTCGCACAGGGCCTCGGCCTCGTCGAGGTGGTGGGTGGTGTAGACGATGGTGCGGCCTTCGCCCTTGAGGGCGCGCAGCACCTGCCACAGGTCGCGGCGGGCCTGCGGGTCCAGCGCGGCGGTCGGCTCGTCGAGGAAGATCAGCTCGGGGTCGTGGACCAGGGCGGAGGCGATGGCGAGCCGCTGCCTCTGGCCCCCGGAGAGGTTCTCCACGAGCACGTCGCGCTGCTCGGTCAGCCCGACCAGCGCCAGCGAACGGTCCGCGGCGGCCGCGTCCTTGCGGTACAGCCCGGCGACGGTGGCGAGGTGTTCGCGCGCCGTCTGCCGGACGAAGAACGCCGAGGCCTGCGTCTGTACGCCGATCCGGGGCAGCAGTGCCGTGTTGCGCGGCCAGGGGCTGTGCCCCAGGACCTCGACGGTGCCCGAGTCGGCCTGGCGCAGGCCCTCGACGATCTCGATGAAGGTGGTCTTGCCCGCCCCGTTGGGGCCGAGCAGGCCGAAGAACTCGCCGCGGCGCACGTCGAGGGAGAGCCCGTCCACGGCCTGGCGGCCGCCGTAGCGCTTGCGGACCTCCCGGACGGCGACGGCCACGGGCGCGTCGGGCGGCGGAGTGCGGTCAGTAGTCATGCTGCGGTTCCCTCGGTGTCGGAATCGGGTGGGGGGACGGAAGACGGTTCAGGGGCCGGCGGCGAGCACGACGGCGGCCGCGAGGCACCCGGCCAGGAGCAGGACCAGCACGGCCGAGCCGATCCCGTAGCCGAGGTACAGCCGCCGGGCCCGTACCGGGTAGGCGGCCGCCGCGGCCTTGTCCCGCATCCGCAGCCGCAGGTACGCCGAGCTGGCGGGCGCCAGCCGGGTCACGCGCAGCGCGTGCCCGAGCAGGGTGTAGCCGTCGAGCGGCGGCAGCGGGACGAGGTTGACCAGGGCCTGCCCGCTGCCGAGCAGCAGCAGTGCGCCCAGCACCCGGCCGGTGGGGTCGCCCGCGGGCAGCGCCGCCCACCAGGCGCAGAACGGCAGCAGGAACAGCAGGTTGGCGAAGGCGCCCGCGCCGGCCACGGCCAGCTGGTCGCGGCGGCGCGGCAGGTAGCGGTAGTTGTCGACCCGGCAGTACATGATCACCATCGGCAGCCGCCAGCGCAGCCCGATCTCGCCCACGGTGCCGCCCACGTGGCGGGCGGCGATCCCGTGCGCGAACTCGTGCAGGGCCGTGCTGAGCCACAGCAGCGAGGCCACGGCCAGCAGCGGTGCCGGCCGTGTCAGCAGCCACCACAGATCGGCGGACAGGACGCCCGCCGATGCCGCGAGCCACGCCTCCATGGCCAGGAGGACGAGCAGCAGCGCGCCCAGCACCGCCGGGTGCAGGACCGGCCGCAGGACGCGGTGCAGCCGTGCGGTCGTGGCGTCGGCGTCGGCGACCAGCCGCAGGGTGCCGCGCAGCAGTGTCCCGGTCCGCTGCGGCCCGGGACCCCGCTGTGCCTCCGGATCCGGGCCGCCCGCCAGCAGCCGCCGGGTGCCGAGCAGCCCGAGCAGCTGCTGCCAGTTCCGTTCGCCCAGCCGGCGCCCGAAGGCCCGCCCGTACGACTCGCCGATCTCCGCCAGGCTGCGCGAGCCGTCGAGGCGCGACACCAGGAAGTACTCCTTCGGCCCGATCTCGAACGCCGCCCCGGACACCGGGTCCTTGACCAGGTGCACCACGGCCGGGCCGTTCAGCAGCGGCGGCGACAGCAGGACCCCCGGCCGCAGCGCCGGCCGGTGGTCCTGCATCCCGGAGGGGGCGGTCACGGCCCGACCGCCCCGGCCGCCCCCGCGCCCTCGCGCAGCACCCGGCCCAGCAGGTGCGAGAGGTAGGCCTCGTCCCGGATCGTCACGTGCAGCCGGTTGTTGGTCATGTGCATGTACGGGGACAGCAGCAGCGGCAGCGCCACCGCCGGATCGGTCACCCGCTCGTCGCGGTTCCCGTCCCAGGACCGGAACACCAGCTCCCCGCCCGCCGCCAGGGCCTCCGCGCGCCGCCGCAGCTCACGGCAGTGCTCCGCCCAGCCGGCCAGGAACCCCGGCAGCCGGCCGGTCTCCCCGGAGCCGAGCGCCTCCAGCACGCCCTCGAACCGCCGCCCGAGACCGGGACCGGTCTGCTCGTACGTGCGGTCGTACTCGGTCGAGCCGATGAAACCGGTGCCCGGGAACGCCCGGTGCCAGAACCGGTAGTAGCTGTCCAGGTAGTTCCCCAGCTCCTCCCGGTCGGGCAGGAACACCCCGGCCATCACCATCATCAGCTGCGCCGACGTACCCAGCAGCACCGTCCGCAGGTGCAGGTTCATCGAGCCCAGGGCGTCCATCACGAGGTCGCTGGAGTGCGCGAAGTGCCACTCCGCGAGCTCCACCCCGGCCGGGCCGCCGTACTTGCCGTACTCCGGCTCGTACGGCTCGTACGAGAACGAGTTGTTGGGCCGCAGGTTCATCCGGCCGTCCTCGCCCATGAAGGCGGCCCGGTCCCCTTCCGGGAACTCGATGTCGAACAGGGTGTTGTAGAACTCGTTGAGGAAGCCGGAGTCCACCTCGTACAGCGCGGGCCGGGACTTCAGGAACGCCGACACGGCCTCCTCGGCGCGGCGGCGCACCTCCGGCTCCGCTTCCGGGGTCACCGGCCGCAGCCGCAGGCGTACGTGCGGGCCCTCCAGCCAGTAGTTGATGAAGAAGTGCCCCGCCAGCAGCCCGTCCGCCGTCAGGGAGGCGATCAGCGGCCGCACGCACTGCACCAGCAGCGGCTGCGGGTTGGCGGCGTAGAACACGTGCATGGCCTGCCACGCGCCACGCGTCGGGGTCAGCTCTGACATGCGGGTGCGCCCTCCTCGGTCCGGACGGTCGTGGTGAAGGTCTCGACGGCGAGCTCGGCGACGTGCGCGCCGCGCGCCGAACGGACGTGCAGGCCGTCCGGGTCCGGGAGCATCTCCCGGAAGACGACCCGGTGGCCGCCCTCGCGCAGCAGCGGCTCGAACGCGGCCAGGGACAGCAGGCTGGAGAAGTCCACGTACTGCGGCTTGGCACCGAGCGCCGACGGGCCCGCCGACACGGTCGCGAACACCCGCTCCGGCAGCCCGTGCGCCCGGCGCCAGCGCTGCCACTCCAGGAAGTGCCCGGCCTCCCGGGCCCCGTGCGCCGGCAGCTCGCCCGCCGTGGTCGTCCAGCTGCGCCGGCTCAGCACCAGCTCCCCGTGCACCACCCGCGGACGCGTGGTCACCCCGCCCTGCGGGACGCCCTCCGGCACCCCCGCCCAGACGTCCAGCGGCGACATCGAGGACGGTGAGAGCAGCAGCAGCGTGCGCGGTACGGCGGGCAGCGCCAGCGGCACCAGGTACCCCAGGTAGACCGGGATCACCTCCAGCCCCAGCCGCCGCGAACGCAGCACCACGCGGCCGGTCTCCGGCACGTGCTCCGCGTACAGGTCGTCCAGGCGCAGCAGCCGGTCCTCCGGCAGGGTTCCGCTCTCGCCCGGGCAGACGATCTCGTACTCGGTGAGCCGGCCGTGCAGGTTCAGGTTGGTGGTGACCGCCCCGCCCGTGACCTCCGCGAACACCGCCCCGGGCGGGGTGACCCCGGCGGCCGTCGCGCGCAGCTCGCCGTCCAGCCCGGCCGGCTCCGGGTAGAGGTGCGTGAACCGGCTGAACGGGAAGGAGAGCCCGCCGTACGAGCGGTTGAGGACGGTCAGCTCCTCGCCCGTCTCCGGGTCCCGCGCCAGCTGGAGGTGGTGGCAGCGCGGCGCGAAGCCGGGTACCACCGGCTCCAGTTCGGCCGCGACCGCCTCCACGTCCTGCGCGGAGAGCCGCAGCTCGCCGCCGCCCGCGCCCCGCTCCCCGTACGCCGCCCAGTGCTCCCGCATCCGGCCGGTGAAGGCCCGCCGCGCCGCGTCCAGGGCCCGGATCCCCGGCAGGCCGAGCCAGTTCTCCTCCGGCACGTACTCGCCGCGCGCGTCGAAGGGGGTGCGCCGCGCGGTGAAGGACAGGTACTGGTCGAAGAAGTCCTCGTGGAAGTCGTGCACCAGCCCCAGCAGGTCCTCGCAGCGCCCGCCCCGGCCGTAGCGGGCCGTGAAGAACCCCTCGAAGGTGATCCGCTGGGCCACCGTCAGGTCGAAGGCCGGCAGGATCCGCTCGACCGAGCGCAGCGAGCCGCCGCCCGAGCCCGGCTCCGCCCAGGCCGGGGGAGCCGCCGCCAGGTCGCGGCCCGCGCTGGTGTCCTCGTACACCAGCGTCTGCGGCAGCGGCGCGTCCGCCGGGGCCCCCAGCTCCTCCTGTGCCCGGCGCAGCGCCGCGCGCAGGGCGGACAGCAGCTCGCGGCGCTCGGCGCGCCCGGCGAGCGGATAGCGCTCCAGCAGCCGGGCGGGCTCCTCCAGCAGCGCGGCCAGCTCGTCGGCCCAGGGCCGTTCCAGGCCGGCCAGGGCCCGCTGGAAGGACCGTACGGGGTCCCCGCCGTGCACCTCGGTGTCCAGGCACGGCACCCGCACCATGCCGAGCTGGAGCAGGGCCCCGATGTACGCCTCGCACTCCTCGGGGGCCGCGCCGTGCTCGGCGGCCAGCCAGTCGGCCAGCTCGTGGTGGCGCAGCTCGGGCTCGCCGCCCGCGGCACCCGCCCGCTCGGCCCGCTCCGCGAAGAGGGCGAGCAGCCGGTCCAGGGTTCCGCTGCGGCGCAGGAAGAACAGCCGGTCCTTGACCGCGTCGAAGGTGACGGCGGCCGTGTCGTCGCCGGCCGTCACCGAGCGGCGCACGTACCGGATCCGGTCGTCCTCCCGCCCCCAGCCCGGCGCCGGGCGCAACGGCAGGTCCCGCCGGCGCACCGGGTCGGCGAGGACCAGCTCGGCGAGGCGCGCCAGCACCACCACGTTCAGCCGGACGTGACTGCTCCAGGCGTCCTCCACCCGGATCCCGTCCGCCCCCGCCTCCGGGGTGAACCGGCCGGTCGCCACCCCGGTGAAGGTGCTGAAGGGGCTGGTCTTGCAGGCGGTGCGGTAGAGGTACGAGAGCACCGAGCGCTCGGCCTTGCGCGCCCGGCCCCCCGGCTCCCCGCCCCCCGCGGTGGCCGCCGCGTACGCGTCGAGCTGCCCCTCCAGCACCGGCGAGGCCAGCAGCAGCCCGTGCCGCAGCCGGTCGTCGCCCAGCAGCTCCCGCAGCGCGGCCCGGCCCCGGCCCAGATCGGCCGCGAGCAGCGGCTCCCCCTCGGCCAGCAGCTTCTCCAGCTCGCGGGTCCGCTCCAGCCAGAGCGCCAGCCGGTCGCCGGCCTCCTCGCCCAGGTCCGCCACCGCCCGCAGGGCGGCCCCGGCATCGGCGGGCAGCCGCCCGTTGTGGACCTGGCGCCGCAGCCGCAGCAGTTCGCGCCGGTGCGCCGCACCCGGCCCGCCCGGCTCCGGATCGGTCGCGCCGACCGCCCGGTGCAGCACCTCGCTCAGCCACTGCGCGTCCGCCCGCAGCGTCTCCTCGGCCGCGAGGACGTCGGCCGCCCAGCGGCCGGTGTCCCCGCAGCGCAGCGCGTCGGCCGCGGCCAGCGGCAGGCCGGCGACGCGCAGCATGAAGCGCTCGCCGGTGTGCCATTCGGTGGTGGTGTCCATCCTGTTCCCCCTGCTTCTCTCGTGGCCCGGTCAGGCGATCTCGTGGCGGAAGTCGGCGGGCCGCGGCCGCTCGTGGCCGAGCAGCATGATCAGCAGCGGTGCCTCGTCGGTGTCCGTCAGCCCCAGCCGCTCGGCGTACGAGACGTTGTCGAAGCCCAGCGCCACGCCCGCGCCGAGCCCGTGGGCGGCGGCCGTGGTGTAGAAGGTCTGCGCGATCGCGCCGACGGCCGCCCCCATCAGGCGGTAGCCCCGGTCGCCGACCGCGTCGAGGACCGCGGTGGTCCGTACCGTCGGCACCAGCACGGCGCCCGCCTGCTCCAGGTTGTAGTTGGACAGGAAGTAGTTGGCCTGGAGGAACGGCCCGGGCGGCCCCGGCACCACCAGCCGCAGCGCGTGCTCCGCCGGGTCGTAGGCGTAGCTGCCCGGCTCGATCCCCTCGACGTGGTTGACGAAGGCGTACAGAGAGGTCAGCGCAGGCCCGTCGGGCCGCTCCGCCTCGCTGCCGGGCCGGGTCGCCGCGCAGTCCGCCAGCGCCGCCGCCAGCTGCTCCGCGGACACCGCCCGGCGGGCGTCGAAGCGGCCGAAGCTGCTGCGCCGGGCCCGGAGCGCGGCGGCCTCCTCCATCGGGGGCGCCGCCGGGGCGGGCAGGGGGACGGGCCGCCCGCCCCGCGGCGGGTACGCGGCCGCCGAGTCCAGCACGCCGGGCGCCGGACGGTCGCCGGCCCGGCCGAGGGTGGCCCCGTGGATCCGCTCCAGGGTCTCGAAGGCCAGTACGGTGCGGGACCGCTCCGAGTCCCGCCGGCGGACCCCGGCGCCCGTCGAAGGAGTCCCGGCGGCGGAGCGGACCGCGTCGCCCTCCCACTCCAGGGGGAGCACCGCGAAGACGCCCTCCTCCTCGGGGGCCACCCCGAGCAGCCGGGCGAGGCGCTCCTCGTCGAACCAGAGCGCCGGCGCGATCCGCAGCCCGTGCGCCCGGGCCCACAGCCGCCAGGTCTGCACCAGCGCGCCCACGTCCATGCTGACCGCGTGGAACGAGAAGCTGTTGTACTTGAACGAGTTCTGCCAGTACTTGACGCTCAGCACCAGGTACTGCGAGGCGCCCTCGTCCGGGCCGTGGCCCAGCGCCTCGCGCACGTCACCGGTGACGTCGCCGGCCAGCAGCCGGCGCAGCCCGTGCTGGTGCGGGGCGTAGTGGTACAGGCCCGGGGCGAGCGGTCCGCCCGCACCGGCCGCCCAGTACACGCCGACCGGGTAGAGCCCGCCGCCCGAGGCGGTGCCCCGCGACCAGTTGGCCTGCGTGTAGTGCGGCAGCGCCGCCAGGTCGGTGTTGGCCTGCACGGCCAGGCGCCGGCCGGTCAGCCCGTACGAGTCCTGGAGCATTCCGGACAGCAGCGGCAGGGTGAACCCCGGCGCGGGGCGCGGCCCGCCGGCCGCCGGATCCGGCAGCGGCAGGACCTCCGCGCCGGGGTAGTACTTCGCCTTGCGGGGGCGGTCGGCCCAGTCGGGCACGAAGTCGACGGGCTCCATGGGCACCCGGCCCCGGTACATGATGGCGCTGGCGTAGTCATGGGCGTAGCCCACGGGTCCTCCTCGGGTCGTGCGGCCGTGCCGGGCGGGCCGGCGGCCGGGTCAGGGGAAGGGGTGCGGGGCCGGGTTGAGGTCGGCCGGCTCCAGGTCGCGGCCGCGCAGCCCCGCCTGGCGCAGGGCCGTGCGCATGCGCGGCATGCCCAGCGCGCGCTGCCGCGACCAGCCGAAGTCGATCGGCAGCAGCCCCGGCACCAGCACGCTCACGGTGTGCAGGCCCAGCGCCCGCTGCTCCGGCAGGGTCTGGTCGACCACCACCACGTCGAACCCCCCGGCGGCGACGGCCTCCACGCACCGCGCCAGGTCCTCGGACACGTCGTCCGACACCCCCTCGGGGCCCAGCAGCGACGACACCGGCCGCAGCGGACCCCGCGAGGGCCCGCGCAGCAGGAAATCGGCGTGGCGGCCCATCTCCGGCACCCCGTACACCAGCGGGTGGTCGTGCAGCGCGGTGACCAGGTCGAAATCGGCTGCCATCGCACGCAGCCGCTCCTCGTCCCGCTCGGTGCGCCCGGGCAGGTTGACCGCGTCCGTGGCGATCTCGCACAGCGCCGAGTCCAGCGCCGACTCCGGGTCCAGTCCGGCCCCCGCCCCGAAGCACATCCGCCCCGTGCCGCCGTCGAACCGTTCGGCGACCCCGGTCACCACCGGGATCGGGAAGCTGATCCGCGTGTCGAAGAACCGCGCCCGGTACCCGTACAGGGCCAGCCGGTCGACCATCGCCCGCGTCGAGGCCCTGGAGCTGGTGGCCGGGTCGATCTCGGGCAGCGGCTGCCGCCCGTACCAGGTGAGCAGGAAGGCGTCCCGCTCGACCACCTCCATCAGCCCGAAGTAGGCGGCCTCGGCCAGACTCCCGCCCGAGGCGCAGCCGTTGGAGCTCTCCTGCACGAACCGGTTCTCCAGGCCCGGAGCGTGGTAGTACGTCAGCACCTCCGGCACCAGCCGCGGCTGCCGGTCGCGCAGCGACCAGCCCCACACCCACGGGATCTCCCGGTCCGGGTCGAAGGGCCGCACCCTCGGGTTGTCCCGGTAGAAGGCCTCGCTGTAGAGGCCCACGACCCTCGGGTCGACGGCCTCGGCCCCGAAGCCGTTCAGCGAGCCGGTGACGCTGGTCGTGCGCGAGCGCGAGCGCATCCCCGCGTACCGCTCCAGCCCTTCCAGCACGCCGACCCGGGCGCTGCGGTCGAAGGAGTCCGTGTGCCCGCCCCAGAACGTCTCGCGGAGGTACTCGCCGGAGCGCATCGAGAAGCAGCCGATCGTCGCGGAGGTGGACGTCGAGGAGACGTCCTGCACCAGCGAGGGCCCCAGCGCCCCGCACAGCGGGTTCGCGAACGCCGCCACGTCGATGGCGTACGCCTCCACGGGCCGGGTACGGAACGCCCCCGGCCGGTACTTGGGCGCGGGCCCCGGATCCAGCGCCCGGGCCGTGTCAGCCTCGGGCGCCCCGCACACCGGGCACTCCGGATCGGGCACCAGCGGGTACCTCCGCACGCCCCCGCTCCGCAGGTCCAGCACCCACACCCCGGGGAACACCCCGCCCGCCGCCCCGGTGGTGCCGGAGCCCGCCGAGACCACCAGTGCGGCCAGCGCGTCGGCGGCGAAGGCGTGCGCGTACGGCCAGCCGCCCGCCGCCCGGGTACCGCCGCCCAGCTCCAGGGCGTCCCGCAGCGCGACCGACCGCACCGCCTGCCAGCGCCGCTCCAGGCACCGCGCACAGCCCGGCCCGTCCCCCGGAAGGGGGCCCACCACGGCCTGGTGCCCGTAGAGGGCCACCGGGACCGCGCCCGCCGGCACTTCCCGGCCGGAAACGGCGAACGCGTTCCGCAGCCCCAGCGCCGACACGGCCACCGGCGGCCCGCCCAGCGCGGCCACCGACCGCTCCAGCAGCTCCGTGAACCGCCCGGCTGCCTCCCGCCCGAGCCCGTCCGCCACCGCGGCGGAGCCGCTACGCGTCATCGCCGGACTCCCGGACCGCCGCCTGGGCGAGCAGCACCCGCACGGTGTGGATCCCCACCCCGGCCGTCTCCGCCGACCCGGTCGGGACCGCGTACGCGTCGAGCCCCGCCCCGGCCAGGAGCTCCAGCACCCGGTCCCAGGCCGCGCCGGCCCCCGCCGCCAGGGGCGCGGCCGCCTCCCCGGACACCGCCAGCGCGCGCGGGTCCAGGTCGAGCAGCAGGGGATCGCGGCCCGCGTCGGCGCCGTCGGCCCCGTACTGCACCGCGCCCAGCAGCTCCCGCAGGGCCGCGACCGCCGCCGTACGCCGGTCCAGGCCCTCGCCCAGCGCCCAGTGCTCCCCGGCGCGCGCGAGCAGCACCTGTACCCCGGAGCGCGGGCCCTCCCCGAGGTCCAGCAGCTCCGGCTCCAGCTCCAGCCGGTCCGCCGACCGCAGCAGGAAGCCGAGTTCGGCGTCCTCACCGTCGCGCTCCGGCAGCGGCACCCGGGCCGCCGCCGCACCGCGCACCGCGCGCAGCAGCGCGGCGTGCCCGAGCGCCGACAGCAGCCCGGCCGCGGCCGCGTCGGCGGGGGAGGGGCCGGCCCCGGCCCCGGCGCGGGTGCGTTCGAAGAGCCGCTCGGCGTTGTGCGGGCCGAACGGCCGTACCGCGCCCGCCGGGACCAGCGCGGGCTCCTTCGTCAGCAGGGACACCGCGCGCTGGTACGCGGACGCCTCGCCCGGTATCCCGGAGGCGGTCGCCAGCCGCGCCGCGGGCACCGCGCCGGGCCCACCGGCACCGACCACGTCGCGGGCCGGCACCACGTGCTCCGCGTACACCAGCGCCGCCGCGTCCAGGGCGCGCATCCGGGCGCCCGCCACGTGGTGGACGTCGAACGCGGCCACCGTGCGCGTCTCCCCGTGCCCGAGGCCCAGCTCCACGACCCCGGCCTTCAGCGGGATCTGGGTGAGCTCCTCGTCCGCGTACCGGGTGAACACCCCCGTGTACGGGCGCACCAGGGCGGAGCGCCGGTTGAGCTCCTCGACCAGCTCGTCCGCCTCGCGGGCGGTCTCCAGCGTCGGCAGCGCGGGCGTGCCCGAGGTACCGGCGGCGGCGAGGTCCAGGGGGGCGGCCTCGGTCTCCCCGGGCGCGCAGAACGGGCAGCGCGGGTGCGGGAAGAGCGGCTCGGCGGTGACGTCCAGCGAGGCGGTGTCCTGGATGAGGAGCCGTCCGGCGGTCTCGGCGGGCAGCGAGCCGGAGGCCGCGCGGAACACCTCGTACCCGAGCAGGTTGCCGATCATCGCGGCCAGCGGCCGCCCCGGCACCGGGCCCTCGGCGAGGGGCGCCTCCGGCAGCGCGAGGGCGCTCCACAGGGCGGCCGCCGCCGGGCCGCCGCGCGCCGCGCCCAGCCGCAGGGCCGCGCAGGACCAGCAGCCGGCGGCGCCGTGCGCCATGAGAGGGCCGACCACGGCGTCGTTCCCGTACGACCAGGCGGGCAGCAGGGTGCGCCCCTCGGGGACCCCGGCGCGCAGCAGCGGCAGCAGCCGGGCCGGAGCCGCCGCCCCGCCGGTCACCACGACGAAGTCGTACTCCTCCAACTCCGCCCAGCCGAGCGGGTGTCCGGGCAGGGTGCGGATCTCCACCGGGCAGCCGTCGGCGACGGCTTCGGCCGCCTCGGCCCGTACCCCGTCCGTGTCGGCCCCCGGCGGCAGGCCGACGGCGGCACAGCCGTTGCGCACCAGGCTGAGCGCGCACCAGCGGGCAACGGCGTCCTCGCCGAGTACGGCGACCCGGGTGCCGCGGAAGCGCAGGAAGCGTGCCTCGGCGTCGTCGGCGTAGTGGTCGGCGTAGGCGATCTGCGGCGCGAATCTGCGGGCCACGTCCGGCGGCGCGGCGGCCGGGTCGGTGTCGGCGGGCTCGGCGACGGACCGGGCGAAGTCCCGTTCGTACAGGGTCTTGACGAGTTCACCGACCATCGCGCGCTGGGAGTCGCCGAATCCCTGACACAGCTCGGTGACGGTGTGCTCGCCGGTCAGGTGCGGGACGATCAGCGTGGCGAACCGGTACGCGGTGCGGGCGGTGAGGCGGAAGCCCCCGTCGGAATTGTGGAACAGCACGCCGTCGGGCGTTTCGGTGAAGAGCACGTCCCGGCGGATCCTCGGGCGTGTCGCGGCAACGTGCTGGTAGCTGTCCAGGGACATGGAACACCTCTGATTGCGGTCTGGTGGGGACGAAGACGTGAGGTGGGAAATGCCGGGGAGGCGGGCGGGGCCGCCTCAGCGGGGCAGGAGGGCCGCGGCGCCGGACCGGCCCCGGGCCAGCCACCGCGCGTACACGTGGAGGAAGGCATGGATCCTGTAGGGCTCGCCGGGTGGTCCGTCCTCCAGCATCCCGGCCTCCACGAGCTGTTCGAGCACGCTCTCTTCCGCGGCTGTGGCGGGACCGGAGCGGGGCTCGAGCGAGCCCAGCCGCAGGAACGCCTCCCGCAGATCGGGCGGCAGTGCGCCGACGGCCCGCCCCAGTACCTCGGGCACCGACAGCCGGGGGTCCTCGGCGAGGGCCAGCCGGCCCGGCGGGTCCTCCGCCAGCCAGGCCGCGCAGTCGGCGACGGACAGCCCCGGCCGGGTCAGCAGCCGCCCGGCGGCGATCCGCAGCGCGAGCGGGAAGTACCCGCACACGGAGGCCAGTTCGCGCGCGGCCGGCTCCTCGCCGGCGATCCGCCCGGCTCCGACGAGGCCGGTGAGCAGCTCGTGCGCCTCGGCAGGCGCGAGCACGTCGAGCCGGTGCACGAAGCCGCCGTGCGTGGCGACCGCGGCGGCGAGGGCGCGCCGGCTGGTCACCAGGACCGTGGCGCCCCCGGTCTCGGGCAGCAGCGGCAGCACCTGGCCCGCTCCGGCCGCGTTGTCGAGGATCAGCAGCCTCCGGCCGTCGCCGCCCGGTCCGGGCAGCAGCTTGCGGGCCTCCTCGGCGTCCAGGGGGCTCCCGTCGGGCCGGGCCAGGTCGATGGCGGACACCCCGCCCGGGAAGGCCCCCCGGACCTCGTGCGCGCTCTGCTGAGCGAGCGCCGACTTGCCGATCCCGGGTGCTCCGGAGACGACCAGCAGCCGGGGCCCGCCGGTGTCGGTGAGGCGCTGCGCCAGGGCCCGCAGGTCAGCCCCGCGCCCGGCGAATCCGGGCACCGGCGGGGGTCCGGCGGGCTCGGGGACGCGGTCGCGGACGGCGGGGGAGGGGCGCGGCGGGGCCGCTTCGGCCTCGGGGCGGGCGGCCGGGCCCAGTTCCTCGGCCCGCAGGATCGCCAGCTCCAGGCGGCGCAGGCCCGGTCCGGGGTCGACGCCGAGCTCCTCGCGCAGCCGCTCGCGCACGGTGCGGTACTCGGCGAGCGCCTCCGCCTGCCGGCCCGTGCGGTAGAGGGCCTCGACGAGCTGTTCGGTGAAGCGCTCGCGGACGGGCTGGCGGCGGGCCCCCTCGTACAGGTCGACGAGCACCTGGTGGCAGTTCCCGGCGGCCAGTTCGAGGTCGCACACCCGCTCCAGCACCCGCAGCCGCTCCTGTTCGAGGGCGGGCACCGCGTCCCGCTGGAGCATGCCCGAGGCGACGTTCGACAGGGGCTGCCCCTGCCAGAGGGAGAGGGCCTCGCGCAGCCGGTACAGCTCCTCGGGCGTCCCCGCGGCGGCCCGCGCCTGCGCGGTCAGCAACCGGAACAGCACCAGGTCGAGCGTCTCGGTGTCGTTGCGCATCCGGTAACCGCCCGGCACGGCCTCGATGGTGGTCGCGGATATACCGTATTTCGCGAATAACCTGCGCAGCCGCAGCACACAGGTCTGGAGTGCGGCCCGGGCCGTCGCCGGAGGCTCTTCGTCCCATACGGCACGCAGCAGATAGCCGGTGGAAACCACGGCGCCGGGATGGAGCAGAAGGGCGGCGAGGAGACTGGTCGGCTTGGATGGTTTGAGAACTACTGTCTCGGGGCCGTGCGCAATACTCAAGGGCCCCAAAAGCTGGAACCGCATTGATGGTCCCCCGTGTCGGGTCACGTGTGTCGCAGATGAGCGTGACGGGGGCGTCATTCCAACGAGCCGCCAAGACGGACACGCCTCCGGAAAAGTCCGGACCAGTGCCCGCGGCTGCTCGCCGCTCCCCGTTGGGCGGTGAATAACTGGAACCCTACAGAACGGATCTTGTGAAAGTCGAGTTGGGATGCTGATCAATTCCGGCGTACCCGGCCTTCTTCTCCTCTCCGTCACCCCGGCGATCCGTGGAGTTACCGCCGGTCCGTCAATTCTGTTCACAGCTAAACGAGTCCTGATGGATGGACCGCTTGAGTATGAATGGAGGACGCATTCCCGACCGGCTCCCCGATGGCCGGATCGAGTGGCGGACTGGCGAATTCCGGATCCATGATCCGGAACCGGAATCCGCCGTCGGAGGAGTGCTGCTCGAAGCGGGCGGTGCCGCCCGCCGGGCGTGCTACTCGAAGCGGGAGGTGTCGCCCGCCCCGCGCCGCAGGATCTCCGCCCCGCCGCCGGAGAAGTCGACGACGGTGGTCGGCCGGGTGCCGCAGTCCCCGGAGTCGACGACCGCGTCCACCTGGTGGTCGAGGCGCTCCTTGATCTCCCAGCCCTGGGTCAGCGGCTCCTCCTCGTCGGGCAGCAGCAGCGTGCTGGAGACCAGCGGTTCGCCCAGCTCGGCCAGCAGGGCCTGGGTGACGACGTGGTCCGGGATCCGGACCCCGACCGTCTTCTTCTTCGGGTGGAGCAGCTGGCGCGGCACCTCCGAGGTGGCCTTCAGGATGAAGGTGTAGGCGCCCGGGGTCGCCGCCTTGACGGCCCGGAACACGTCGTTGTCCACGTACACGAACTGCCCCAGCTGGGCGAAGTTCTGGCACACGAGGGTGAAGTGGTGGCGGTCGTCCAGATCGCGGATCGACCGGATCCGCGCGAGGCCGTCCCGGTTGCCCAGCCGGCATCCCAGCGCGAAGCAGGAGTCCGTGGGATATGCGATGAGCGCGCCGGAGCGGATGCTGTCGGCCACGCTGGTGAGGGTGCGCCGCTGAGGATTCTCGGGGTGCACGTCGAAGTACTTCGCCATCCACCGAGCCTACGGGACCGGACCGCCGCCCTCCGGAGGTCCCGCCCGATACTCCGTCCGGGTTCACTTGGGGCGCCCGTTCGGACGCAGCACCGAGTTTATGATCATCGTTTCGGCTGCCCGTCCTCTTTGATGCTGCCATCCGGCCGTAGGACACCTGGGAGGGCTGCGTGGCGAAGTCACGGACGAAGGCGTGGAGCGCGGTCGCCGCGGTGACGGGGGCCGCCGCGCTGGCCCTCGCCAACGCACCCGGCCGCACGGCCGAAGCGGCGGCCCCCGCCGCCCCCGGGGCGGCGGTCACCCTGCTGGTCGGCCACGCCCTGGACGGCGGGGTCCGCGCGGACTCCGCCGTGTGGTGCGCCGCCGGAGCCTTCCGCGGCGGCCGCTGCGGCACCTGGCAGGAGCAGCGGGTGCTCGCCACCGCCCGGGGCGGCGCCGTCCTGTGGGACCCGGGCATCGGCGACGCCGGCGAACTCCCCACGGACTCGGGCTCCCCGCTGGAGATCACCCTCGCCCGTGCGGAAGCCGGCCGCCTCACCGACGTCACCGTCACCGACGGGCACGGCCGCCACCTCGCCGGCGAACTCGGCCCGGACGGCGGGCACTGGCGCAACACCGAACCCCTGCGCGCGGGGGAGGGCTACACCGTCCGCGTCGGCGCCCAGGACGGCCGCGGCGTCCCCGTCGGCGTCAGCATGGTCTTCCGGACCGCGCCGCCCGACGCGCCCGCCGACGGGGGCAGGCTCACCGCCGAGTTCGGCCCCCGCCCCGGAACGTACGGCGCCGGCGAGGTCGTCACCGCCGAACTCAGCCGCCCGGTCCCCGCCGACGACCCCGACGCCCGCGCCCGCGTCGAGCAGTCCCTCCAGGTCACCTCCCGGCCCCAGGTGGAGGGAGCCTGGCACTGGGTGAACGGCTCGACCCTGCACTTCCGGCCCCGCACCTACTGGCCCGCCCACGCCGTCGTCCGCGTCCGCAGCGGCCTCGACGGGGTCGACCTCGGCGAGCACGGCTACGGCGGCCCCTCCGAGCCCCTGGAGTTCACCGTCGCGGACCGCATCGAGGCCGTCACCGACTCCGCCGCCCACGAGATGACCGTACGCCGCAACGGACGCGTCATCAGGACCATCCCCGTCACCACCGGCAAGGCCGGCTTCCTGACCCGCAGCGGCATCAAGGTCGTCCTCGGCAAGGAGGCCAAGGTCCGCATGCGCGGCGACAGCGTCGGCATCAAGAAGGGCACCAAGGAGTTCTACGACCTCCCCGTCCTCTACGCGACCCGGGTCACCTGGAGCGGGGAGTACGTCCACGCCGCGCCCTGGTCCGTCGAGTCGCAGGGCGAGGAGAACGTCAGCCACGGCTGCACCGGCATGTCCACCGAGGACGCCGCCTGGTTCTACGAGACCGTCCGCGAGGGCGACATCGTCGAGGTGGTCAACAGCGGCGGCGAACGGATGGACCCCTTCGGCAACGGCATCGGCGACTGGAACATGGACTGGCGCACCTGGCTGGAGGGCAGCGCCCTGACCCCGGCCGCCGCCGCGCACCAGCCGCCGGACACCCCCTCCCGCCTCGACCCGACGACCTGAGGGGTGGCACCCCTCGCCCCGCCCCGCCCCGGGCGGTCCGCCACCGGACCGCGCCGGGTGCTGCTCGCGGGCTCCGCCGGGAACTTCACCGAGTGGTACGAGTTCGGTGTGTACGGCGCCTTCGCCACGGTCATCGCCGACCGGTTCTTCACCCCCTCGCAGGCGGCCGGCCAGGGCGGCGCCGGCCCGCTGGTCGCCACCTACGCCTCCTTCGCCGTGTCCTTCTTCTTCCGGCCCGCCGGAGCCCTCCTCTTCGGCCGCCTCGGCGACCGCGTCGGCCGCCGCCGGGCCCTGGTCCTCGTCATCGCCCTGATGACCCTGGCCACCACCCTGATCGGCCTCCTCCCGACCCGGGCCGCCATCGGACCCGCCGCCCCCTGGCTGCTCACCCTCCTCCGGGTGCTCCAAGGGCTCTGCCTGGGCGGGGAGTTCGGCGGGGCCGTGGCCCTGATGACGGAATCCGCGCCGCCGGGCCGGCGCGGCCGCCACGGCGCCTGGCAGTCCTTCACCGTCGCCCTGGGCCTGCTCGCGGGCGCGGCCGTCGCCGCCCTCCTGGCCGGACTGCTCTCCCCGGCGGCCCTGCACGCCTGGGGCTGGCGGATCCCCTTCCTGCTGGCCCTCCCGCTCGGCCTGGCCGCCTACCGGCTGCGCGCCGGACTCCCCGACGAACCGCCCCCGCCGGAAGCCGCGTGGCCGGTACGGGTGTCGGCGCCCACGCCCGGGCCCGTGCGGCGGGGAGCCGCGCCACCCGCGCCGGGGGCCGCGCCCGCCGGGCCCCGGGGATCCGCCCAGCCGCCGCGGGTGCCCGGGCCCGCACCGCGGCGAGCCGTACCGCCCGCACCGGAGCCGCAGCAAGCGACCGTCACGGCCCGCCCTGCGCCCGCGGTCATCGGCTCTGCCGGCAGCGGCGCCGGCCCTGGCCCCGCGCCCCCCGGAGGGACCGGCACCGCCCGGGCCGTCCTCCTCGGGGTCACGCGGCTCATGGGCTGGTCCGCGGCCGGGTACACCTTCCTCGTGGTGCTGCCCTCCTACCTCCAGGCCACGCTCGGCGCCTCCTTCCGGCAGGCCCTGATCGCGACCGCCCTCGCCAACCTCGGCTTCGCCGCCGCCATCCTGCCCGCCGGGATCCTCAGCGACCGGGTCGGCCGCCGCCCCGTCATGCTCGCCGGAGCCCTCGCAGTCACCCTCCTCGCGCTTCCGCTGCTGCACCTCCTCCAGGACCCCGCCGCCACCGCCCCCGCCAAGGCCGCCGCCGTCCTCGGCGCGGGCGCCACCGTCGGGCTCCTCGCCGGCCCCGGGCCCGCGATGCTCGCCGAGATGTTCCCCGCCCGGGTGCGCTGCACCGGGCTCGGACTGGCGTACGCCCTCACCGGCGCGGTGTTCTCCGGCTGCGCCGGCCTCGTCATCACCGCCCTGACCGCCGCCACCGGCGACCACGACGTCCCCGCCTACTACGCCGCCGGCACCTGTGCCCTCAGCGCCGTCGCGCTGGCCGGGCTGCGCGGCGACGACCACAGGAGGCCCCTGCGATGAAGGTGATCGGCCTGATGTCGGGCACCTCGTACGACGCCGTCGACGCGGCCGCCGCCCGGCTCACCCTGGACGACGACGGCGAGACCCTGCGGCTGCTCCCGCTCGGCCTGGTCAGCGCCCCGTACGAGGACGGCCTGCGGGAGGCCCTCGCGGCGGCCCTGCCGCCCGCGCCGACCACCCTGGCCGACGTCTGCCTCCTCGACACCCGCATCGGGCAGGCCTTCGCCGCCCTCGCGGCCCGCGCCGACCGCGAACTGTGCGCCGGCCGCGCCGGCCTGATCGCCTCGCACGGCCAGACCGTCTACCACTGGACCGACGCCGGGCAGGTCCACGGCACCCTCCAGCTCGGCCGCCCCGCCTGGATCGCCGAAGCCACCGGACGCCCCGTCGTCAGCGACTTCCGCCCCCGCGACATCGCCGCCGGCGGCCAGGGCGCACCGCTCGTCAGCCTCGTCGACCTGATGCTGCTGCGCGGCCGCCCCGGCGCACCCGCCGCCCTCAACATCGGCGGGATCGCCAACCTCACCGCCCTGCCCCCGGCCGGCCCGCCCGTGGCCTTCGACACCGGCCCGGGAAACGCCCTGATGGACGCCGCCGTACGCGAACTCACCGGCGGCCGGCTCGGATACGACGAGGACGGCGCCCTCGCCGCCGCCGGCCGGGTCCACGAACCCCTCCTGCTGCGCCTGCTCGCAGAGCCCTACTACCGGCTGCCCGCGCCCAAGACCACCGGCAAGGAGCTCTTCCACCACGGCCACCTGCGCGCCGCCCTCGACGGCTGCGCCGCCCTCCCGCCGCAGGACCTCCTCGCCACCCTCGCCCGGCTCACCGCCCGGACCGTCGCCGAGGCCCTGCGCCCGCTGCGGGTCACCGAGGTCGTCGCCTCCGGCGGCGGCACCCGCAACCCGGCCCTGATGGCCATGCTCCGTGAGGAACTGCCCCCGCGCACCGCCCTGCTGGACTCGGCGGTACTGGGACTGCCCGCCTCCGCGAAGGAGGCGTACGCCTTCGCGGTCCTCGGCTTCCTCACCCTGCACGGCCTCCCCGGCAACGCCCCCGGGTGCACCGGGGCCCGGGGGCCCCGGGTGCTCGGCTCCCTCACCCCGGGGCGCGGACCGCTGCGGCTTCCGCCCGCGCCGGCCCGGGCGCCGGTACGGATCTCCGTGGGCCCGCCGCCGTGAGCGCGGCGGTGTCCGCGCGGGGCGCCGGCCGCGGGACTGCACGCAGGGAGCAGACGGCGGTGGTACCGGGCGGCAGCATCCGTACCCGAGGCCCCGGCCGGTCCGGCAGCAGCGCGAGCAGGGCCGGCAGGGCGGAGGCGAAGCACAACCGGCCCCCGCCCGGTTCCCAGTGGCAGAAGAGCGGGGTGCCGCCGGCCAGGACCAGCACCGGTTCGGCGCGCGCGTCGACCACGGCCGCCGCGTAAGCGCCCTCCAGGTGAGCCGCGAACCCCGCGCCGTCCAGGGCGAAGGCGGAGTGCGCCAGCGCCGCGTCGTTCCGGTCGGCGACCGGCAGGCCGCGTACCTCCAGCCGGGTGGCCAGGGCGAGCCGGCCCTCGATCCCGCCGTCGAGGACCGCGGCGATCCCGCCCCGCTCGAAGACCCGGCCGGACGCCAGAGCCCACCCCTCGCCCCGGCTCAGCCGGATCCCGCCGGGAGGACCGGTGCGGAGCTGGGCGGCGGCGGCGCGCAGCCGGTGCGCCGGGAGTCCGGTGCCGAAGTGGCCGAGGAACGGGTACATGGTGATCACTTCCTTGAGAGCGTCCCGCCAGGGGCGGGGAGTCCGCCGTCCCGGCCGCCCGGGACGGACACCCGGGACCGGTCCCGGTCCGGTACCGGGATCCGCCGGCCGGCGGGCACGAGTTCGGCGAGCGCGGCCTCCAGCACGCCGGCGGCGACCGGGGCGAGCAGGGAGCCCTGGTGCGCGTACGGATCGCCCAGCCCGCGCAGCAGCACCATCCGGGCCTCCTCCCGGCCCCCGGCCACGGCCGCCGCGAGCTCGCCCGGGCGGATTCCGGCGGGCAGGGTCCGGGCGGCACCGGCGCGGGTCAGCAGGTCCTCGTGGGCCGCCTCGTCCGCCGGGCCCAGCAGGCCCCGGCGGCGGGAGACCGCGGCGGCCGCGCGCAGGCCCAGGGCGAGCGCGTCCCCGTACGGGAGGTCCGGGCCGGCGAGGCTCCGCACCGCCCGGGCGACGGGCTCGCCGTAGCGCAGGGCGGCGGCGGGGCCCCGTCCGAGCGGGTCGTGCGAACCGAGCGCCGCCCTGGCCTCCAGGCAGAGGGAGACGAACGAGGCCAGCGTCCGCGCGTCGTACCCGCCGCCCGGCCGCAGCCGGGAGGCCACGCCCGCGGCCGACGCCGGCACGACGGCCAGCACGGTGCGCAGCAGCGGCGCCAGTCCGGCGCGGAGCCGGTGCGGCGGCACCGTCGCGAGGAAGTCCAGGTGGATCCGGACCAGGGCCGGCGCCGCGATCCGGCCGCCGGGTCCCGCCACCGACAGGGCCGTGTCGGTCATGGCCCGCAGGGTGGTGGGCAGGCGGACGAGGGCGGGCCGGGTGCCGTCGGCGCGGCGGACCCGGTCGGCCGCCTCGATCACGCGGCTGCCGCCCAGCGCCACGGCGAGGGCGTCGTCCGGGACCACGAGGGGGCCGTCGCCGTCGGGCCACAGCACCCCGGTGGGCGCGGCCGCGCCCAGCAGGCGCAGGACGCGCGCCGCGGGCTCGCGCGGCAGGCCGGGGTCGGTGACCAGGGCGATCCGCCCCGGGAGGAAGTCCCGCAGGGCGTCGGGGAGTCCGTCCGCCGGTCCGTCCCCGCAGCGGATCTGCACGGGGACGTGCGCCGGGCCGCAGAGGAGGGACCGGTCGATGCGGACGGAGGAGGGGTGTGCGGACATGCCGCTCACGATCCGGGCGCCCGCACCCCAGGGGCATGAGGCCCAGACCCCCTCCAGGTCCCTCCCGGCCGGTCCCGCCCCCTCCCGGCCCGGTCACACAGAGCGACGGTACGTGACTGCTAGTGTCGTTTCGTGGACGAAGAAGACCGAACCATCCCCCGGGTCTTGATCGTCGACGACCACCCCCTGTTCCGCGAGGGCCTGCGGGCGGCCCTGGAGAGCACCCGGGGCGCGGTCGTCGTCGCCGAGGCCGAGACCGGCGGCGAGGTCCCGGACGCGGTGGACCGGCACCGGCCGGACGTGGTCGTCATGGACCTGTCCCTGCCCGACGTCTCCGGGATCGAGGCCACGCGCCGCCTCGCCGGCACCCACCCCGGCCTGCCGGTGCTCATGCTCACCATGTCCGACGACGACGGCAGCCTGCTCGCCGCCCTCCAGGCGGGCGCCCGCGGCTACGTGGTCAAGGGCGCGGGGTCCGAAGAGGTGCTGCACGCCCTGCGCACGGTCGCGGCGGGCGGTGCCGTCATCGGCTCCGAGATCGCCGCCCGGCTCTCGGAGCTCCTGGCCGGCGGCCGTCGGCGCGACGCCGGACAGCTCTTCCCCTCCCTGACCTCCCGCGAGGTGGAGGTGCTCGAGCTGATCGCACGGGGCCACGACAACCGGCGCATCGCCCGGGAGCTGGTCCTGTCCGAGAAGACGGTCCGCAACCACATCACCCACGTCTTCGAGAAGCTCCAGGTCACCTCCCGTGCCGAGGCCGTGGCCCGGGCCCGGGACGCCGGCCTGGGCGGCGACGGCTGAACCCGTCCGGGACCGGCCGGAGCCGGCCCCCCGCCGCGGGGCCGCGGCGCGGGGGCGCCGGCATCCGGGACACCCGCCCCATGCGCCCGGGACCGGAGGCGCACCAGGCTGGAGACCAACGCACCGAGCGGCCGGGGAGGCCGACATGCGCACAGCGAACCGGACCACCGCGAGCACGCCCCGCTCGGGGCCGGAGATGCTGCCCGCCTATGCCGTATGCGTCCTCACCATGCTCGCCGCCATCACCTGGGGCATCGTCACCCTCACCCACATCGGCCATCCCGCCCTGCGCACCGTACGGCTCCACCTCGCCGCCGACCACGTGCTCGTCGGCCTCGGCATCGCCCTCACCGGCATGGTCTTCGCCGCCCGCCGGACCGCCCGGGTCCTCGGCCGGCTCATGCTCTGCTCCGGCTGCGCGCTCACCCTCGCCCAAGTCGTGCCGCAGACCGCCGTGGTGCACGGTGCGGGCCCGCGCGTGCTCACCGCCGTGTTCATCCTGGTGATGGTCGCCTTCACGCTGATCAACGTCATCATCTACCCCATGCCGCTGTGGCTGCCCACCGGCCGCTTCCCCCGGTGGGGCGCGCCGTACGTGGCCTTCACCGCCCTCTTCAGCGCCGCCCAGCAGTACTACGTCTTCACCCGCCCCGGCTTCGTCTACTACGGGGTCGAAACCCCCATCGCCGGCTCCGGATGGGCCGACCTGGAACGCCTGCTGACGCCGTGGATGGACACCGCCTCGCGCTGGGTCCCGCCCTTCATCGCCGGCATCGGCATCCTCCTGATGGCGGTCCGCTGGCCCCGCACCGACAAGTCCGACCGCCCCTACGCGATCCTGGCGGTGCCCTACCTCCTGTGGATCGCGGTGATCGCCGTCAACCAGTACGGCGACCCGCCGATGGGCTTCGAGGTCGTCATCGTCTACCTCGCCGCCGCGTCCTGGCCGGCGACCGTGGGCTACGTCCACATCCGCGAGCGCACCTGGGCCCTGGACCGGGCGGGGCGGCGCATCCTGACGGCCTTCGTCCTCACCTTCGGCCTGTTCATGGCCTACGCGGGCGGCGCCTTCGTCCTCGACTACTTCGCGCCCGGCTCCCTGAACCCCGAGTCCGGGCTGATGGCCTGCCTCACCCTGCTGGTCGGCGTCCTGCTGCGGCCCACCGCACGCTGGGCCGCCCGGCTGGTCGACCGCTACTACTACGGCGAACGCGCCCAGCCCTACCAGGCGGTGCGCGCCCTCGCCGACCGGCTCAGCCACGCCCTCGACCCCGGGGACATGCCCCGCCTGCTGTGCGACACGGTCGTGCACACCCTGCGGCTGCCCGCCGCCCGCCTGGTGATCCGAACCCGGCACGGGGAACGCGAACTGGCCCGCCTGGGCAGCCCCGGCAGCGGCGACGAGGCCTTCCCCCTGGTCCACCGGGACAACGCCATCGGCCACCTCTACGTCCCGCCGCGCGCTGGCGAACTCGCCCTCGACCAGCAGGACCGCGAGGCCGTCCGGATCCTGGCCGACCACAGCGCGCCCGCCATCGCCTCCCTCCAGCTCTACGAGGAACTCCAGACGAGCCGCGAGCAGATCGTCCTGGCCCGCGAGGAGGAGCGGCGCAGGCTGCGCCACGACCTCCACGACGGCCTGGGCCCCGCCCTGTCAGGGCTGCGCCTCCAGGTCGACGCCGCACGCGCGGCCATACCGACCGGGACCCGGGCCACGGACTCGCTGGCGACCGTCTCCGAGGGCATCGGGCAGGCCATCGACGAACTGCGCCACATCACCGGCGGGCTGGCCCCCGCCGCCCTGGACGGGGCCGACCTGCCCCGCGCCCTGCGCCAGCTCGCCGAGCACCTGGGCCGCAACCTGCGCATCACCGTCAGCCTGGCCCCCGATCCGTTCCCGGGACTGCCCGCCGCCGTGGAGGTGGCCCTCTACCGGATCGCGGCGGAGGCCCTGAACAACGTCGTCCGCCACGCGCGCGCCGGCCACGCCCACGCGGCGGTGGTGCTCACCCCCGAGGCGGTGACGGTGGAGGTCACCGACGACGGTTCCGGCGTTCCCGCGGGCGTGCCCGCCGGCACCGGCGTGGGGCTGCGCTCGATGGCCGAGCGCGCCGAGGAGCTGGGCGGCACCTTCGACCTGGTCAGCACCGGGACCGGGACCGTGGCCAGGGCCGTACTCCCGCGTACGGCCGGGACCGGTGCGGGACCTGGGGACCATGTGCCCGGGACAGGGGGCTCCGTACGTTGATGGTCCGAAGCCCGAACGGGCCCGGAGAATCCGAGGAAGAGGGACCATCATGTACGCGAAGATCGTTCGGCTCGCTCCGGTGGCTCTGGTCACCGCCGGTCTGATCATGGCCGGTCCGGCCGCACTGGCCGCCCCCCAGCAGCAGTCCGACGTGGTGTCGGTGCTGGAGCACAAGGCCAAGGGAAAGAAGGGGCCCTACCCGAGCAAGTCGTCCTGTGAGGCGGCCGGCAAGGCGGGCCACTACAAGAGCTACCACTGCAAGCAGCAGGACCACAAGTGGTGGCTGTACTACACCACGAAGTGACCGGAGGACAGCTCCTCCAGCCGGGCCCGGGACACACGTCCCGGGCCCGGCGCCTTGCCGTGCGCGCCCGCGCGGCGGCCGGCGGTCAGACCGTCTTGAGCGTGCCGCCGTCGATGACGTAGTCCGCGCCCGTGATGTTGGCGGCGGCCTCCGAGAGCAGGAACACGACCAGCGAGGCCACCTCCCGAGGCTCGGTGATCCGGCCGGTGGTGATCCCGAAGTTCTGCGGTATCGCCTTCACGAAGGCGGCGTGGTCCACCCCGTGGGCCTCGGCCACCTTGCCGCCGAAGCCCTCCGGGTCCTCCCAGATCGCGGTGCGCACCACACCGGGCGAGACGGTGTTGACGCGTACCCCGCGCGGGCCGAACTCCTCCGCGAGGGACTTGCCGAGCGCGGTGAGCGCCGCCTTGGCCGCGCTGTAGGGCGCCGGGCCGGAGGCGGGGAGGCGGGAGTTGACCGAGGAGACGTTGACGATGGCGCCGCGCCGCTCGATCAGGCCGGGGAGCAGGGCCCGGGTCACGCGTACCGTGCTGTACAGGTTGACGTCCAGGTAGCCGGCCCACTGCGCGTCGTCCGCGTCGAGGAAGCCGGTGAGCGCGGTGTCGGGGCCGCCGCCCACGTTGTTGACGAGCAGGTCGACGCCGCCGAGTCCGGCTGCGGCGGCCTCCGCGAGGGCGGCCGCTCCGGCGGGTGTGGTGAGGTCCGCCGCGAGCGGCACGGCGCCGGAGGCGGCGAGTTCGGGCGTGACCGTGCGGGCGGCGCCGAGGACGCGGACCCCTTCCTCCAGCAGGGTGCGCACGGTGGCGAGGCCGATGCCGCGGCTCGCTCCGGTGACGACCGCGGTCTTGCCGTTCAGTCCGAGCTTCATGAATTCCCCAGTTCTTGAGCTACAGGTACAAAATATGGGTACGGCGGATCCGCCCCTGCGGGGGCGGGCGTGCCGGTCCGGTCAGAGGGAGTCGAGTGTCGCGTCGACCACCCGGGAGAGCCGTTCGGGCCCCTCGGCGACGCGCCCCAGCAGCCGGAGGCCGATGAGGGTGCTCAGCAGCATGCTCCCGACGGCGCGGGCGTCCCGGTCGGGCGAGATCTCCCCGGTGCGCTGGCCCTCCTCGACCAGTGCCCGGAAGGCCTCCTCCGTGCGGTCGAACATGCGCCGCACCAGTTCGGAGGCCATCGCGTCTGCCCCCGCCAGCTCGGCGGCGGTGTTGATCCCCATGCAGCCGCGCCGGTCCGGATCGGCGAGGTCCATGTCGGTGAGCAGCCGCAGCGCCCCGCGCAGCCGCTCCTTGACGGGGCCTTCCCCGCCGAGGAGTTCGACGAGCGCGGCCGCCTGCCCGTCGCGGTAGCGGCGCAGGGCCAGCTCGAACAGCGCGTGCTTGCTGCCGAAGGCGTTGTAGAGGCTGCCCTTGCCGATGCCGAGCGCGTCGACCAGGTCCTGCGGCGTCGTGGCGGCGTACCCCTGCCGCCAGAACACCTGCATGGCCTGCTCCACGGCGGTTTC
This sequence comes from Streptomyces sp. NPDC040718, assembly GCF_055593565.1. Lineage (NCBI taxonomy): Bacteria > Bacillati > Actinomycetota > Actinomycetes > Kitasatosporales > Streptomycetaceae > Streptomyces > Streptomyces sp. NPDC040718. The sequence continues at coordinate 369,277 of NZ_JBVIXO010000006.1, read as the reverse complement.
CGGATCGAACTGCTTCGGCCTTCCCATGACGGCGACTCAACACCATTGTGTACCTGGAGGTCAAGTACGCGGTGCGGGCGGCGCCGCCAGGGGAGCGTCCCCCAGCTGCACGAGGGTCAGCAGGACCAGCGCGTCCGTCCAGCCCAGGGGTACGACGGCCTTCGGGAGGCCCTGCGCGTCCACCGTCTCGGGGAGTTCGCCGAGCACGTTGCGCTGCGCGAGCACCCAGTCGAGCACCGCGTCACCCTTCGCCCGCTCACCCATCGCCGACCAGGCGAGCGCGAAGAAGGAAGTGCTCGCGGTCCAGGTGATGTTCCCCCACCGGGTGTCGGGGTCACTGCCCGGCACCAGCCCGCCGTTGGGCCGCAGCAGCTCCCGGTAGGTGGTGTCGAGCGCCCCGGGCAGACCGGCCGGAGCCTCGTTGAACGGCGGTGCCATGAACGCCGCCGCGCTGTCGTGGCCGTGCAGCCCGTCCACCGTGCGCTGGTAGCCGAGCGGCGCGAACCGCTTGGCGATGCCCCGCTCCAGCCGCCCCGCCGCCTCCGTCCAGCGCGCGGCCTCCTGCTTGCGGCCCAGCCCGGCGGCCAGGTCGGCGGCGGCCCGCAGCCCGGACAGCAGCGGCGCCGCCGTGCCGATGTTGGCGGTGTCCGTGGGCAGTTCCCAGTAGTCGGGAGAGGCCGGGGGCAGCCCCTCGGCGTCCAGGGAGGCCGCCGCGAAGTCGGCCGCCTTCAGGATCGCCGGGTACAGAACGCGCAGCCGCTCCTCCCGGTCCGCCTCCGGCGCCGTCCGGTACCACTGCCAGGTGGCCCAGGGCACCCAGCCGTTCGCGTCCAGCTGCCACGGCCGGGCGTCCGGCGGCCCCGAGCCGTCCAGCCGGGTCCGGGCCTCCCAGGTGCCGTCCGGCCGCTGCGTCCGCGCGTTGTACAGCAGGATCCGGTACGCCTCCTCGTCGTGGCCCGTGTGCGCGAACGCGGCCGACGCGAAGGCGGAGTCGCGCGGCCAGGAGAAGTCCCAGAACGGGTACCAGGCCGCCGCCAGCGCCCCGTTCGGCCGCAGCAGCGCCCGCATCGACAGCAGCGCCCGCTCCGCGCCGTCGTGCCGCGCGCCCGCCGCCCCCGGCACCAGGCCCCGGGCCAGCCAGCGCCGCGACTCGGCGATCTGGGCCAGCGCGCCCGCGTCCCCCGCCTCGACCACGCGGGACTTCTCCGCGCCCTCCGGCAGGTAGCGCCAGCGCCCCGACGGCAGCACCAGGACGTTGCTGCCCTCCACGTAGCGGGCGCCGACGGCGAAGGCCGGGTCGACGGCCTCCACCGCCCGCCCGTTGGAGAGCAGGCCCGCCGTCCGGGCCGGCTTCATCGAGGCCGGGACGTAGCAGGCCTCGGTCTCCCCGCACCGCTCGGACCCCGACGGGTTCACGTAGAACGCCAGCCGGCCCGGGCCCGCCTGCCAGCCGCCCCGCGCCTGGTCGTACTGCGCGCCCGCCGGGGAGCCGGCCGCGGCCGCCCGCGTGCCGTGCCAGGTCACCGCCCCGGCCTCGGCGGTGGTGGCCTGGGCGAACAGGTAGTACCGGGCGCCGGGCCGCAGCGCCGCCGCCAGCGGCACCTCCACCCAGCCCGTGCCCGGCCCGCCCAGGGCGGCCAGGTCCACGGTCGCCGACGCGATCGCGGATCCGGCGTCGTCCCGGGCGGTGCGCACCTGCACGCTCAGCTTCCCGGTAGCGGCAGCGCTGGCGATGAAGAGCGAGACCCGCGAGAGCCGGTCGTCGTCGGTGCTGAACTCCTGGGCCCCCGCCCGTCCGGCGCTCCCCGCGCCCTTGATCCCGTACAGGGCCACCTCGTGCCCCGCCTGACCGTCGAAGGCGGACCGCCCGCCGGGCAGGCGGGGCACGAGGTGCCCGGTCCGACCGTCGTACGCCGACCGTCCGTCGGGCGAGGCGGGAGCGCCCGCGGCGGCCGTCCCCTGCGCCGCCTGCAACAGCGTCGCCAGCAGGGCGGTGGCCAGCAGGACGGACCGTGTGCGCATCACGCATTGCCTCCAGTGATGAAGCGTCAAGAAGCCCGGCAGAGCGCGTGCGCGTACGCTGCGCTGTTCAGCCAATATCCCCGGCGGTGCCGCCATCGAGGGGACGCGATCGCTCCAGCCGCGCAAGACACCCCGAACCACCGCCCGGACGGTCCAACGCTCCGTCACCACCCGGGGTAACGGGTCGGCCAGTGCGGGTCCCAGCCCTCCTCGTGCTCGCTGCCGCCGGGGGACTCCCGGATCTCCGACAGGAGGTCCCGGGCCAGGGTGTCCAGTACCCAGGCCAGCTCGTGCCGGCTCACCAGCTCCACCGGCAGCGCCTGCGCCCCGTGCGCCGCACCCAGCAGCGCCCCCGCCACCGTGCCCGCCGACTCCCCGTCCGGCGCCGCCGCCGCGAAGCGCAGGGCCCGCTCCACCTGCCCGCCCTCCGGGAACGAAGCCGCCGCGTACAGCCCTCCGAGCACCGCCGACCAGGCCGTCCGGTCCGGGGCGAGCCGTGCCAGCCGGGCCGGATCCCCCGGGTGGGCGGCGGCCTCGCCGAGCGCCGCGGCCAGCAGGCCGAGCTCCGCCCCGGGTACGCCGTCCACCGCGTTCAGCGTCGCCAGCGCGGCTCCGGCGGAGCCCCGCACCGACTCCCCGGCCAGGCAGTGCGCCGCCAGCACGGCGGCGCACGCCGCCGCCCACTGCGCATCGGGGTCCCCGTGCGTCAGCGCCGCCATCTCGCGGGCCCGCTCGACCCCCTGCCGCGCGTACTTCGGCGACCGGGCCGAGCCCATGAGCGCCGTCGGCAGCGTCCGGCCCACCGCGTGCCAGCCCCGGCTGCCGGTCGCGGGCTTCTCCAGGGTGCCCGGCTCCAGCCCCGACAAGGCCGCCACGGTGGCCGGGGCGCTGCCGCGCCGCTCCGCCAGGGCCGGCACGCCGACGAGCCAGCCGTCCGGCCACGCGGGGGTGCCGGCGCCCCTCCAGCGCTCGCGCATCCGCTCGCGCTCGATGCCCTGGAGGTGCGCCCAGCGGCAGTAGGCGTGCCACAGCACCGACGGGGGATGGCAGATGCCCTTGTGGCTGCTCCGCACCATGGCGCGTACGGAGCCCTCCACGGTGAAGCAGGCCAGCTGGGTGCACACCCCCGCCGGGATGCTCCCCGCCGGCGGCGGCCCGCCCCGCGCCCCGCCCAGCGACTCCCCGAGCGCCAGCCCGAGCAGCAGCCCCCGGGTCCCCTCCAGCACCCGGCCGCTCCGCGCCCTCTCCTGCCGCTCCGTCAGCTCGTCCATCAGGCCACGCCCCCATCCGCTTCGAACACCAGCGGGCATCGTACGCAGGGCTTTCGCGGGCGGCTCACCCCCTGCTCCACAGCCGCACCAGCGCCGCACGACCGCATTCGAACAGGCTCCTCCCGTCCAGCCGCGGCGCGTGCGCGCGCCACACCGACCCGACCGGCACACGAGGCGTCGGGCCAGACCCACGGGGGAACAGTGATCACTCGACGGACCGCACTCCGGGCAGGCGTCGCCGCCACCAGCATCGTCGGCACCGGCGGCATGCTGCTGCCCGTCGTGAACGCCGCCACGGCCGAGCCGTCCCGCACCGCCGCCGGCGCCGCCGAGCTCGACGCCGCGGGCATAGCCAAGTTCACGCAGAGAATGCCGCTGCCCCCGGTCCTGGAGCCCTACCGGACCACGAGCACCACCAGCTACTACCGGATGACCCTGAAGGAAGCCACCAAGGAGATCGTGCCGGGCCTGAAGACCCCGCTGCGCACCTTCAACGGCTCCTTCCCCGGCCCCGTCATCAAGGCCGAGTCGAACCGGCGCGTCGTGATCAAGCAGACCAACTCCCTCGCCGTCCCGACCTCGATCCACCTCCACGGCGCCCACGTCCCGCAGGACAGCGACGGCGCCCCGATGGACCTGATCCCGGCCGGCGGCGGCACCAAGACGTACACGTACCCCAACACGCAGCCGCACGCGAACCTCTGGTTCCACGACCACGCGCACCACATGGAGTCGGAGAACGTCTTCCGCGGGATGACGGGCACCTACATCCTCACCGACGACATCGAGCGCCGGCTGCCCCTGCCCGCGGGCCAGTACGACGTGCCGATCTCGCTGCGCGACGCCCGCTTCCTGGAGAACGGCGAACTCGTCTACGCCATGGGCGACTTCATGAAGCGCAACGTCGTCCTCGCCAACGGCAAGGCCTGGCCGTTCTTCGAGGTCGCGGCCCGCAAGTACCGCTTCCGCCTCACCAACACCTCGAACCAGCGGTTCTTCGACCTGAACCTCGCCGACGACTCCGAGCTCATCCAGATCGGCACCGACGGCGGCCTGCTCCCCGCCCCGCACCGCACGAACGTGGTCTCGATCAGCCCCGGCGAGCGGGCCGACGTCGTCATCGACTTCTCCCGCTACCCCGTCGGCACCGTCATCGAGCTCCGCAACAAGGACATCGCCCCGTTCGAGTCCGCGGACGTGGTCGGCAAGGTGCTCCAGTTCCGGGTCACCCGCAGGGCGGCGGACCGCAGCTCCGTCCCGTCCCGGCTGCGCACCCTGCCGGCGCTCGGCCCCGCCGGCGTCAACCGCGAGTTCGACATGCGGATGGACGAGGCCCCCGGCGGCAGCGCGTACATCAACGGCAAGACGTACGAGATGGACCGGATCGACACCGAGATCGCCTACGGTGCCACCGAGATCTGGACCGTGACGAACAGCAACAAGATCGCCCCGCACAACTTCCACATGCACCTGGTGCAGTTCCGGGTGCTGGAGCGCAACGGCAAGCCCGTCACCTCCGGCCCCGAGACCGGCCTGAAGGACACCGTGCCGCTCAAGCCGGGCGAGACCGTCAAGCTCCAGGCCACCTTCGACGGCTACCGCGGCACGTACGTCTACCACTGCCACCTCTTCGACCACGGCGCCATGGGCATGATGGCCAACATGCGCATCTCCTGACCCCGCCGGGCCGTGTCCCGCCCCCGCCCCGGCGACCGTTCCGGCCGCCGGGGCGGACCCGTGCCCGTTGCCGAACCCGTGCCGTGATCGTTCGCCCCCGTGACGGGCAGTCGGGCGGGAACGACCAACACGAGGCGGGTGGCCGGGATGCGGATCGGGCGCAGGAGCGTACTGCGGGCGGCTTCGGCCGGGGCGCTGGCGGCGGTCACCGGGACCGGGGCCCCGCCGGCGGCCGCCCGGCCCGCCGCCCCCCGGACGGACGGCCGGGCCGTGCTGCGCTTCACCCGCGCCACCAACGGCGCGGCCACCGCCACCGCCGACGGACGGCGCGTCGTCGCCGAGGTGCAGAGCGTCCTCTGGTCGCTGCCCCCGGACGGCTCGCCCGCCACCCCCCTCACCCCGCCCGACCTGGAACCCGGCCGGCCCGTGTTCTCCCCGGACGGACACCGCGTCGCCATGTGCGCCTACCGCGGCGGCACCTTCCACATCTGGGTGATGCGCCCCGACGGCACCGGCCTGCGCCGCCTCACCGACGGCCCGTTCGACCACCGCGCCCCCGCCTGGTCGCCCGACGGCCGCACCCTCGCCTTCTGCTCCGAACGCGGCGGCGACCCCGTCACCGGCAGCCCGTACCGGATCTGGACCGTCTCCCTGGCCGACGGCGGCCTGCGCCGCCTCACCGGAACGCCGGGACAGGAAGGCCCCGGCCAGGACGGCGCCTGGGAGGACCTCGACCCGGTCTTCTCGCCCGACGGCGGCCGCGTGCTGTTCCTGCGCGCCACCCCCGCCGGCGCCACCCCCACTGTCGAGGGCAGCCTCCCCGCCCGTACCCTCGCCTCCGTCGCCGCCGACGGCAGCGGCCCCGTCCGGACCGAACACACCGTCACCGGTGGCAGCCTGCTGGCCCCCGCCCTCTCCCCGGCCGGCCGCACCGCCTGGCTGTCCGCCGCCCCCGGACCCCGCAGGGCCGAGAAGCTCACCCTGTACGCCGACGGCCGCCCCGTACCCCTCGACGGCGACCTCGCCCCCGCACCCCCGCGGTGGATCGGCGACGACCGGCTCCTGATCACCCTCGACGGCCGGTTCCGGGTGATCCGCCCGCACCGCGACGGCCCCGCCCGCGACATCCCCCTCGACGCCACCCTCCAAGTGCCCCGCCCCCGCTACCGGGTCAAGGAGTACGACCTCGAAGCCGACCGGACCCGGCCCGTACGCGGCATCCACCTCCCCGCCCTCTCGCCCGACGCCCGCACCGTCGCCTTCGCCGCGCTCGGCGCCCTCTGGACCGCACCCGTCACCGGCGGAGCCCCGCGCCGGATCCTCCAGGCCCCCGCCACCGCCTACGTCCAGGGCCCGGTGTGGACGCCCGACGGGCGCGCCCTCCTCTACACCGACGACCGCGACGGGCTGAACACCGTACGCCGCCGGGAACTCGCCGACGGCCGCGACGGCGTGCTCTCCCCGCCCGGCCGGGTCTACGGCTCCCTCTCCCCGGACGGCACCCGGCTCGCCGCCCTCGACCTCGCCGGTCGGCTGATCGTGCGCGACCTCGCCACCGCCGCCGACACCCCGCTCGCCGCCGCCCTCGGCGGAGGGGGCCTGCCCGGCCCGCCCAGCTGGTCCCCCGACGGCCGCCACCTCGCCCTCTGCGACCGCAACCGGCTCAGCCGCCGCTTCCGCGAGGGCTACAACCTGATCCGGATCGTCGACACCGCCACCGGCGCCGCCCGCCTCCACGCCCTCGCCCCGCACACCTCCCTCTCCGACCGCTACGCCTCCGGCCCCGTATGGTCCCCCGACGGCCGTCACCTGGCCTGCGTCGCCGAATCCACCCTCTGGCTGCTGCCCGTCACCCCCGACGGCACCCCCGCGGGCCCCGCCCGCCGCCTCACCGACGAGCCCGCCGACCACCCCTCCTGGTCCGCCGACTCCCGCACCCTGCTCTACCAGTCCAACGCCCGGCTGCGCCTGCTCACCCTCCGCCCCGACGGCACCCCGGACGGCACACCCCGCACCGTCCCCGTCGCCCTCTCCTACCGCCGCCCCGAACCCGTCGACACCGTCGTCCGCGCCGGACTGCTGTGGGACGCCACCGGCACCCCGCCCCGCGCCGACGTCGACCTGCTCATCAGCGGCGGCCGCATCACCGCCGTCGAACCGCACCGCCCGCGCCGCCGTGCCGCCCGCACCGTCGACGCCTCACGGGGCACGGTCCTGCCCGGGCTGTGGGACGCGCACGTCCACCCGTACCCCTACACCTACGGAGCCCGCCAGGGCGCCCTGCACCTGGCCTACGGGGTCACCACCGCCGTCTCCCTCGGCGGATCCGCCTACGAACAGGCCCGCCTGCGCGAGGACATCCGCGCCGGCCGGCTCGCCGCCCCCCGCCTGCTGGCCGGCGGTGAACTCCTCGACGGCTCCCGCGTCGCCTACAGCATGGGCCGCGCCCACCGCACCCACGCCGGACTCGCCCGCTCCCTGGCCCGCGCCGAGGCCCTGGACTGGGACTTCGTCAAGACCTACGTCCGCGCCCCGTACGCCTTCATGGAAGAGGCCGCCCGCTTCGCCCACGAGGTGCTCGGCGTCCGCTCCGGCTCCCACCTGTGCGCCCCCGGCATCCAGTCCGGCCAGGACCTGACCACCCATCTGGTCGCCACCGAACGCGCCGAGTACGGCCACGGCGCCACCCCGGCCGGCCACACCCACCAGGACACCCTGGAGGTCTACACCCGCGGCGGCCTCGACCTCGTCGCCACCCCGTTCACCGCCCTGCCGCTGATCGGCGCCGACCCGCAGCTCGCCGCCGAACGCCGGGTCACCGCGATGATGCCGCCCTGGGACGCGGCCACCCTCAAGACCGCCGCCGCCCAGCCGCCGACCCCCGAGCAGTACACCGCCCTCGAACGGGAAATCGCCGTCTACCGCGCCGTCCTCGCGGGCGGCGGCCGCGTGGCCCTCGGCACCGACGCCCCGCTCACCCCCGTCGGCCTCCACCTCCACCTCGCCCTGCGCGCCCTCCACCGGTACGGCCTGTCACCCGCCGAGGCCCTCACCACCGCCACCCGCACCCCCGCCCGCGTCTACGGCGCCGCCGCCCACCTCGGCACGGCCGAACCGGGCAAGCTCGCCGACCTCACCCTCGTCGACGGCGATCCCTTCACCGACTTCGCCGACCTGGTCCGCGTACGGTCCGTCCTGCGCGCCGGCACCCCGTACGAACGCGCCGACCTGGAAGCCGCGTTCCCCGACCCCGTCACCCCGGCACCGGAGCAGGCCTGGAGGCCCGTGCTGCGCCAGCTGCACCGCGACTCCTGCTGCACCGCCCACCGGGTCAACGGGCGCTTCCTGTAGGGGGGTTACCCCCACCCCGCGGCGGCCGGTACGCCGGATGGGCCGCCGGGGCCGGCTGAACGAGGCTTGCCCCATGACGAACTTCCGGCACAAGTCCCTCCTCCTCGCGCTCTCCGCCGCGGCCGCCGCCACCGCGATCACCGCCGTCCCCCTCCCCGCCCAGGCGGCCGGAGCCCCCCGCGCCGAGGCGCCCGCCCTCGACTGGCACCCCTGCGCCGAGCCGGGCGGCCCCGCCGCCCAGGAGTGCGCCGACCTCCCCGTCCCCCTCGACTACGACGACCCCCGGGGCCCGCAGATCAAGGTCGCCGTATCCCGGCTCCGCAGCGACCGCCCCCAGGCCCGGCGCGGGACCCTCGTCGTGATCCCCGGCGGCCCGGGCGGCTCCGGCGTACAGCGCCTGACGCAGAAGGGCGAGGCCCTGCGGCAGCAGCTCGCCGGGGCCTACGACCTCGTCGCCTTCGACCCCCGCGGCGTCGGCGGCTCCACCACCGCGAGCTGCGGACTCGCCCCCGAGGACCGCTACCTCACCGCCCTGCGCTCCTGGCCCGCCGCCGACGGGGACATCACCGAGAACCTCGCCCGCTCCCGCCGCACCGCCGAGGCCTGCGCCCGCAACGGCGGACCCGTGCTGCGCAGCTTCAGCACCGCCAACCAGGTCCGCGACATGGACCGCCTCCGCGCCGCGCTGGGCGAGCGCAAGCTGTCCGCCTGGGGAGTCTCGTACGGCACCTACGTGGGCGCCGTCTACGCGCAGACGTTCCCCGGCCGCACCGACCGCTGGGTCCTGGACAGCAGCGGCGACCCCGACCCCGAGCGGGTCGCCCGGGGCTGGCTCGCCAACATGGCCCGGGGCTCCGACGACCGCTTCCCCGACTTCGCCGCCTGGGTCGCCCACCCCGACCGCGACAAGGACGGCCTGCGGCTCGCGCAGCGCCCCGAGGACGTCAGACCCCTCCTGCTCTCGCTCTTCGCCTCCCTGGACCGCACGCCCCGCCCGTCCACCACCCCCGGCGTGCCCCTGACCGGCAACGGCCTGCGCCAGGCCCTGCAGAACACCCTCTACAGCGACTCCGCCTTCCCCGGCTTCGCCCGCCTCGCGGCGGCCCTGCGCGACCCGGCCCACACCCCCGCCCTGCCGCCGGAACTCGCCCGGCCCCTGCGCGACGAGGACGCCGCCCAGCTCGTCGCGGTGCTGTGCAACGACGTGGCCTGGCCCGGCGGTTCCCAGGCCGACCGGCAGCGCGCCGTCGACGAGGACCGGGCCCGGCACCCGCTGACGGCCGGCATGCCGGTAAACGTGCTCCCGTGCTCCTTCTGGAAGGACGCCCCCGAGCAGAAGCCCACCAGGATCACCGACCACGGCCCCTCCAACGTCCTGATGATCCAGAGCCGCCGCGACCCCTCCACCCCCCACTCCGAGAGCCTCAAGATGCGCGAGGCGCTCGGGGACCGGGCCGTGCTCGTCACCGTCGAGCAGGGCGGCCACGGCGTCTACCTCGGCAACGGCAACGCCTGCGGCGACCGCACCGTCACCCGGTTCCTCACCACCGGCGTGCGCCCCGCCCGCGACACGAGCTGCGCGAACTGAGCACCGGGCCCGCGCGCCGCGCGGGCCCACCCGTACGGCGGCACGATGGACGTACGGCCCCCTCCTCCCACAGGGCCTTGGAGACGATCATGAGCACGCACAAGGTGGGGCCCGACACCACCGTCCTCGCCGACTGCCTGGAGGTCCCCGGAGTCGGCTTCATCCCCGTCAACGCCTTCGTCCTGCACGCCGAGGAGCCCGTCGTCGTCGACACCGGTCTGGGCCTGCCCGACCGGGACTTCCTCGCCACCCTCGCCGGCGTGATCGACCCCGCCGACGTGCGCTGGATCTGGCTGACCCACCCCGACCGGGACCACACCGGCGGCCTCTTCGCCCTCCTGGAGGCGGCGCCCCTGGCCCGGGTGATCACGACCTTCCTCGGCGTGGGGGAGATGTCCACCGAGTGCCCGCTGCCCCTGGACCGGGTGTACCTGCTCAACCCGGGCCAGAGCCTGGCCGTCGGAGACCGCACGCTGCACGCCTTCCGGCCGCCGCTCTTCGACAACCCCGCCACCGTCGGCTTCTTCGACGACCGCACCGGCACCTGCTTCAGCTCCGACTGCTTCGGCGCCCCCCTCCCCACCGCGGACCTCGCGACCTGCCCCGACGCCGGCGAGCTGGACGCCGAGGACCTCAAGGCCGCCCAGCTGCTCTGGGCCAGCGTGGACAGCCCCTGGGCGCAGGTGGTGGACCGCGAAGCCTTCCTCGCCGCCGCCGGCCCGCTGCGCTCCGCCGACCCCGGCACCGTCCTCTCCACCCACCTGCCCCCGGCGTCCGGCCTGACCCCGCGCCTCCTCGACCTCCTCACCGCGGTCCCGGGCCTGACCCCCTACACCGGCCCCGACCAGGCCGCCCTGGAACGGATGCTCGCCGCCTTCGCCCCGGGCCCGCACGAGTAGCCCCCTACGATGACCGCATGACGGCAGCCCCCGTCCCCCGCGCGTCACGCCGCCGCCCGCCGGAGCGGTGGTTGACTGGCCGCATGCCGCTCGACTCCTACGGGGTGCTGTCGGGAACGCTGCACCGCCACTTCCGCGACACGCCCGACACCCAGGGGCACTGGTTCCACGTCAACCTGGAGGTGGACGCGCCCGCCGGCCGGTACCGGTGCGCCGTCGACGTGGACAGCAAACAGTCCACCACCGGGGTCCAGTGGAAGGTGTTCACCCTGGCCGCCTCCGTGCTCGATCCGGTGCCCTCCCTGGACCCCGGCTACCACGAACTCTCGATGACCTCGGGCTCCGGAGCCCTCGACCACCTCCGCCACCCGGCCCTCCGGCACCGCCCCGGCTGCGCCTTCCCCGTCCGTCCGCCCGCCTGGCTCCGCGGGCTGATGGACCGGCTGAACCCGCCCCGCCCCTGGATCTCGGGCTCCAACCTCGACGCGGCCCAGGCGCTGGAACCCATCCTGCTGCCCGGCCGGGAAATCATGATCTTCGGGGAGCCCTTCGACCACGGGCTCGGCATGCACAACGTCCACCAGAACCAGGGCGATCCGTACGGCAGCCAGTGGTGGGACGACAACGGCACCTGGCAGGACGGCGCCACCCTCACCCGCCGGCCCGACGGCCTGTACGACGTCTTCCTCAACAAGTTCTCCAGCCAGGCCGACCTCACCGGGCCCGACGGCCACCCCGTCTGATGGAAGGACGCTTCGACACCTGGGCGGCCGGCGGCGGCTACGAGCGCTACATGGGCCGGTGGAGCCGGCTGGTCGCCGAGGACTTCGCGGTCTCGCTCGGCGTCGGCCCCGGCGCCCGGTGGATCGACGCCGGATGCGGTACGGGCGCACTGGCCGGGGCGGTGGCGGACCGCTGCCGCCCGCGGCTGGTGCTGGGCGTGGACCGGTCCGCCGCCTTCGTGGCGGCCGCACGGGCCGCCGCACGGGCCGCGGCGGCGGGGCCGGTCTTCGCGGTGGCCGACGCGCAGGCGCTGCCGGTGCCCGACGGGGCGTTCGACGCCGCGGTCAGCGCCCTCGCGCTGAACTTCCTGCCCGCCCCCGGCGCGGCGGTGGCCGAGGCGGCCCGGGCGGTGCGGCCGGGCGGGCTGGTGGCCGCGTACGTCTGGGACTACGCCGAGGGCATGGGGTTCCTGGGGCACTTCTGGGACGCCGCCGTCGCCCTGGACCCGTCGGCGGCCGCCCTGGACGAGCGCCGCCGCTTCCCCCTGTGCCGGCCGGGGCCGCTGCGGACGCTGTGGGAGGGGGCGGGGCTGGACGCGGTGGAGGTCGTCCCGGTCGAGGTGCCGACCGTGTTCGCCGGCTTCGCGGACCTCTGGGAGCCCTTCCTGGCCGGACAGGGCCCCGCCCCCGGCTACGTCGCCTCCCTGGCCCCCGCCGGACGCGGGCGGCTGCGCGACGCGCTCGCCGGGGCCCTGCCCGTGCGGCCCGACGGGTCGATCGCGCTGACCGCCCGAGCCTGGGCGGTCAGCGGCCGCCGAACAGCTCGCTGAAGGGGTCCGCGGCGCCGGCCCGGACGGCGGGGAGCTGCCGGTACAGGGCGCTGCCCGGGCATTCGGTGGCGAAGACGTCGCGGTGGCCGGAGACCCGCTCGACCGTCACCCGCTCCCCGGCGCCGAAGCGCCCGTTGTCGACGGAGGCGGTCAGCTCGACGGTGCCCGACGGGTCGTGCCCGTACCGGCCGAGGGCCCAGGCGGCGAGCCGTGCGACGGCCGCCGTGGCCTGTGGCGGGGCCTCCAGGTCGGTGTACCGGCCGATCACCGCGACGCCCATGGTGTCGGCGTTGAAGCCGAGGGTGTGCGCCCCGGTGACCGGCCGGCCGGAGCCGCCGGCCCGGCCCTCGAAGACGGTGCCGCACTTGTCGACGACGTAGTTGTAGCCGAGGTCCTTCCAGCCGTTGACCCGCTGGTGGAGGGCCTGGAGGCCGCGTACGACGGCGGGGGAGTCGGCGCAGTCGTAGTCGTTGCTCTGGGCGGTGTGGTGGACGAACACGGCCTTGACGTCCCTGCCGTACACGGCGGGCTCCCCGGGGCCCTCGGCCGCGCCCCAGCGGGCGCGGGGGACGATCCGGGGCCGGGAACCGGCGGCGCCGGCCAGCTCGTGCGCCACCGGCTCGGGTGCGGCGGCGGGGGCGGGGTCCGGCCCCGGGTCCACCAGGTCGAGCCGCACCCCGTGCGGCAGCCGCCCGCCGGGGGCGGCCGCTCGTACCTCGACGCCGTCCGAAGGCCCGGCCCACCACGGCTCCCGGCCCTCCACCACCGTCCACGGCGACCAGTGGCCGGAGCCCCGCTGCCGGGCGCGGACCCGGTACCCGCCGGTGCCCGGCCCGCCCGGGCGGTCGGCGGGCGCGGTGACGGCGAGCATGCTGAAGGGGGTCCGGGAGTCCGCGAGCACGGCGGCCCCGGCCGAGGTCAGGGTGACGGCGTGCGGCGGCGGAGCGGCCGCCGGTTCCCCGCCGGCCGCGGCCAGGGTGACGAGCAGACAGCTCAGGGCGGCGGTGACGGGCGTCAGCGGGAATCCGCGGGTGCGCAACTCGGCTCTCTCCAGGGTCCCCGGACGACGGTGGACGAGAACCGGAACAGCGGCTGTTGCGACACGCCCCCGGACCGTTCCCGGGCCCCGAGGACACAAGGCGCCGACCGGGCTGGAAGTGCCCGGCCGGCGCTCTGCGCACTTCGCTGACCGCCCCCTTCAACGAGCCGGCGGCCCGGCGGTCACGGCCGGCGCCCGGCGGATTCCTCCGGTCACTCCGTTCAGTTGGCTGCGTACACCCGCACCGCGAACTCCGCGATGTCCGCGTCGGAGAGGTTCTTCGCCAGATTGGCCTCGGTGATCATGCCGATGAGGCGGTGGCCGCCTTCCACGTCGATGACGGGGAGCCGCTTGATCTGGTGGACCTCCATGGTGTCCAGCGCCTCCTGGGCGTTGCTGTCGGCGTCGATCCAGTGCAGGTTGCCGGCGAGGTCCCCGGCCCGCATCGCCGCCGGGTCCTTGCCGTCGGCGCAGCACTTGACGACGATGTCGCGGTCCGTGATCAGCCCCTTGAGGCGCCCGTCGCCGCCGCAGATCGGCAGGGAGCCGACGTTCAGCTCGCGCATCATGCGGGCCGCGTCCTGCAGGGACTGGTCCTCGCGGATGCACTGCACGCCCATGGTCATGATGTCCCGGGCCAGCAGGTTCCTGTCCATGGTGTTCCTCCTTCCGTGTCCTCCCCTACGAGGACAGCACGGATGGAGCGGCGCGGCGCGCCGGGAGCACGGTTCCGGTTGCGAGAGATTGTTGACCGTTCGTTCCAGATGGCTTTATGATCTTCGACGTGGCAAGGACCAAGGAATTCGACCCGGACGCCGTGCTCCAGTCGGCCCTGGAGCTGTTCTGGCGACGCGGCTACGAAGCGACGTCGGTGGCCGACCTGGTCGAGCACCTCGGCATCGGGCGGGCCAGCATCTACGCGACCTTCGGCAGCAAGCACGAGCTCTACCTGAAGGCGCTGGACCGCTACGCCGAGGCGTTCGACCCGCTGCTACTGGCCCAGCTCTCCGCGCCCGGGCCCGCGCTGCCCGCCGTAAGGGCCGTCGTGCGCCGCTTCGCCGCGGAGGCCGCGACCCCCGGTGAGCGGCTCACCGGCTGCTTCATCACCAACACCGCGGCCGAGCTGGCCTCGCACGACCCCGCGGCCGCCCGCCGCGTCGAGGTGAGCTGGGACCGCTTCGAGACCCTGCTCCACTCGGCGCTCGTACGGGCCCAGGGGGAGGGGGAGCTGGCCGGCGACCGCGATCCGCGCGCGCTGGCCCGGATGCTGCTGGTCCTGCTCCAGGGCGTCCGTGTCGTCGGCAAGGCCTCGGACGACCCCGCCCGCGTCCGGGACGCGGCGGAACAGGCACTGGCCCTGCTGGACTGACGGCCCGCCCCCTCGTACGCCTCCGTCATGCCCTTGTGCATGCCCGAATTCTGAACCGAACGTTCAAATACGGGGCCCATCGCCCCTCGAAGGAGTCACCGAAGATGAACCGCTTCACCGGCAGGACCGTCCTGGTGACCGGCGCGGGCTCCGGCCTCGGCCGGGCCATCGCGATCGCCTTCGCCGCCGAGGGCGCCTCCGTCGTGGCCGCGGGCCGCACCGCCGCCACCCTGGACGAGACGGTGGCCCTCATCGGGGCGGCCGGCGGCACGGCCGCCGCCGTCCCCGCCGACGTCACCGACTCGGGCCGGCTGGAGGACCTCGTCCGCGAGTGCGTCTCCCGCTTCGGCGGCCTGGACATCGCCGTCAACAACGCGGGCATACTCCGCGGCGTCGGGCCCGTCGGCGACGTCAGCGAAGAGGACTGGGACGCCGTCCTGCGCACCAACGTCACCGGCGTCTGGCTCGCCATGAAGCACCAGATCGCGCACATGCGGAAGAACGGCGGCGGCACCATCGTCAACATCTCCTCCAACCTGGGCGCGCACATGCGGATCCCGAACGCCGCCGCCTACATCACCTCCAAGGCGGCCGTCTCCGCCCTCACCCGCGCCGCCGCCCTCGACCACATCCACGAGGGCGTGCGCATCAACGCGGTCAGCCCCGGCGCCTCCGACGGCCCCATGTCGCTGCGGCCCGGCGAGACCGAGGCCGACCGGGCCGAGCGGGTCAAGTCGGAGAACCCGCTCGGCCGGGTCGCGGAGGCCGGGGAAGTGGCCGCCGCCGTGCTCTACCTCGCCTCGCCCGCGGCCGGCTCGGTCGTCGGCACCGACCTCGTCGTGGACAGCGGCTCCTCCGCCTGAGCCCCGCCGCGCGCGGCCGGATCCGGCAGCGGCCGTCCCGCGCACGCGGCGTCCGAATCCGGCATCCGGCCGTCGAGGAGGAAGTCCTCGACGTAGCGGTCCACGCAGGCGTTCCTCGACTGGTAGGCGCCGTGGTCGCCGCCGCCGACCGTGATCAGGCGCGATCCCGCCAGCCGCTCGTGGGCCCGTACGGCTCCCTCGTAGTGGGTGGCCGGATCGCGCTCCGAGTTGAGCATCAGCACGGGCGGCAGCCCCCGGCCGGTCACTTCGACGCGCGGGGCGCCGGAGCGGGGCCAGGCGGCGCAGACCGAGGTGAAGGCCAGCTCCCGCGCGCCCGCCATGGGGTAGGCGCGGCTGTCCGCCCCGCTCCTGCGCACCCAGTACGCGGTGTCGCGGTTCCAGGGGGTGTCCTGGCAGACCACGGAGAAGAAGTCCGCGGCGAACCGGGCGTCCATCGGGTGCTTCAGCTTCTGCGCGAGGGCCCGCCGGGTGGCGGCCGGTACGCTCGACGGGTTTTCCAGGACGCCGAGGAGCGCCGCCAGGTCCGGGAACCGGTCGCCGCTGTAGATCATGCCGGTCGCCGCCGCGTCCAGCTGGTCGGGCAGGACGCGGGTCCCCTCCAGGTCGAGCGGGTGCTCGCGCAGCGAGGCGCGCAGCCGCTCGTACGAGGCCTTGGCCTCCCCCGGGGTCCTGCCCCGGTGGTAGGTCGCGTCGTTCGCCGCCAGCCACGGCAGGAAGTCCTGCTCGAACCGGCGCTGGAAGCTCATCGGCTGCCCCGTCAGGAACTCCTGCCAGCTGCCGCTGAAGTCGATGTTGCTGTCGAGCACCACCCGTTCGACCCGGCGCGGGAAGCGGGTCGCGTAGACGGCGCCGAGGTGGGTGGCGTAGGACGGGCCGTAGTACGACACCTGCCGGACGCCCAGCAGCGACCGGTACAGGTCCATGTCGTGCACGGCCTGGTCGGTGGTGATGTGGGGCAGCAGGCCGCCCGAGTTGCGCCGGCAGTCGCGTACGAAGTCCCGCGCGCGCTCCACGGTGCCGCGCACGGCCTCCTCCGAGCGGTCGCGCAGATCACCGGGCGCGAACAGGGCGTCCACCTTCTCCTGGCCGGAGCAGACCACGTTCGTGCTCGCCCCCACACCGCGCTGGTCGAAGCTCACGATGTCGTACGCGGCGGCCAGCTTCGGCGCGTACGAGGCCAGGCCCGCCGGCCGCCCCAGCCCCGATGCCCCCGGGCCGCCGGCGGCCATCATCAGGACGCCGCGCCGGGCGGCGGGGTCCGTGGAACGGTGCCGGGACACGGCCACCGTGAGGTCCTGCCCCCGGCCCGGGTGGTACCAGTCGCGCGGCACCGTCATCGAGGCGCACTCCAGCGGCCCCGAGCCGCAGGGCCGCCAGTCCAGGCCCTGGTTCGCGTACCGGCCGGGTATCGCGCGGGCCTCGGCGCCCGGCGCGGCGTTCGCCGGGGCTGCGGGCAGCGCCGCCACGGCGAGCAGCCCGCAGGCGGCGGCCGCGGCCCGGCGCGCGGTCTTCTTCAACAGGTCCATCCGGTCGGTCTCCCCCGTCGCGGTGATCGGTCGTGACGATCCTCCGCGAAACCGGGGCCCGGAACGATCTCCCCACCACCCGTATCCGGGGTGGTGCTGGTGCCACCCCCCCTCAGGCGCGGCGCAGCAGACGCGTCGTCAAATGGTGCTGGAGCGGCCGGCCCACGGCCGCCATGTCGTGCACGACCGTCAGGCCGTCGCCGTCGAGGGTGTAGTGGCGGCGGGTGCCCGTGACCTCCTTGGCCAGCGGGGTCAGCGACACGTCCTCGGTCTCGATCTCGATCTCCAGCCCGGCCGCGGCCGGAGCGGAGACCCGCCCGGTGTACGTCTCGACGATGCCGGTCGGGTGGGCGAGCACCACCTCCAGCGACGCGTCGGGCGTCACCCGCCACCACCCGGCCTCCCGGCCCGCCGGCCGCACCGGGGCGCCCGTCGCGTCGACCAGCCACGCGCGTGCCTCGTAGCGCAGGAAGGGCCGCCCGTCGTGGCTGAAGGAGATCTCCTGCTCGTAGCGGAAGTCCTGCTCCAGGGTCGGGTACTCGCCCCGCCCCCGCCCGTGCCAGCGCCCCAGCAGGGGGAGCACCGGCGCCAGCAGCGGATGCGGTTCGGGCCCCTCCCCGAGGACGTCGCTGTCCGGGTACGGATTCTCCTGCGCCGGCTCGAACATGTTCACCTCGCCCGTTCTGTGGTCGTCCCCCGCGAGCGTGCAGCGTAGCCTGCGGCGCCGAGCCGCTCCGGGACGGTCCGCCGACCGGACACGGCGGGGGCCCTACGCGACGAACTCCTCGTCGCCGTACCGCACCTCGGCGGTGTTCCAGTCGACGCCGAGCTCGGCCGTGAACTTCCGGGCGAGCGGCAGGTCCGCGATCGGCGCGATCAGGATCAGCCGACCGTCGAGGGCGACCGAGCCGCCGCCGAGCCGCTCCCGCGCCACGGGGTCGGCGAGCAGCGCGTCGCGCAGCCGGGTGGCGCTGACGCCCCCGGCCTCGATCTCGACGGCGTCGGTCTCCGGCGAGGTGCGCGGCAGGCAGCGGAACGTCAGCACCGACTCCTGCCGGTACTGCTTGCGGATGACGTCGGCGATGTGGTGCAGCCCGTCCGCGTTGACCCGGTCGAGGTCGAACTCGCGCGAACGCTCGTAGGTGGCCTGCTGCTCGTCCTCGGACCAGAACACCCCGTCGAGCAGGGTCGAGGACTCGGTGCGCGCCCCGTGGGAGCGGATGATCTCCCGCACCTCGCGGTCGAAGCGGTGCAGCCGGGTGCGGAGCCGGGGGTCGGCCGGATCCGTGATGACGGCGGTGTTGTCGGTGGCGAAGATTTCCGCCGCCGGGCAGCCGGCCGGGCCGGAGGCGGGGGAGAGGGCGACGGCCTGGGCCGTGCCCGCCCCCGCCGACGCCAGTGTCAGGACCCCGACCGCCACCAGTGCGCGCAACCGCTTCATTCGTCAACTCCCTGCCTGTGTACCCGAACCGCGGCGCTCCCGGGCCGCGGCGGGCCTCATCCTAGGAGCCCCGCGGTACCCCGCGGGGGCGTCGGCACCCCATATGGCGGATGGCGGAAGGTGGCTACTTGGGCACGTCCCGCGTTAGGCAGCCGCCGTCACGGGTATGGCCCAGCGGGGGAGGGGGTGCGGAGTGAGGGATGGTGCACGTTCGGCGGCCCGGGGCGCGGCGGCGCTCGGATCGGTGGCGACCCTCACACTCGCCGCCTGGCTGGTCTGGCTCCTGCCCGGCCCGCAACTGGCGGCCGTACTCGGCTTCGGCCCCGTTGACGGAGTCGTGACGATCGCCGAGTGCTACGAGGCCACCGACGTGGAGGGGTACGCGGCCGGCACGGAGTGCAAGGGCCGCTACACCCCGGCCCGCCGCGGAGCGGGCCCGCCGGAGGAGATCCTGCTGGAGACGGCCGCGGAGAAGCACCGGCCCGGCTCCCGGGTGGAGGTGCGCACCGCCCGCGGGAAGGCGTACGAACTGTCGGGCTTCGCCGTCGGCAACCTGGGCGTCGCGACCGGACTGCTCCTCGTCCCCTTCCTCGCGCTGGCGTCCTGGCTGGCGGCCCGCGCCCGCCGCGGCGAGCCCGTGGACGGGGGCGGGTTCGTGCTCGCGGCGCTGGCCGCGATGGTGGCGGTGATCGTCCTGGGCCTGGCGGCCGGCCTCCTCGTCGGGCTCCTCACGGCCGTCCTCTGAGCCGGGCCGGGCAGGAGCCGCCGCCGGCTACGGCGTGACGGCGAGGCCCTCGACCAGCTCCGCGCCCGGGAGCCGGGCGAGCAGCCCGCCGGGGGCGATCAGCTTGCCGCGCCGGCGACCGCTGCCGACCAGGACGTACGGCATGTCGCCGACCGCCGCGTCCACCAGCAGCGGCCAGTCGGCCGGCAGGCCCAGCGGGGTGATCCCGCCGTACTCCATGCCGGTCAGTTCCACGGCCGTGGCCATCGGCGCGAAGGACACCTTGCGGGCCCCCAGGCGCCGCCGGACGACCCCGTTCACATCGGCCCGGGCCGCCGACGACACCAGGCAGGCGGCCAGGGTGGTCTCGCCGCCCCGCTTGGCGGCGACCACCACGCAGTTCGCGGACCGGTCCAGCAGGTCCTGCCCGTAGTGCTCGACGAAGGCGGCCGTGTCGGCGATCGCCGGGTCGGTGTCCACGTAGACGATCTGCCGGGCGGCGGCAGGGTCCTCGCCGTCGAGGCCGCGTACGGCCCCGGCGACCGGGGCGACCAGCTCGGGCAGGCAGTCGGGAGCGGGGCGGGCGTCTTCGAAGGGTCCGATGGGGGCGCGCATGCCCGCACGTTAACAGGGTGCGCAGGTGCGAGGCCGTCGCACCTGGTCACGGCGGGTACGAAGGCTGTAGCCGCAATGGGTTCCCTGTGCCAACGTAGGCCCCATGGACGGCAATCGGGGCAGCGACCGGAGCACCTCCACGCACCGGCACCGGCACGACCACCACCCTCACGACCACGACCACGGACACGACCACGGACACGACCACGGACACGACCACGGACACGGCCGTCGGCGCGGGCTGCGGCACCTGCTGACCCCGCACCGCCACGACGCCGGCGACAAGGTCGACGCCGCCATGGAGGCCTCCCGCGAGGGCATGCGCACGCTGTGGACCTCCCTCGTCGTGCTCGGGGCGACCGCCGCCGGCCAAGCCGTGATCGTCGCCCTGTCCGGGTCCGTCGCCCTGCTCGGCGACACGGTCCACAACACCGCCGACGCGCTGACCGCCGTACCGCTGGGCATCGCCTTCGTCCTCGGCCGGCGCGCGGCCGACCGCCGCTACACCTACGGCTACGGCCGCGCCGAGGACCTGGCCGGCGTGCTCATCGTGCTGGCCATCGCCGCGTCCGCCGCCCTCGCAGCCTGGACGGCCGTCGACCGGCTCCTGCACCCCCGGGAGGTCACCCACCTGTGGGCGGTCTGCGCGGCGGCGCTGACCGGCTTCGCGGGCAACGAGTGGGTGGCCCGCCTGCGCATCCGCACCGGCCGGCGGATCGGGTCCGCCGCCCTGGTCGCCGACGGACTGCACGCCCGCACCGACGGGTTCACCTCACTGGCCGTCCTGTTGGGGGCCGCGGGCTCCGCGGCCGGCCTGCGGGCCGCCGACCCCGTCGTCGGCCTGCTGATCACCCTCGCCATCCTGCTGGTGCTGAAGGACGCCGCCCGCGAGGTCTACCGCCGGCTGATGGACTGTGTCGACCCCACCCTCGTGGACACCGCCGAGCACGCCCTGCGGGACGTACCGGGGGTGCTCGGCGTCGGGCAGCTGCGCATGCGGTGGATCGGCCACACCCTGCGCGCCGAGGCCGACATCGTGGTCCCCGCCCACCTGACCGTCGTCCAGGCGCACGCACTCGCGCTCGCCGCCGAGCACGCGCTGATCCGGGCGATCCCCAGGATGGCGGCCGCGACCGTCCACACCGACCACCCGGCTCCCGTCGGCCGCCTCGCGGCCTAGGCCGGGCGCCGCGACCCGGTGAACCTCTGCGGTCACGGCACTAGGTTGCCCGGCGGCCCGCCTCCGTGCGGTGGACGAGGTCCGTGATCAGCGTGGCGATCGCGGGCCACAGCGCCCGCGGCAGGTCGTGGCCCATGCCCTCGAAGACCGCCAGCTCGGCGCCCGGTACGGCCCCGGCGGTGGCCCGGCCGCCGCTGACGTCGCACATCGGGTCCTCGGCCCCGTGGATCACCAGCGTGGGCAGCCGCAGCGAACGCAGCCGCGCCGTACGGTCGCCCGACGCCACCGAGGCCAAGGCCTGGCGGGCGACGCCGAGCGGGTCGTACGACCGGTCGAAGGCGCGGCCGGCGCGCTCGCGCACCGCCGCCTCGTCGAAGGCGAACCCCGGCGAGCCCAGCACCCGAACGGCGTGGACCGTGCGGTCGACCGCCTCCTCGCGGCTCCTCGGTGCCGGTCCCGCCAGCGCGCCCAGCGCCCCGGGGTCCGGCTGCCCCACCGCACGGGCGCCCGTCGTGGACATGAGGGAGGTCAACGACCGCACCCGGCCCGGGTGTTCGATCGCCATGGTCTGGGCGATCGCCCCGCCCAACGACAGGCCGACGACGTGGGCGCTGTCCAGCCCCAGCGCGTCCAGCAGGCCCACCGCGTCCCCGGCCATGTCGGACAGGGAGTACGAGGCCGACGACAGGTCGCCCGCGAGCGCCGCCGGCACATCGGGCACCGGCGCGTCCGGGAAGTGCGTGGACAGTCCGGCGTCCCGGTTGTCGAACCGGACCAGCTGTACGCCGCGCCCCGTCAGCTCCGCGCAGAAGCCGTCGGGCCACCCGTGCATCTGGAGGGCGATCCCCATGACCAGCAGCACCGGCGGAGCCTGCCCGTCCCCCCACCGCTCGTACGCCACCTCGATGCCCGCCGGCCCCACGCCCACGGCCTTCTCTTCGCTCACCGTCACGCCGTCTCCTCCTGTACAGGGGCGGACGCCGAACATACCGTCAGGACCGCTCCAGCAGGGCGGTACCGAGCTCGCTCGCCGTGTAGTGCACCTCGCGCCGGTAGCGGTGGCTCGTGACGAGGCCGGCGTCGCGCAGCACCGAGAGGTGCTGGGACACCGCGCCGAGGCTGAGCCCGCTCAGGGCCGCCAGCTGCGTGGTGGTGCTGGGCGATCCGGTGAAGGCGAGCAGCCGGGCGCGGCTGCGGCCCAGCAGCCGGGCCAGCCCGTCCGCGCAGGTGCCGCGGCGCTCCCACAGGCCGCCCACCGCCCGCGAGGGGTAGACGAGTGCCGGGGGTGCGGTCGAGCTCCCGGTCAGCAGGTGGCAGCGCGCGGCGAACGCGCTGGGGGCCAGGACGATGCCCGTGCCGCCGAGGGCCGGTCCGGTCGGGGGCAGCTCCGCGGACACCAGCCGGTCGCCGGTCCAGCGCAGCGACGGGTGGAGGCGGGCGAACACCTCCTGGATGCCGTCCTCGGCGAGCTGGCGCGTCCGGTACGCGATGTCCGCCTCCAGCACGGCCCGGATCCGCGGCCAGTACGGCCGGACCGCCGCTTCCCACCAGGCCCGCAGGGCCTCGCCCAGCTCCGGCGCGGCCGCCATCAGGGCGAGTTCCTCCTCGAACTCGGCCAGCGGACAGCGCGGCGGCGGAGTGGCGAACCCCGGCGAGGCGGCCGCGGCGCGCAGCGGCGCGATCCGCGCGGCCAGGGAGCGGTCCTCGCGCAGCGGCAACGCCGACTTGATCCACGGCAGATGGACCGCGTGCCGCCCCGGATCGGCGGTGGCCCGGAAACCGGCGAGGGTCTCCCACAGCGGCGAGACCGCGAACCTGATGCCGGCGATGTCGTGCACCCCGAACCGCACTTCACCCACGTACCCGCCCCCAACCCAGCAGCACCTTTTCGCGCAGCCTAAAACATTGGCCCCACCACCTCCGAGGCCGACATCTTCGCGGACATGAAGAACCACCACCCCCTCCCCGCCGGCTTCCGCCGGCTCTGGACCGCCGACGTCGTGAGCCAGGCCGGCTCCGCCGTGACCCTCATCGCGCTGCCGCTCGTGGCCATCGGCGTCCTGGACGCCACCGCGTTCGAGGCCGGACTGCTGGTGACGTCCGAGTACCTGGCCTTCCTGCTGATCGGCCTGCCCGCCGGCGCCTGGGTGGACCGGCTGCGCCACCGCCCCGTGATGATCGCGGGCGACCTGGGCCGCGCCGCCCTCCTGCTGTCCGTCCCCGCGGCCGCCTGGCTGGACGTGCTGTCGCTGCCCCAGCTGTACGCCGTGTCCTTCGGGATGTCGGTGTGCACGGTCTTCTTCGACGTGGCCGCCCAGAGCGCGCTGCCGCGCCTGGTCGACGCGGACCGCCTGGCGGCCGCCAACGTCCGGCTGGAAGCCGGCCGCAACATCACCCAGGTCGGCGGGCCGGGCCTGGGCGGAGTCCTGGTCGGCGCACTGACCGCGCCCGTCGCCCTCGCCGTCGACGCCTTCAGCTACCTCCTGTCGGCGTTCCTCGTCTCGCGCGTCCGCCAACCCGAGCCCCGTCCCGCCGCGCGGCGCGGCACGAGCCTGCGCGCCGAGATCGCCGAGGGGCTGCGCTTCCTCCTCGGCGACAGGACCCTGCGGGCGCTCACCACCGCCTCCGCCGTCTCCAACCTGTTCGGCACCGCCGGCGCCGCCATGCTGATGGTGCTGCTCGCGGGGGAGCTCGGGCTGTCCCCGCTGCTGTGCGCGGCCGTGTTCACCGCCGAGGCCCTGGGCGGCCTCCTCGGCAGCCTGATCACCCTGCGCGTCGCCGCCGCGTTCGGCCAGGGCCGGGCGATGTGCGCGTCCGTGATCGTCAGCGGGGTGCTGTGGCTGGCGGCGGTACCCCTCTACCAGGACGACTGGCGGTTCGCGGCCGCCGTCGCCCTCCAGGGGCTGGGCTGGACCGCCTTCATGACCTTCAAGATCAGCTCGGTCGCCCACCGGCAGCGGGTGTGCCCCGAGCCCCTGCTCGGCCGCACCGCCGCGACGTTCCGCTTCCTGGTGTGGGGCGCCATGCCCGTCGGCGCGCTCGCCGGCGGACTGCTGGGGCAGTGGCTCGGCGCCCGGCCCGCGATGTGGATCGGCGCCCTGGGGGAGCTCCTCGCCGTCGTCCCCCTCCTCCTGTCCCCGCTGCGGACCGCCCGGGAACTGCCGCCCGCGCCCGCCGGTGCCGACGCGCGGCCCCTCGTACGGCCGTAAGGGGTCCCCGGTGCGCTACCACCACGTCGACGTCTTCACCCCCCGCCCCTACAGCGGCAACAGTCTCGCGGTGTTCCCCGACGCCGGAGCGCTGACCGCCGCCCAGATGCTGGCCATCACCCGGGAACTGCGCCACTTCGAATCGGTCTTCCTGGTACGCGACCCCGCGCGCCCGCGCACCTGCCGGGCACGGGTCTTCGACCTCACCGGGGAACTCGGCTTCGCCGGCCACCCCGTCATCGGAGCCGCGAGCGTGCTGCACGCCCTGGACGCCCCCGGCACCGGTGCCGCCGCCTGGACCCTGCGCCTGAGCGCCCGCACCGTGCGGGTGGCCACCCGCCGGCAGGCGCCGCGCCGGTACGCGGCCGTGCTCGACCAGGGCCCCGCGGAGTTCCTCGGCCGCCCCGCGGGCGCGCGGGCCGCCGCCATCGCCGCCCTCTTCTCCCTCCACGCCCGCGACCTGGACCCCGCACTGCCGCCGGAGACCGTGTCGACCGGACTGCGCTACCTGGTCCTCCCCGTACGCGGGGACGCGCTGGCCCGGGCCGGGATCACCGCCCCGCTCGACGTTCCGCTCGCCCGCCTGGGGGCCGACTACGCCTACCTCCTCGACGCCGGGGCACGGGAGGGGCGGCACTGGGCCAACGACGGCCTCCTGGAGGACGTGGCGACGGGCAGCGGGGCCGGCTGCGCGGCCGCGTACCTGCGCCGCCACGGCCGCATCGGCGACGGCGAGACCGTGGTGCTGCGCCAGGGCCGGTTCACCGGCCGCCCCGGCGAGATGGCCGTGGCCGCGCACGGGAGCGGAACGGACGTCCGGAGCGTCGAGGTGGGCGGCCCCGTCGTACTGCTCGGCGAGGGGACCCTCGCCGAACTGCCCTGAGTGCCGCCGCCGTTCCGCGGGATGCGAGACTGCTCGACTGTGAACGGGACGGGAAGGGCGGGCGGAACCGTGCGAATGGGACGGCGGCTGGGGTTGGTGGCGCTGGTCATGGCGGCGGCCGGGGCCTGCGCACATCCGCTCCAGGACCTGGGGCCGCTGCCGCCGCGCTTCTCCGGGCCGCCGCTGCCGCCCGACGCGGTGGTGGCCGACCTGACGCAGGCGATGGCGGAGCAGGGGGTCGAGATGCGGCGGAACCCGCCGGAGCTGCGGATGCAGGCGATGGAGTGCCACGAGATGCTGGTCGGCCGGCCGCCCTCGGCGACGGCGGACGCGGCACTGAAGGCGGCCTTCGACGGTGCCCGCTCAGCCCGGGGCTGGCAGCCCGGACAGGACCTGGGCCCGCGGGTCCTCAGCATGCGCAAGGGGAACTGGACGGCGATGGCCTCGCTCACGGGCGCCCGCCCGGAGGACGGCCCCACCACGAGCGTCCTGATCACCCTGCTCTGCGACGGTGGCCGCTCCTTGCCCCGGCCCCCGGCCCAGGTGCCC
The DNA here is from genome assembly GCF_055593565.1 of Streptomyces sp. NPDC040718. Taxonomy (NCBI): domain Bacteria; kingdom Bacillati; phylum Actinomycetota; class Actinomycetes; order Kitasatosporales; family Streptomycetaceae; genus Streptomyces; species Streptomyces sp. NPDC040718. Next base: position 343,498 of record NZ_JBVIXO010000006.1, on the reverse strand, counting down.
TCCGCCTCCTGACGGGGGGCGGGGGCGGGGCGGGGACGGGCGGCGGGGTCAGTGGCGCTTGAGCTTCGCCCACACGGTTCCGAGGGCTTCGATGTCCGCGTCGTCGAGCCGGTCGTCGAAGACCTCCCGCAGGGCTTCCCGGCGGGTCGCGTCCGCCTCGGCGAAGGCGCGGCGGCCCTCGGCCGTGAGGCCCACGCACACGGAGCGGGCGTCCGTGGGGGAGGGGACCCGGTGGATCAGCCCCCGGGCCTGGAGCTGGTCCACGACGCGGGACACCTGGCTGCGGCTGAGGAGGGTCTTGGCCCCCAGGGCGGAGGCGGCGACCGGCTCGCCCTGGCTGTTCAGCCAGAGCATCACCTCGAACCAGGACAGCGGCAGCCCGTGGGCCCGCGTGAGTTCCCGGTCGATGTGGGCGGAGACAGGTCGTCGCCACCATGCGCGACACCGCGAAGGCCGGCCCGCTGCGCCGCGCCGCGGCCGAGGCGGGGGTCGAGGACCTGGTCCAGGTCAAGCGGCTCGACGTGGTCGACCAGGCGTCGATCGACGCCTGCCTGGAGGAGGTGCTCGCCGAGCACGGCCGGCTCGACGCGGTGGTCAACAACGCCGGCGCCGGCCGGGTCGCGACGATCGAACAGGACACGGTCGAGGGCGTCCGCGCCACCATGGAGGTCAACTTCTTCGGAGTCGTCCAGGTCACCCGTGCCGCGATGCCGCACCTGCGCGCCTCGCGCGGCCGCCTGATCACGGTCACCAGCGTCGGCGGCGTGATCGGCCAGCCCTTCAACGAGGCCTACTGCGCCGCCAAGTTCGCCGTCGAGGGCTTCATGGAGTCCCTCGCCCCCGTCGCCGCGACCGCCGGCGTCGCCGTCACCCTCGTCGAACCGGGCGCGGTCGCGAGCGAGTTCGTCAACACCATCGACCTGGACGTGCCCGCGCTGCTCGCCGCGGTGGGTCCCTACGCCCCGGCGCTCCGGACGTACGTCGAGCGCACGGTCGAGTCCTTCGACCAGGCCCAGACCCCGGCCGAGGCGGCCGCGCCGATCACCGAGGCCCTGACCGCCGAGAAGCCCGCCTTCCGGGTGCAGACCTCGGACTGGGCCCGTGACTTCGTCGGCCTCAAGCTCTCCGACCTGGACGGCTCGGCCGTCCAGGCCATGACGGGGGCCTGGGTGGGCTGACGTCCCGCCGACGGGGCGGGCCCGGCCCCCGGGACTCCTAGCGCCGCCGGTCCGCCAGCACCTCGGACGACGCGTCCCGCTGGTGCGGGACCGGCGGGACGGACAGCGGCGCCGCCGCCTCCTCCTGCCGGAGCGAGACCGTGCGCGCGGGCGCCGGTATCGAGATGCCCTCTGTCCGGTACCGCTGGTGCAGGCGCTTGATGAACTCGTGCTTGATCCGGTACTGGTCGCTGAACTCGCCCACGCCCAGGATCACCGTGAAGTTGATCCTGGAGTCCCCGAAGGTGTGGAAGCGGACCGCGGCCTCGTGGTCCGGGACCCCGCCTGTGATGTCGGCCATCACGCTGTCGACGACGTCGAGGGTCACCCGCTCCACGTGCTCCAGGTCGCTCTCGTAGCCGACCCCGACCTGGACCAGGATCGACAGCTTCTGCTCGGGCTGGCTGTAGTTGGTCATGTTCGTCCGCGCGAGGCGGCCGTTCGGGATGATCACCAGGTTGTTCGACAGGTTGCGCACCACGCTGTTGCGCCAGTTGATGTCGACGACGTACCCCTCCTCGCCGCTGGTCAGACGGATGTAGTCACCCGGCTGGACGGTCTTCGAGGCGAGGATGTGCACCCCCGCGAAGAGGTTGGCGAGGGTGTCCTGGAGGGCCAGCGCGACCGCGAGACCACCCACGCCGAGAGCGGTGACCAGCGGGGCGATGGACACCCCGAGGGTCTCCAGCGCCACGAGGACGCCCATCGTCAGCACCACGATCCTCGTGATGTTGACGAAGATGGTCGCGGACGCCGCGACGCCCGTACGGGACGCGGCCACCGACTGCACCAGACCCGCCACGACCCGCGCCGCACTGAGGGTGGCGATGACGATGAGCACCGCCATCAGCGACTGGTCGACCACACCCCCGACCCGCGCGGTGAGCGGCAGCGCCGAAGCGGCCACCGCGGCCCCGGCGATCACGGCCGCCCAGGGGACGATGGTCCGCAGCGCGTCGACGATGACGTCGTCGCCGCTCCACTTGGTCCGGCTCGCGTGCTTGGCCAGCCACTTCATCAGAGACCGCAGCACCAGACCGGCCACACCACCGGCGGCCAGCGCGATGCCGGCCACCACCCAGTCGTGCAGGACCAGGTCCCGGGTCACCGGCCCGCCCCCGCACCGTGGAGGGCGAGGGAACGGGCCGCCGCCGGCCGCCGTATGTGCTGTGTCGTCACCTTGTCACCTGTCAGGTCGTTTTGTGCGCACCCCCGTTGGAGCGGATGTACGCATTCCGAACGGAACTGTCATCCTGCCCCATGCCCCGCCCGCCCCCGCACCCGGACCCCGCCGTTCCGCCCGCTGTGCACGCCCGGGTGACGGCGGGATTGCTCCGGGTTGACGAACTCCTCACCTGCCCGGCCCATGCTCCCGGCCTGTCGGGGTGCCCGGCGTGGCGGGGAGGGGTGGTATGTGCGGTGTGTGGAGAGGCGCCCGGCCCGTCCAACGGGTCACGGGTCCCACGCAACCGTTCCCTCGCACTCCCTCGGCGCTGCGGTGCCGACGGGGAAGGAAGTCATGAACCTGAACGCTCAGAAGGTGCCCCGGACGCGGTCCCGGGTGCTGCTCGCCTCCATCGCAGCGGCGGCGGCCCTGACCGGCCAGCTGGTGGCGCTGGCCCCGGCTGCGTCCGCGGACGGGCCGAAGCCGTCGGGCCAGAACGCGCCGTCGGTCCACGACAAGCAGAGGAACCCGGAGAAGGACAAGGACAAGGACAAGGACAAGGACCACTACAAGAAGCCGGCGCAGTTCCCGCACGGCCTGCGGCAGTTCACCTCTGACAACACCTTCACCGCCCCGGCGGGCGTGAAGACCGTGTTCGTCCAGGTCTGGGGCGCCGGTGGTGGCGGCGGTGGCGGTGGTGGCGCCACCAACGCCCTCGCGGGCGGTGGCGGCGGCGGTGGCGGCGCCGGCGGCTTCACCTGGTGCACGCTCAACGTGACCCCGCTGGCCGACTACGGCGTGGACATCGGCGACGCGGGAACCCCCGGTACCGGGGGAACCGCCGGATCGGCGGCGGTGAACGGCGGCAACGGTGGCACGGGTGGCGGTGGCGGCGCCACGACCATCATCGCGTCGGCGACCAACACCCAGCTCGCCGCTGCGCCCGGTGGTGGAGGCGGCGGCGGTGGCGGCGGTGCGACCGTCACCCCGGTCGCCGCCGCGGGTGCCGCGGGCACCGCGGGCACTGCCGGAGGGGCCGGGACGTGCTCCACGGGCGGCGTGAACCTTGGCGGCGCAGCCGGCGGCGCTGGTGCGCCGGGCACCGCTGCCACGGCCACCGCCGGCGCCCCGGGTGGGTTGGGCGGCACCCCCGCCGACGGCATCGTCGGCCTCCCCACGCACGTGGCGGAGGGCGGCAACGGCGGTGCGGGCGGCCGCCCCTCGCCCGAGAGCGCTCGCCCCGGCCTCGCGGGACAGGCCGGCGGCGCCGGCTACGCCGTCATCTGGTGGTAGCAGCACCCTGACGGAACCGGTGGAAACACCCCGACCGCCCGCTCCCGCGGCCTCACGGCCGCGGGAGCGGGCGGTTCCTCATGGTCACGAGGCGGTGAGGAACTCCCTGAGGTCCACGACCTCGTACTCCTCCTCCAGCGCCGCGTCGATGATCCGCGGCAGGGCCTGCGCGTCGAGGACGACCCCGTCGCCCGCGCTGCTGCCCACGTGCATCTGCAGGATGGCTCCGGGACGGAAGGAACCCACCGCCCTGCCGACCGCCTTGTCCACCGTCATCCCGCCGGCCGGACCCAGGTAGCCGTTCGTGTCGTTGGTGAACTCGATCGCCGCGTAGCCGAGGTCGTTGACGTCGTCCACCGCGTCCTCGGTGGTCGAGCTGTACGGGAACCGGAAGAACGGCAGCGGCTCGGCCCCGGACGCCGTACGGATCGCCGCGTCCGCGGTGCGCACCTCCCGCGCCCGCTCCGCCGTGTCGAGGTCGTCGAAGTAGGGATGGCTGTGCGAGTGGTTGCCCAGCCCGTGCCCGGCGGCGGCCATCGCCCGCACGGCCGCGGGACGGGCCTTCGCGTACAGGCCGGTGGGGAAGAAGGTGGCGGCCGCCTTCCGCCGCCGCAGCTCCGTCAGGACGGCGTCGAGACCGCTCTCGTCCCACGCCGCGTTGAAAGTGAGCGCCACCACCCTGCGCGCGGTGGGCAGCCGCCGGATCTCCTGCCCGAGCAGCGACGCCGGCGGCCGCGGTCCCGCCGCGCCGCCGGGACCGCCCCCGTGCACCGGGGGACCGGCGGCGACGGCACCCGGGGCGGGCACCAGACCCGCGGCCAGCAGCGCCGCCATCGCGGCACGTCGTCCCACATCCACCACAGTCGCTCCCTCGGCCACGCACCGCCCCGTGCGGCGCTGCCACGAGTGTGCGAGAGCACCGGGCGGGGCGCCGCGCAGCCGTGCCGGGCACCCGGGTGATCTCCGACCGCCGCCCCGCCGGGACACGGTGCGCCCGGCCCCGGTGCCGGCCGGGCGCACCGTACAGTCCGCTTCGGGCACCCCCGCCTCCGTCACCGCAGGCCGCGCACCGGCAAGGGAGACAGCCGTGAACACCACCGACCAGGACCGCTTCCCGTCGGATCCGGCCCGCCCCCAGGACGGGGAACTCACCGGGCGGGCCTCGCTGCACGTGCTCGTGCTCTCGGGCTCCTCCCGCACCGGCTCGGTCAACGCGCGCCTGGCCGCCCTCGTGGCGAGCCTGGTGGTACGGGCCGGAGCCACCGCCGAGCCCGCCCTGCTCGGCGACTTCCCGATGCCGCTGTACGACGGCGACCTGGAGGCCGACGAGGGCGTGCCGCCGGGGGCGCTGGCCCTGCGCGAGCGGATCGAGGCGGCGCAGGCCCTCGTCATCGCCTCGCCCGAGTACAACGCCTCCGTCCCCGGCGTGGTCAAGAACGCCGTCGACTGGGTCTCCCGCATCCGGCCGCAGCCCTTCAAGGACAAGCAGGTCCTGCTGGTGTCGGCCTCGCCCTCGATGGTCGGCGGCAACCGGGGCCTGTGGGCGCTGCGCGTCCCGCTGGAACACCTCGGGGCGCGGGTGTACCCCGACATGTTCAGCCTGGCGATGGCCCATCAGGAGTTCACCGAGGACGGGGCGCTGGGCGACCGCGGGCTCGGCGAGCGCCTCGCCACGACCGTCGAATCCTTCCTCGACCTCGCCGAGGCCGACACCCGCTACCTGTGCCTCCAGCGCCGCTGGTACGAGTTCCTCGGCGACCGGACCGACGCCCCGGTCACCGCCCGCGCCCAGGACTGAGGCCGCCGCGACGCGCCCTCCTCAGCGCTGCGACAGCTCCGAGGGCGCCTCCTGCACCACCCAGCCGTTCCCGTCCGGGTCGCGGAACGTCAGGAACGAGTTCCACGTGTCGCCCTTCCCTTCCTCCCAGCCCGCCGCCCCGAGACGGCGCACCGGGGAGACGTCCACGCCCCGCGCCGCCAGTTCCGCGCGGGCCGCCTCGATGTCGGTGACGCAGAGCTGGAGTCCGTGCAGCGTGCCCGGCGCCATCACCGCCGTGCCCGGCGCGGGCGGCATCCCCCGGAGGAGCGCCACCGAACACCGCGACCCGGGCGGGGTCAGCTGGATGATGCGCACCCCGGGGGCGACCTCGTCGTCGAGGTCCACCCCGAAGCCGACCGCGTCGGCGTAGAACTCCTTGGCCCGGTCCATGTCGGTGACCGGTACCGGGACCACTTCGAGCGTCCAGCTCACGTAGAACCTCCTCGGGAGCGCCGGCGGACCCGGCGCGGCAGTGCGACCGAGTCTCCCGCAGGAAAGAGCACGGCGCCCGCAGGCGCAGCCGCGGCCCGGTACGGGGCGCGTACCCGTGCGCGGGGGCGCGCGCTGGTGGCAAGGGGGCGTGCGGGGCGGCGGATGCCACTCTTCCGGAAGATTTCCGGGACCGGCTTGCACGATCGGGCGTGATTTCCGATGGGGTGGTGATGGGGGGCGCTTGCCGCCCCACGGCTGCCGCACACGGGGGCGGGCAGCCGACCACCCCTACACACCACTTGGAAGGTTTCGCGCCGAAGTGAATGTTGCCGAGATTGTCGCCCTCGCGCTGATAGTCGCCACCACGATCCGTGTTTTCTCGAGCGATGTGACACCCACCGCCCCGGAGGGCGGCGACGAGCAACGGTGGGGGAGTGCATGAGCGAAGGCGAGTTCGACCCGGCGGGGGACCAGACGGTCTCCAGCGAACTGGCGGGCGTCCTGCCCGTGGAGTTCACCGCGTTCCACTCCCAGCAGCACCGCGCGTACCTGCGCTACGCCCACCTCCAGCTGGGCAACGCCAAGGACGCCCAGGAAGTCGTCGACGACGTGTTCACCTTCCTGCTGAAGGTGTGGCGCCAGGCCCTGAAGGAGGCGAGCCTCCACGGCTTCGCCTGGGCGGTGCTGCGCGAACACGTCGAACGCCGGCTGGCGGCCCTCGGCCGCCAGGTGGCCATGGTGGAGACGGCGTGGTTCTCGGCCCTGCGCCGCTCGTCGCGGGAACGGCTCGAACTGCTGGAGTCCAAACTCGGCCTGTACGCGGCCATCGCGGAGCTGTCCGAGCGGCAGTACGACGTGGTGCTGCTGGCGTTCCTGCTGGGCAACGACTCGGACACGGTCGCCCGGATGATGGGGATCTCCCCCGCGACGGTCCGTTCGCACGTACGCGGCGCACGCCGAACCCTGTCCCGCAAGCTCGGGGTGGACTGGATCCCCGGAGAGGAGAAGGACCAGTGAGCGACATGCCCGCTGACCGTGACATGCCGCTGTGCGAACTGGACGCGGCCCTGAAGAACGCCGAGGTGCTCGCGGAGGAGTACGCGGGCTACGACGAGGGAGCGGCCCGGCGCCGCATCGCCCGCCGGATCGTGGCCGACCGGGCCCGCTCCGCGATCGGCAGCGCCACCGGCCCGGACCTGCCCGCCGGCGGGCAGACCGGGCACGCCGAGCACGACGACCTGGTCCTCGACGCCGCCTGCCACGTACGGGCGGCCCGCGTCCTGGACGACGTCACCTGGTCCCTCGTGGAGAGCCGGGACTTCGCGGAGCTCGCCCTGCACGCCGAGTCCTGGCCCCACGGAGTGGACTCGGCCCTGCTGTTCGGCTGTCTGCTCCACCTGACGGAGCGGACGGAGGGCGCGCGGTTCTGGTTCCAGTACGCGGCCGGGGCGGGCTCCCGGACCGCCGCGCACTGCCTCTACCTGCACCACCTCTCCTGCGCGGAGGTCCGTACCGCCCGGCACTGGAAGCAGCAGGCCCGGACCCTGCCCGCCGAGGAGCACCTGCCGCACCTGCCGCAGATCCCCGAGGACCTCGAAGCGGCCCTGGCCGCCTCCGTGATCTGGACCTCCCCGCCCATCACGACCCAGGACCTCAGCTCCCTCACCAGCGGGCCCGGCCGGGCCGTGCGGCCGCCCTACCGGCTTCCCGCACGGCTGCGCCAGGCGGTCGCGGCGCGCCCCAACCACGAACACCCCGACCTGGGGGACGTGTTCACCCCCAGCCCACCGGTCGCCGTGGCCGTGGCCCACCACGCCCGCCTCAACCCCCTCCACCTGACCGGGGAGGCGAACGCGTGGGCGCTCGAAGCGCTCAAGCAGCCGCACCTGACGCACGCCGCCCGCAAGAGCCCCGAAGGACAGCCGGCGCCCGCCGCGCTGGAATTCGTACACCAGGCGCTGCGCGTCCTGGAGGTGGTCAACCGGTACTCGGGCGGCGTCAGCCTCACCCAGATCGCCCGCGAGACGAAACTGCCGCAACTGGTGATCGCCCGGGCCGTCGAACAGCTCGTCCGCGCCAGCCTGGCCGCCCCCACCGGGCCCGACGCCTACATCGCCGGGAACGCCCTGCTGCTGACCGACGCGGCGGGCGGCGAGGGGCGCGGCCACCTCAAGGAAACCCTGGCCTGGGTGCGCGACGCGGTCGGCGCCGCCGTCTACGTGGCCCGCTACACCGACGGCGAGGTCTCCATCACCCAGTACGCCGACGGCCCCGGCGCACCCGTCGTCGAGGAATGGGTCGACTTCAGGTCGGCCGCCCACGCCTCCGCCGTCGGCAAGGCCCTGCTCACCCAGCTCGACTACGACGACAGGAAGGACCACCTGGACCGCCACCGGATGTCCAAGTTCACCCCGCACACCATCGGCAGCGAGAAGGCCCTCTTCCACCAGCTCGACACGCGCAGGCCCAACGCCCCGCTGCTCGACCTCCAGGAGTACGCCCTCGGCACGGTGTGCGCGGCCGTCCCCATCACCTCGGGCCCGAACGCCGAATGCGTGGCCCTGTCCATCCCCGTCCCCGACCCCGGCCGGCTGAGGCAAGCCGCCCGGATCCTGCAGAGCGAGGCCGCCGCGGTCTTACTCGCCCTCATCGTGGCCGGCAGCGCCCAGCCCGCCCCGGCACCGGTCCGCAGCGCACCCCCCGCCCCCGGACCCCAGTGGTTCCGGGCCGTGGAGGCAGGCGGGGCGGACCCGGCCGGCCTGCACAGCCACTTCCTCTCCACCACCGTCTAGCGACAACGGCCGGCCCCGCACCCGGGGCCGGCCTCCGGCACGGACGGCGACGCGCCGGAGCGGGCCGGGGCATCCGTACCCCGGCCCGCTCCGCCGCGCGTCAAGCCTTCCGCCGGCCGAGACCGGCCGCGACCAGCAGGGCCGCGGCGATCACGATGGCCGCGTCGATCCCCAGGACCAGCCGCACCCCTTCGAACAGGACGCCCTGCGTGGTGGCCAGGACACCGAGCAGCGGGATGCCGACGGTCAGACCGACCTGCTGGGTGGTGGTCACCAGCCCGGTGGCGAGCCCCTGCTCCTCGTCGGGCACTCCGCTCGTCACGATCACCCCGTACGAGATGATCGCGCCGAGGTGCGCCATGCTGGCCACCGACACGGCCAGGGCCGCGAGCAGGGCCCCCGACTCCGTGCCCATGCCGAGGAGTGCGGCGGTGAAGGCGCCCTGGGCGAGCAGGGACCCGATCAGCACCCGGCGGGCGCCGAAGCGGCCGATGAACCGCGGGGCGTACGCGCCGGCGAAGGCGGAAGTGACGCCCTGCACGCCGAAGACCAGCCCGGTCAGGAAGGAGGACAGGCGCAGCGTCTCCTGGAGGTAGAGGGTCAGCACGAAGACGACCGTCGACATCATCGAGAAGGTCACCAGACCGCCGATGTTGCCCCAGGCCACCGTGCGCCGCCCCAGCATCGGCAGCGAGACCAGCGGGGCGGGGGACTTCGACTCCACCACCACGAACGCGGCGAGCAGTACGAGCCCGGCCACCAGGGTGACCCGGACGTCCGCGCCGCCGAAGCCGCGCTCGGCAGCCGTCGACAGGGCGTAGATCAGGGCGAGGAGACCGCCGGTGACGGTGACGGCGCCCGGCACGTCGAGGCGCGGCCGCTCCGGGGTGCGAGACTCGGACAGCAGACCCGGCGCGAGGAAGAGGACGAGCAGCCCGGCGACCGCGAGCAGGCCCATCGTGGAACGCCAGCCGAGGGTGTCGGTCATGACACCGCCGAGCACCATGCCGACGGTGAAGCCCAGGGACAGCAGGGTGCCGGAGATGCCGAGCGCCTTGTCGCGCAGCGGCCCCTCGGGGAACGTCGTGGTCAGCAGCGACATGCCGGTCGGCACGATGACGGCCGCTCCCAGGCCCTGCAGGGCGCGCCCGGCGAGGAAGGAGGCGGGGTCCCAGGCGAAGGTGGCGAGCAGGGAGGCCGCGGTGAAGACCGCGAGGCCGACCAGGAACAGCTTCTTACGGCCGTACAGGTCGCCGATCCGGCTGAAGAGCAGCAGGAAGCCGCCGGAGGGCAGGGTGAACGCGGTCACCGCCCACTGGAGGCCGGACCGGCTCAGGCCCAGGTCCTCGCCGAGCGCGGGCAGGGCCACGTTCAGGACGGAGAAGTCGAGCGCCACCATGAACTGGGCGGCGCAGAGCACGAAGAGGACGAGCTTGGCCCGGCCGGTGAGCCGGGGCGTGTTCCCGGGTGCCGCCGTGTGCGGCCCGCTGACCTCGGGGGTCCGTGTGTCTGTCGTCATGGGCACCACCTTCGCGGCCCGGGAATGCCCGTGAAGAGTGGGAACTTATCCTGTTGGTGGCACCACCAGGGAGCCGAACAGGGGGAATTCGTGGCAACGCCGATCGACCAGCACCGCCGGACGGAGCTGCGGGAGTTCCTGATGAGCCGGCGCGCGAGGATCTCGCCGGCCGAGGCCGGGCTGCCGGACGGCGGTGCCCGCCGCCGCACGCCGGGACTGCGCCGGGAGGAGGTCGCCGTGCTGGCGGGGGTCGGCGTGTCCTGGTACCAGTGGCTGGAACAGGGCCGCGACATCACCGTTTCCGGGCAGGTGCTGGACTCCGTGAGCCGGGTGCTGAAACTGACCAGCGCCGAGCGGCGGCACCTGTACGTCCTCGCCGGGCTCAACCCGCCCGCGCTGCAAGTGGCCCCGGGGGACCGGGACATGTGCGACGGGCTGCGGCGGCTGATCGACGCCTGGATGCCGTTCCCCGCGCACATCATGGACACCTACTGGAACACCGTGATGTACAACGACGCGGCCGCGCTGGTCTTCGGGATGAGCCCGGAGACCGTGCAGAACTGCCTGATCGCCTTCTTCACCGACCCGATCTACAAGGAGCGTTCCCCGCAGTGGGAGCGCAACGCCTGCGACGTCGTGGCACAGTTCCGGGCGGCCTGTTCGGAGCACCCCGGGGACGACGGGTTCCGCGCGGTGGTGGGCGAGGCGCTCGAACTCAGCCCGGAGTTCGCCGCGTTGTGGAACCGCCGGGACATCCGCCCCGGCGGGCAGCTGCAGAAGCAGGTGCGGCACCCGGTCGTGGGCGCGCTGCACGTCGAGTCGACCCAGCTGCGGGTCCCGGCGCGGCCCGATCTGTCGATCGTGCTGCACACCCCGCTGCCGGGCACGGAAACCGCCGAGAAGCTGGAGTGGCTGACCTCGCCCGAGGGCCGGCGCGGCCTGATGTACCCGGTGGCGGGCTGAGCGGTTCATCCGGCGCGGGAGCCGGGGGAACCGCCGGAGGCGCGGGAGCCGAGGGCGGCCACCGCGCCGACCATGCGGTCCCAGAAGAGGTCCGCGTCCAGGGTCGTGCCGACCCGTGCGTTCACGGGCCGGCCCACGTACTCGTGGAGGTCCACGACGGTGGCGCCGCGGGTGTAGCGGCCCTGGAGCTCGACCACGACGTTGGCGTCCGCGCAGCCCACGATCGCCGGGTCGATCACCCGGGCCACCGCGACCGGGTCGTGCAGCGGCGGGTGGGGCATGCCCCACAGCCGCCGGTACGCGGAGGCGAAGTAGGTGAGCAGCTCCACGCAGACGGAGCCGATCTCGGTGCCGAGGGCCTCGAAGCGGGCCAGTACCTCGGGCGTGGCCAGTGCCTGGTGGGTCACGTCGAGCCCGCACATGGTCACCGGTACGCCGCTGCCGAACACGACGGCGGCGGCCTCCGGGTCGGTGTAGACGTTGAACTCGGCGGCCGGCGTGCGGTTGCCCGGTCCCACGGAACCCCCCATCAGCACGATCTCGCGGATGCGGGCGGCGCTCTCGGGGTGGCGGGTCAGCAGCAGGGCGATGTTGGTCAGCGGGGCGGTGGGCACCAGGGTGACCGGTTCGGGGTGTTCCACGAGGATCCGGTGGATGAGGTCCACCGCGTGCTCGGGAGCCACCTCGACCGTCGGCGGCGGGAACCGCGGCCCGTCCAGCCCCGATTCGCCGTGCACGTCCGCGGCGACGGCCAGCGGCTGGAGCAGCGGCCGGGCGCAGCCGGCGGCGACGGGTACGTCCGTGACGCCGGCGAGGGTCAGGACGCGTCGGGCGTTGAGGGTGGTCTTCTCCAGCGTCTGGTTCCCGGCGACGGTGGTGACGGCGAGGAGGTCGACGCCGGGATCCCCCGCCGCCAGCATGATCGCCAAGGCGTCGTCGTGTCCGGGGTCGCAGTCGATGATGATCGGGACGGGCACGCGGTGGACCTCCTCGTGGGCCTGGTCGGCCCAGTCTGCCGCCGGACGGCCGCGCGGGCCGCCCCTTACGAGCCAAAACACGGCCGGGGCGTGGCGGACATCGCCCCCGGGGGGTGCGGTGTGACGGTCGGATGACTGCCCCGGACGGGGGACGCCTGCGGGGTGGCGGGGGTGGTGACTGCCGCGCCTGCGCCGATGGCCGTGGGGAGTGTGGAACGGTTCGTGCCGATCACGCACAGCAGCGATCGGAAGGACTCCCCATGCTCAGAACGGTGTTCACTGCCGGCGCGGCCGCCGCGCTCGCCGCTGCCGCCCTCACGCCCTCCGCGGGCGCCGCACCCTCCCTGCCGTTCCCCGCGCCTCCGGGTCAGATCACCGTCGACGTGGTCCAGGTCAACGGCTCCGGCTGTCGCCCCGGCACCGCCAACGTGGCGGTCTCCCCGGACAACACCGCCTTCACGGTGACGTACAGCGAGTACCTCGCCCAGGTCGGCAAGGACGCCAAGGCGACCGACTTCCGCAAGAACTGCCAGCTCGGCCTGAGCGTGAACGTGCCCCAGGGCTACACCTACGCCATCGCCAAGGCGGACTACCGCGGCTTCGCCAGCATCGCGGACGGCGCGAGCGCCACCCAGAACGCCAGCTACTACTTCCAGGGCATGTCCCAGACGGCCTACCGGAGCCACACCCTGAACGGCCCGACCGAGGGCAACTGGCAGGTGTCGGACGCGGTGCCCGTCGAGGCCCTGGTCTTCCACCCCTGCGGAGCCAAGCGGAACCTGAACATCAACACCGAGCTGCGGGCCCAGGCCGGCTCCTCCGACACGGCGAACACCACCAGTTTCGTCGCGATGGACTCCACCGACGGCAGCTTCAACACCGTGTACCACTTCTCCTGGAAGACCTGCCCGCAGCGGCGCTGACGGCGTCGGGCCACCACGGGGCCGTGCCCGGGGGAGTTCCCCGGGCACGGCCCCGAGGTATGTCCTGATCTGATGTGAAGAGCTGCCATAGGGGACGTTCGGGTGGGAATTTTCCGCCCCGGAACCGAACGCGGAGAGTTACGAGTCATGACATTCAGTAATGACTCCACTTCCGGGAGGTCCGATGGGCATGAAGGACGCGGCGCCGACGTACGGACTTTCCTCGGGGACCCCGCAATGGGCGCTCGACCCCTACCGCTTCCCCGGGCTCGAGGACCCGGACGAGCCCGAGGCCGGCTCGGAAGCGGAAGCTCCGGTTACTCGCGAGGAAACCCAGCCTTTGGCTATGGTGAGCGCCCTCCGGTTGAGGTTCCTTTAGATCCCATGCGCAGTCAGGGGATCCGGGTCCCGATCGAAGGATGTCCCGCCAATCCGGGACGCCATCTGCATCCAGAGCGACGTGCTGTCGGCAACACCGCCCGACGTCGGCTCAATGCGAGCCGGCCTGCGCCCGCCCCGCCACCCCGGGGCTGGAGCGCGGCGGTCCTCTCATTCACCTACCTCGCGAAGGCAAGGCAGAGATGGCAAGAGCCACCAGACAGTCCTCCCGGCAGTCCGCCCGCCAGGGCGTACACCCCGTCGACGAACTCCTCCCGATACCCAAGCTCGCCCTGTACGGCTTCCAGCACGTGCTCGCGTTCTACGCGGCGGCGGTCATCGTCCCCGTCCTCCTCGGCAACGCGCTCGGACTCAGCCGCCAAGAGCTGGTCCACCTCATCAACGCGGACCTCCTCACCTGCGGCATAGCCTCGATCATCCAGGCCCTCGGCGTCTGGAAGGCCGGCGCCCGGCTCCCCCTCGTCCAGGGAGTCACCTTCACCGCGGTCTCACCCATGATCGCCATCGGCCTGGGTGCGGGCGGCGGCACCGCCGGCCTGCTCGTCGTCTACGGCGCGGTGATCACGGCCGGCATCGCCACCTTCGCCTTCGCCCCGCTCTTCAGCAGGCTGGTGAAGTACTTCCCGCCGGTCGTCATCGGCACGATCCTCACCATCATCGGCATCACCCTCATCCCCGTGGCCCTGCAGGACGCGGCGGGCGGCGCCCACCTCATCGGCACGCCCGCGTACGGGTCCGCGAAGAACCTCGCGTACGCGCTGGGCACCCTGCTCTTCATCCTGGTCCTGGTCCGCGTCGGCAGGCCCTTCCTCAGCAGCCTCGCCGTCCTCCTCGGACTCGTGGCCGGCACGGCCGTGGCCTGGCTCTTCGGGGACGTGGACTTCGGTGCCGTCGCCCAGGCCGACTGGATCGGGGTCACCACCCCCTTCCACTACGGCATGCCCCGCTTCGAACTGCTCCCGATCGCCGCGATGCTCGTCGTCATGCTGATCACCATGGTCGAGACCACCGGCGACGTCTACGCCATCGGGGAGATCACCCGCAAGAAGGTCGACGCCGACACGGTGGCGCGCGCCCTGCGCGCCGACGGCGTGGCGACGGTCCTCGGCGGCGTTCTGAACTCCTTCCCCTACGTGGCCTTCGCCGAGAACATCGGCATCGTCCGCATGTCGAAGGTCATGAGCCGCTACGTCGTGGTCGCGGCCGGCGTGTTCATGGTCGTGCTCGGCCTGCTGCCCAAGGCGGGCAGCCTGGTCGCCTCCGTCCCGCACCCCGTGCTGGGCGGGGCCGCGGTGTCCATGTTCGGCATCGTCGCGGCCGTCGGCGTCCAGATCCTGGCCAAGGCCGACCTCCGCGAGGAGCGCAACACCCTGATCCTGGCGGTCAGTCTCGGCGCGGCGATGCTGCCCACGACGGTCAAGCCCTTCTTCGAGCGCATGCCCGACGACGTCCGGGCCGTGCTCGACAGCGGGATCACGCTCGGCGCCCTCACCGCCATCCTGCTGAACCTGCTCTTCAACGTCTTCACGAGCCGCAGCACGATGGAGATCGACTGGGAGGACGTCGACGCCGACGCCGGCATCGAGGAGGACGGCCCGCCCGGGCCGGCGGCCTGGGCGCCGGCGCGTTGACCGGCGGGCGGGCCGGGAGGGGAGTCGCACCCCTCCCGGCCCGCCCGGGCGCCCCCGCCGCTCCGCGTCAGCCGCCGGCCGGGCCGCCGGGCCCGGCCTCGCCCTGATCGCCGACCAGTTCCCAGAAGTGGTCGGCCAGGCGGCGCAGGTAGGCGGAGCGTTCCGCGGCTATCTCCTTCAGCCGGGCGTCGTCGTTGCGGGCGACCAGGTGGCCCAAGTACCGCTCGGAGAAGGCGGAGAGCTCCGCGTGCATCGTCCTCAACGCGTCGCCCACGCTCGTCGCGTCGACGGAGGCGATCTCCACCACGGGATCGACGTGCGCCTTCCAGCGTCCGGCCACCGCCGTCCGCAGGTGCTCCTCCAGCTCCTCCGCGCGGCCCGTGACCATGGTCAGCGCGCGCAGGGACAGGCCCAGGGCCTCCACCAGCACCCTGGTCTGCCGGGAGTCCCCGTGCCACTGCCCCGACGCCTCCGCGGCGCGGTACTCCGACGGGTCCATGCCCAGCCGGTACGCCAGCCGCTCCACGCTCAGCCGGCGGGCCAGCCGGAACTCGGGCAGCGTCCTCGGCGCGGTCCCCATCAGGGTGGCCGCGTCGCACCACAGCACATCCGCCAGGGCGAAGAGGTGCTGGTCGGAAGGGACGTGGGAGCCCTGCTCCCACGCCGCCACCATGGCGGGATGGACGGGGCTGCCGCAGGCCGCCATGGCCTCGGCCACCTGCACCGTGCTCAGTCCCATGCGGGCGCGCGCGGATCTGGCCCCGGCGGGGGAAAACGGAGTGCTGTACACGTACACGCCACCTCTGGGAAACGGAATGCTGAACGAACACCAGGAGCGGGCACAGTAACAGATGTTCAGAAGGTTGTAACCGGTAATTACCCTTCGCTTTAAAGGTGTTGAGGGTGCATCTTCCGGCCGATCAACGACTAGTGGGAGTCTCCTCCAAGGTAAGCGGAATGTCTTTCCCGGGCTCTTCCGCGGACAGTGAGGCGGCGAGCGCGGCGGCGGCCAGGGCGAGCGCCGGCACCAGGAAAAGGGCGGTGCGCAGGCCGCTGTGGGAGGCGAGGAAGCCGATCAGCGGCGGTCCGGCGAGGAAAGCGAAGTAGCCGGTGGTGGACACCGTCGCCACGGCCGTCCCCGCCTGGGCGGCGGGGATCCGGCTCGCCCCGCCGACCACCAGCGGGAAGGACGCCGCGATCCCGAGACCGACCGCGCCGAACGCCGCCGCCGCGACCACCGGGTGCCCGGAAACCAGCGCCACCAGCGCCGCCGCCGCGCTCAGCAGGGCCCCGCAGCGCACCACGCGCACGGGGCCGAACCGCCCGGCCGCGCGGTCGCCGCCGAGCCGCCCGGCCGTCATGGCCAGCGCGAAGGCCGCGTACCCGGCGCCCGCCGGACCGGGCCCCGCGCCCAGCGCGTCGGCCAGGTACACGCTGCTCCAGTCGGTCATCACCCCCTCGACCAGCAGTACGCACAGACCCAGCGCGCTGAGCGGCAGCAGCCGGACGGCCGGCCCGCCCCGGCCCCCGCCCCGGAGTCCCCTCCCGCGCCGGGACGGTGGGGGTGGCGGCGGGTCCGCCGGGTGCAGGGCGGCCACCGCCAGCCCGGCGGCGGCCACCCCCACGACCGCGGACACCGTGAACTGGGTACGCGCGGCCACGCCCCCGGCGGCCGCGGCGGTGCCGAGCAGCGCGCCCGCCAGCGCCCCGGCGCTGAACAGGCCGTGGAAGGACGAGAGCCTCGCCCGGCCGGTGCGCCGCTCCAGGTCCACCGCGTGGGCGTTCATGGCGACGTCCAGCGCCCCGACCGACGCCCCCAGGACGGCCAGGCCCAGCAACAGTCCGGTCAGCGAGCCGGCCAGGCCGGGCAGCGCGATGGCGGGCGCGTAGACGAGGGCGGCGCACCGGGCGACGGGCCGGCTGCCGAAGCGGTTCACCAGCAGGCCGGCCGCGGGCATGGCCGGTACGGACCCCAGCGCCACCCCGAGCAGGGCCGTGCCGAGCTGACCGTCCGACAGCCCGAGCTGCTCCTTGACCTGCGGGATGCGCGGGGCCCAGCTCGCCAGGACGACCCCGTTCAGGAAGAAGACCGCGTACAGGGCGGCCGCGCCCCTGCCCTTCTCACCCCGGCCCTTCGCGCCGCTCACCGCGGGGCGGTCAGGACCGGGAGGCGGATGTCCGCGCCCTCCGGGACCAGATCGTGCACCGAGGCGGCGGGATGGGAGGGCGCGCAGGTGAAGGCCTCCGCGTAGCGGACCCCCGCCTCCTGGCCGCGGTGCGCCGCCTGCTGCCTGGTCAGGTCCAGGAAGTCGGCGCCCTTGCGCTTCCTGCGGGCGCTGTTCTGACTGGTGTGCTCGGCCAGCATCGCCTCCTTGACCGCCATGGTCTCCGTGATGTCCACCCACAGGTCCGGGGTGCCCGCGTCCGCCGCCAGCAGGGTGTCCATGTGGAAGAGGGGAGGGACGCGGTCGGTGGCGGGGCTCCCGGTGGACAGGGCGGGCTCGCGGGCCAGCAGCCGTGCCGCGCCGACGAGCCGGCTCACGGCGCGGTGGTCTGGGTGGTAGTCGTCGGGGTGGTGGGCGAGGACGACGTCCGGCCGGACCCGGCGCAGCACCTCGACGACCTGGCGGCGGGTGTCCGCCGTGTCGAAGAGGAAGCCGTCCGGCTGTCCCAGCCAGAGCAGTTCCGCGCCGAGCACGCCGGCGGCCCGCCGCGCCTCCTCCTCGCGGACCGCGGCCGTGCGCGCGGGGGGCAGGGTGCGGGAGCCGAGTTCGCCGTTGGTCGCGATGGCGACGGTGACTCCGGCCCCCTGCCGGGCGTAGTGGGCGAGCGTCCCCGCGCAGAAGAGCTCGACGTCGTCGGGATGGGCCCCGACGGCCAGGATGCGTACTGCTGTCACGCTCGGCTCCTCTACCGGTAGCGCTGGGCGGCGTCCGAGAGGACCCGCGCGAATCCGAGGACGCTGCTGTCGGTGAGGAAGCGCCGCAGCACGCGCTGGTGGCCGTTGCGGCCGAGCTCCTCCGCGTAACCGCGGTCCGAGAGCAGCCGGTTGACCGCTTCCCCGAGTCCCCGCAGGTCGCGGGGGTCCGAGAGGAGCAGTCCCGTGGCGCCGTGCTCGACCTGTTCCCGGATGCCCCCGACGGGAGCGGCGACCACGGGACGTCCCTTCCAGGCCGCCTCGGACACGGTCAGGCCGAAGCCCTCGGCCAGGCTCTTCTGGATCACCACGGCCGAGCGCCGCTGGATGGCGTTGACGGTCAGCGCGTGCTCGGACGGGTTGCCGGTCGGCACCTGCACGAGGTGTACGCGCCGCCCCCGGCGGCCGAGGCCCGCCCACACCTGGCGGCATTCGGCGAAGACCTGCTCGGCCTGCCGGTCGCCCCTGGTCTCCGGGCCGACCAGCAGCAGATGGGCGTCGAAGGCCGGATCGACGTACTCGGCGAAGCCCCGGATCACCCCCGGGATGTCCTTGACCCGGTCCCAGCGGCTGACCTGGGTGACCAGGGGCGCGCCGGCGGGGGCCGGTCCGGCGCCCCGCACCACGCGCGCGGGCTGGCGCACCAGGAGGTCGGTCAGGGCGTGCCGCCCGCCGGGGGCCCCGCCCTCCCCCTCGATCAGCCCGGCGGCGGCCAGCAGGCGGGACGGGTCGGTGCCGGGGTGCAGCGGGATGTTCTTGGGGGACAGCGGATCGATGGACGGCTGCAGCACGCGGCGGTCCACCGCCGGAAGTCCGGCGGGCAGGACACCCGCACAGGAGGTGATGTGGCAGTGCGCGGAGGAAATGTAGCGGTGCAGGAAATCCCATCCGCACGCGGCGAGGTCCTCCCGCAGCGCCGTTCCGAAATGGGCCCGCCACAGCACCGTGCAGCCCGCTTCGCGCAGATGGGGAATGAGTCCGGCCGCCTGGTGGTCGTGGACGACGACGAGGGAACGCCGGTCCACGGCCGGGACGAGCCGCGCCGCGTTCTCCGCGCATATCCGTTCGTACAGCCGGCGGCCCCGCTCAAGGTCCGAGGCATTCGCCTCCTGCTGGACGCCGCACAGCCGGTAGTAGAGGGACTTGGTGAACGCGCGGAATTCGGGCGGGCCGTCGAGGGTGGTCCAGCGGGTGGAAATGCCCTCGCCCGCCAGGTAGGGGAGATTGGCCCGCAGGAGTTCGGCGACGCCGCCCCGTACCGGGTTGTCGCTGACGTGCCACACGGTGCGCCCGTCGAGCAGGTCGCGAACACCGCGCAGGGTGTCCCGTACGGTTTCCGTGCGCTCGGCCCCGACGAACGGCTCGATCCAGTCCAGTGGTGTGCCGGGCAGCTCCACCTCGGGTGCGGCCGGGGTCCGGGCCGGGGAGGGCAGGGCCCGGGAGCCCGGTAATCGCCTCCCGCGGGCCGGCTGGGCCCTGCCCGGCGGGCGGGACCCCAGCTGGACCGACAGTTTGTGCAACAGCCTGTTTCCATGGCGCAGACGTGTCACGATATTCGCCTTCCCGGGAGTGTCGGGGTGGACGGTGAGGGGAAAACCGCTCGACTCGTGGTCGAATTCCGGCCGCTCCGGCCCGTTGTGTCCGCGGGGAAATCCCCGTGTGGAAAGCGGCCGCGGGCGGCGGGGAAGTGAGGATGTGTCGGCATATGGAGGAATCCGCGTCGCCCCGCCCCGATCCTGGCACGAGGTCCACAGCCGCGACATGTGTTCCCGCACACGCGGTGAAGGCGCGCGGCGGCCTCCGGAGTCGCCCGTCCGGTGTACGGGAGGGCCCCCATCAGCGCATTTTCTGCGAACGCGGCGGGCCGCCCGGCGGGGTGCGGGCGAAGCCGTTGACGAAGTATTGGCGGGAACGCAGCGGGAATGCCGCACGCCCTTCGTCCCCGGGGCTTCTCCCGGCCCCGGCACCTCGCGGCAGGACGCTTCGCGCCGCATCGCGAATGGTCCCTTGCCGGTGCGCCGCAGGGGCTTACGATCTCGACGGACGGTCTCCTCCCGCGACCGCCGCTCCCCCCGCACCCGTGGAGGTCAACCGTGTTCCGGACGGCCGAAGGACACCGCAGTCACCGCGACGGCGGTCACCACCACCCCTCCCGCCGACGCCTGCGGGCCCTGGCCGGCGCTGCCGCCGCCGCGGGCATGTTCCTCGCCGTGGGCTGCTCGTCCGGTGACGACGGACCGGGGGAGGCGGCAGGAGGCGTGCAGGTCGTCGAGAAGGGCAAGCTGACCACCTGCACCCACCTGCCCTACCCGCCGTTCCAGTTCGAGCAGAACGGCAAGGTCGTCGGCTTCGACGTCGCCCTGATCGACCTGGTCGCGAAGAAGCTCGAAGTCGAACAGAAGATCCTCGACACGCCGTTCGAGAACTTCAAGACGGGCGCCTTCCTCAACTCCGGCCAGTGCGACCTGGCCGCGGCCGGCATGACCATCACCGACGAGCGCAAGAAGAACGTCGACTTCTCCGTCCCCTACTTCGACGCCACCCAGGCCCTGCTGGCGACGAAGAAGAGCGGCATCACCTCCCTCGCCGACCTCAAGGCCAAGGGGAAGAAGCTGGGCGCACAGGCCGAGACCACCGGCGAGAGCTACGCCAAGGCCCAGGGCTTCAACCCGGTCGCCTTCGAGAGCTCGGACGCGGTGCTCAACGGCCTGCGCACCGGCCAGGTCGACGCGGTCGTCATCGACTACCCGGTCGTCCAGGGCTGGCTCAAGGACCCCGCCAACGCCTCCGAGTTCGCCCTCGGGCAGAACATCGACACCGGCGAGAAGTACGGCTTCTCGGTGAAGAAGGGCAACACCGCCCTCCTCGCCGCGATCGACAAGGCGGTCACCGACGCCAAGGCCGACGGCACCTACAAGAAGATCTACGAACAGTGGATCGGCCCGCTGCCCCAGGCGACGTCGTGACCTCACGGCTCACCCGGCGGCAGCGGCGCCGCGTCTGGCAGGGCGTCCAGTACGCGGTGTTCGCCGCCGTGCTGGTCCTGGTCGGCGTACTCGCCGACTGGGGCCGGCTGCAGAACCAGTTCGCGCAGACGGACCTGGCCCTCAGGCTCTTCCCGAAGATCATCACCATCGCCCTGCGGAACACGGTGGTGTACACCCTCTCCGGGTTCCTGTTCGGGCTGGTGCTCGGCCTGGTCATCGCCATGATGAGGCTGTCCTCGGTGGCCCCGTACCGCTGGGTCGCGAGCGTCTACATCGAACTGTTCCGGGGCCTGCCCGCGCTGCTGATCTTCATCTTCGTCGGCGTGGCGGTCCCCCTGGCCTTCCCCGGCACCGCCATCCCCGGCGGTACGTACGGAAAGGTCGCCCTCGGCCTCGGCCTGGTCGCCGCCGCCTACATGGCGGAGACGATCCGCGCCGGCATCCAGGCCGTCCCCAAGGGGCAGATGGAAGCCGCCCGCTCGCTGGGCTTCTCGCACGGCCGGGCCATGGTGTCGGTGGTCATCCCCCAGGCGTTCCGCATCGTCATCCCCCCGCTCACCAACGAACTGGTCCTCCTCTTCAAGGACTCCTCACTGGTGCTCTTCCTCGGCGTGACGCTGGACGAGCGGGAACTGACCAAATTCGGCCGGGACCTCGCCAGCGAGACCGCGAACTCCACCCCCATCCTCGTCGCGGGCCTGTGCTACCTCCTGGTGACCGTGCCGCTGAGCTTCGTGGTGCGCCGGCTAGAGGCCCGTGCCGACAAGGCCACGTGAGGAACCGATGCCACAGACGACGGGAACGGGCGACACGATGGGCAGCGACCGCCCGGAGATCGAGATCCGGGGACTGCACAAGTCCTTCGGCGACAACCACGTCCTGCGGGGCATCGACCTCGACATCGCCCGGGGCGAGGTGGTGTGCGTCATCGGGCCCTCCGGCTCGGGCAAGTCCACCCTGCTGCGCTGCGTGAACCTGCTGGAGGAGCCGACCCGCGGACAGGTCTTCGTCGGCGGTACGGAACTCACCGACCCCGACGTGGACATCGACGCCGCGCGCCGCCGCATCGGCATGGTCTTCCAGCAGTTCAACCTCTTCCCGCACATCGACGTCACCGCCAACCTCACCCTCCCGCAGCGCAGGGTCCTGGGCACGGGCAAGGAGGAGGCCGCCGCCGTCGCCCGGACGAACCTGGAGCGCGTCGGCCTCGCGGGCAAGGCGGACGCCTACCCGGCCCAGCTCTCCGGCGGCCAGCAGCAGCGCGTCGCGATCGCCCGCGCCCTGTCCATGCGGCCCGAGGTGATGCTCTTCGACGAGCCGACCTCGGCGCTCGACCCGGAACTCGTCGGCGAGGTGCTGTCGGTCATGCGCGTCCTGGCGGGGGAGGGGATGACCATGATGGTCGTCACCCACGAGATGAGCTTCGCCCGGGAGGTCGCGGACCGCGTCGTGTTCATGGACGGCGGCGTGATCGTCGAACAGGGGCCCGCGGAGCAGGTCGTCACCCGGCCGCGGCACGAACGCACCCGCGACTTCCTCGACCGCGTCCTCGACCCGGCGGCGGCCGAGGCACCGGCCGCCGAGGAGGCCCCGCCGGAGGGCTGAGGCTACGTGGCCGAACGCCGCAGCAGGTAGGTCCCGGCGGCCGAGACCAGGACCGCCATGCAGGCGATGAACACCAGCCCGGCGCCCTCCAGCCCGATCGGCTCCACCAGCACGCCCACCCCGATGACCGGCACCGAGATGCCCGCGTACGCCACCACGAACAGCGTCGAGATCACCGCCGCGCGCCGGTCGGCCGGCGAGGCCCGCGCCACCACGGACAGCGCCCCGCGGAAAGCCAGCCCCTGGCCCGCCCCGCCGACCAGCGCGCTCAGCACCACCAGCACCAGCAGTTCCCAGTGCAGCGCGCCCGCGAGCAGCGCGAGCCCCGCGAGGAGCCCCGCGCAGCCCAGCGGCAGCGACCGCCGCGCACCGACCCGGCCCACGGCCAGCTGCCCTCCCGTCGACGCGAAGAAGGCCAGCGCGACGACCAGCCCGCTCACGGCGCGGTTGTGCACCCCGAGGGACTGCGCGAGGAAGGCGGGGCTGACCGAGGTGAACACCCCGAACAGCGCGAACCCGACGAACGAGGCGATCGCCGCCGGCCCGAACACCGGCCGCACCGGAGGCGGCAGCCCCGGCCGCTGCGGCCGTACGGTGGCGAGGGGCCGCCGCTGCCGTACGGTCTCCCCGAGCCCCAGCATGACGGCGACCGAGGCCGCCACCAGTACGAGGTGCACGGTGAACGGCAGGTACAGCGGCCGCGGCGCGTACTGCGAGAGCAGCCCCGCCAGCAGCGGACCGCAGCCCAGCCCGCCCATGTTCGCGGCCGTCGCCACGAACGTCGCCCGCCCGGCGCCGCCCGGCGGGGCCGACTCGATCACGTAGGCGGTGGCGGCGCCGGTGAACAGGCCGGCCGACAGCCCCGACAGCAGCCGCCCCGCGTACAGCCAGCCCAGCCCGGTGGCCAGCAGGAAGCACCCGGCGCTCGCCGCCGCGAACCCCAGTCCGGCCAGCAGCACCGGCCGCCTGCCCACGGCGTCGGAGGCGTTGCCGGCCAGCAGCAGCACCCCGATGACCCCGAAGGCGTACACGGCGTACACCACGGTCACGGTCAGCTCGGAGAAGCCGAACTTCTCCTGGTAGAGGCCGTAGAGCGGGGTCGGCAGCGTGGTGCCCGCCATGCACACGGCGAACACCGCCCCGCCGAGCACGCACTGCCGCCAGCCCCGGCGCATCCGGTCCATGCCGCCGACGTTAACCCCGCCCCCCACCCGGGCCCCGCCCCGCGCGCCCGAATCGCCGGGACGTCGCCCACCCGCCACGCCACCGGCCGCCGAACCGCGGGACACCCCGCTGAGCTGCCCTGACGGCCGGACTCAGTCCGCGTCCGGTGCGTCACCCGTGCCGAGTCCCGCGTCCCGGGCGCGGACGACGGCCTCCGCCCGGGTGGTGACGCCGAGCTTCTCGAAGATGCGGGTGACGTGGTTGCGCACGGTCTTCTCCGCCAGGAACAGCTCGCGGGACACGCGCCGGTTGTCGTGGCCGCGCGCGACCAGTTCGAGCACCTCGACCTCGCGCGGGGTCAGGGCGGGAAAGAGCCGTTCCGCTCCGCGCCGGCCGCCCCCGGTGGCCAGTACGGCGATCCGCGCGGCCACGTCCGGCCCGAACACCGTGCCCCCGGCGGCCACCGTGCGCACCGCGTGCAGCACCTCCTGCCGCCCGGCGCCCTTGAGCAGGTAGCCCCGGGCGCCGGCCTGCAGGGCGGCGAGGAGGGCGCCGTCGTCGTCGGCCATCGTCAGCACCAGCACCGACAGCCCGGGGTGCTCCTCGGTCAGGCGCCGGGTGGCATCCAGACCCGACCCGTCGGGCAGCGACAGGTCCATGACCACCACCTGCGGCAGCCACGTCCCGACCGCGCCCGCCAGCTCGGCGAGCGTCTCGGCCTCGCCCACCACCTCGATGTCCTCGGCGCTCTCCAGCGCCGACCTCAGCCCCTTGCGGAACAGCGGGTGGTCCTCCACGAGCACCACGCGGACCGGGGTCTTCTCGCACTGCATGGCCCCACTATGGGCGAGGGACGCGCACGGCGATCCACAACCCGGCCCGCTCGGCGCGGCTCCCGCCCCGCTACCGGGGCCGCACCTGCGCCGGCGTCTCACCGGCCCGGTCGCTGACCCCCCCCCGGCCGATGATGGCCACGGATGGCTGTTGATGCCGGGCACGTGCCCGCCGACCGAGTGCTGCGTCGAGGTGCCCCCGGCGGTCCGTACCACGGGGTCGGCCGAGCCGTCCGCGTGTACAGGAACTGGCCGTCCCGGACGGCCGGGGCGGGGGCCGCCTGAGCCGTCAGCGCCATCCGGTCCAGCAGCCGCACGGCCGCCGGCTCGGGCGGCGGCAGCCGGGTCATCGCCTCGCGGTGGCGGCGCGCCGCCCGGCGGGTGTTGCGGATGACGTTCGTGGCGACACCGAAGAGCCAGGCCCGCCGGCTGGCGACACCCTCGAGCGTGTCGCGCAGCCGCCAGGCCTACAGGAAGGTCGGGGAGACGATGTCCTCGGCTCCGGCGCGGTCGCCGGTCATGCGGACGGCGTGCGCGAACACCGCGTGGGCGTGTTCGTCGTAGATGTCCGCGAACGGTTGGGGGTTCACGCTGGGAAGTGTCCGCGGAGCCCGCTCCGTTGCGTGTGACTCCGGTCACGCGACACGCCCGCCGGTGCAACGGAAGCCCTGATACCGCTCAAAACGGAATCTTGCCTTCGAAAGGGCCGACCCGCCAGCGGATATGGCGGAACGTCACTTTACCGTCCGGATCAACGCGCTTACAGCCCGTGGCAGTTGACTGGGGCAACATACGGTTTCAGTAACCGAGACGAACTCCACGGTAATCGTCCGAGGCCTCGACTGTTCGTATAGCTTCAGCTCGTCGCCGCCGCACCCGGGACACGGGGTCCGCGCGGGGAATCGCGGCGACAGGGATGCGACCACTCCCATGACAACAGCCACTCGAACCAGTGCCTTCCGTGTCGATGCTTACACACCGCACTGCCAGGTCATCGCCGACGAAGGCGGCCACGCCGTCATCGGCATCTCCCCCGGCAACTCCTACTTCTCCGCCCAGCGTGTACACGCCCTCGCCGAGTGGGCGCTCGACAACTTCGAGCAGGCCGACCTGATCTACACCGACCTGCACGTGGCCGAGATGTACGAGGCCATGGGCTATCCCCCCGACGAGGCCCGCCGCAAGACGGTCAAGAACCTGCGCGGAGTGCGCGCCAAGGTGACCAACGCCGTTGCCGACATCGACCCGTCCGGCACCCGTTTGCGCGGCAGGCCGATGTCCTCGCTGCGCGGCATACCGGCCTACGACACCATGCACGCCGACCTGCTGGAGCGGCTGCACACCGACCCGGCGTTCGCCGAGACCTGCAACGAACTCGTCGACATCTTCCTGTCGTCGAAGGTCCTCGGCGGCCAGCAGCCCACCGCCCACCAGCGGGCGGTCTGCCTGGACTACGTGTGCGCCGAGGCGCCGCTCTTCCTCGACACCCCCGCGATCCTCGGCGTCCCCTCGTCGCTGAACTGCTACCACCAGGCACTGCCGATGGCGGACCTGCTCTACTCGCGCGGCGCCGGACTGCGGGCCTCCCGCAACCAGGGCCACGCCGTCGTCACCCCCGCCACCGAAGGAGACCAGCTGTGACCACCCACGCGGAGCCGATCCTCGAATTCCCCTTCACGTGGGACGGAACGCACCTGCCCACCGAGGTCGACGAACTGCCCCCGGTGGTGAAGGTCCGCACCATCGCCGGCGCCGAGGCCTGGCTCGTCTCCTCGTACGAGCTCGTCAAGCAGGTCCTCGAAGACGACCGGTTCAGCCTCAAGAACACCTCCGACCCCGGTGTGCCCCGCCAGTACGCGCTGACGATCCCCCCGGAGGTCGTCAACAACATGGGCAACATCACCGGCGCCGGCCTGCGCAAGGCCGTCATGAAGGCCATCAACCCGAAGTCCCCGGGCCTCCAGCAGTGGATGGACGAGTACGCCGCCGAACTCGTCGAGCGGATGCTCCAGCACGGCGCCCCCGTCGACGTCCGCACCATGTTCACCGACCCGTTCTCCGAGGCCATGCACTGCCAGATCCTCGGCATTCCGCACGACGCGGCCCCGCTGCTCGCGGAGTCGCTGCCGATCGCCTTCATGAACAGCGCCACCGAGATCCCCGCCGCGCGCCTGAACTGGGACCGCGACATCGCCTACATGAAGGACCGCCTCGACGACACCGGGACGGGCCTCATCGGCGACCTCGCCAAGCTGCGCGGCACCGAGGGGTACGAGCACGTCACCGACGAGATGTTCGCGACGGTCGGCGTCACCCTCTTCGGCGCGGGCGTCATCTCCACCGCCGGGTTCCTCGCCATGGCGCTGGTCACCCTGCTCACCCACCCGGAAGAGGCCGACTACCTGGCCGACCACCCGGAGCTCATGCCGCAGGCCGTGGACGAGCTGCTGCGCATCAACCTCTCCATCGGCGACGGCCTGCCGCGCCTGGTCATGGAGGACATGACCCTGGGCGACGTCCAGGTCAAGGCGGGGGAGCTGGTGCTCGTCCTGCCAGAGGGCGCCAACTTCGACCCCTCGGTCTTCCCGGACCCGCACCGCCTCGACTTCACCCGCGCCAACTCCTCCGCCCACTTCTCCTTCGGCGGCGGCTCGCACTACTGCCCCGCCACCGCCCTCGGCAAGAAGCACGCCGAGACCGCGCTGCTCGCCCTCCTCAAGGCCATGCCCCGCATGCGGCTGGCCGTGCCGGTCGAGCAGCTCGTGTGGCGCACGGGTTTCATGAAGCGCCTGCCCGAGCGTCTGCCGGTGATGTGGTGACGACCGTCTGACCGGCACCGTGCCGTAGGCCCGGCCCCCGCCCCTCACGGGAGCGGGGGCCCGGCCCGTTCCACCCGGGCCCGGTCCCCGACCCGGACCGGGCCCGGGCCGGCGACCGTGGCCAGCGCGTCCAGCCGCATGTCGTGCCCCCGCGCGACAGCGCGCAGCACCAGCGGTGAGTGCGGCAGGTCCTGCTGGGCCTCGCCGGTCATCGCGCACCGCTCGCTGGACGGCTCGAACCGCACGCGCGACGAGCCGCCGCCGATCCGGGCGGTGGCGCCGAACCACAGGTCCTCCACGAACGGCGGCGTGCCCGGCGGCGTCTGGGCAGCGGTTCCCGGGGTGCCCGTGGACGAGCGCCGGTTCCGGCCGAACCTGCTGGTGCGGGATAGCGCCAGATCCGCTCGACCGTGCCGAGCACCGTACCGTCATCCATGCGTCCTGGTCACACGGGGCAGGGCCGGTGCTCCAGGCCGAGTTCGCGGTCGACCGCGTAACTGGTGCGCATGGACGCCTCGGTGACCTTCTGCCAGGAGCCGTACTTGACGTAGAGCTGGTCGGCGGTCGGTCCGAGCGGGTTGCCGTACTTGGCCTGGTTGCGCTCCTCCAGGACGCGGACCTCCTCCGGGGTCATGCCCGCCCGGGTGATCTCCTTGGCCTGGTTGCGCATGTCGACCGTCTCCCGGGCGATCTCCTCGTCGGAGGAGCCCGACCGGCGCATCGCCGCCTCGGTGCGGTGCATGTCCTCCAGCAGGCCGTGGTAGCGCATCCGGGTCCGCTGGGCCTCGACCTTCTCGTCCATCGGCAGCACACGGATGCGGCACACCACGGGATCGGCGCTGGGACACGGGTCGTCGGCGGCAACCGGCCGGGCCAGCGGAGCGGTGATGACCGAGCCGCACGCGTCGGCGGCGACGGAGGCGGCGGCCGGGGCGAGCAGGGCGGCGGACGCGAGGAACGGTACGAGGGCACGGCGCAGGAACGCGGAGGAAGGACGCATGCGCGCCATCCTGGGCGGGCACGCCGCACCGGTTCACGCAGGCGCACCGCCGGCCGCTGCCGATCACTCCTACGGGGAGACGCCCCCGGCGTCCCCGCCCGCGTCCGTCCCCGCCCGCGTCCGTCCCCGCCCGCGTCCGTCCCCGCCCCCTCACCGCTGGCAGCGGCCGAAGTCCACGACGTACGTCCCGGCTCCGGTCGCGCCCGACCCGGCCGGGTCGGCCGCGCCGGGCTGCGCCCAGCCGCCGAACTCGCGCAGCGAGGAGTCCAGGATGATCGCGCGGTGACCCGGGCTGTTCATCCACCACTTGACGGCGGAGTTCGGGGTGCCCGAGCCGCCCCAGCCGTTGTAGGTGATCTCGGAGACGCCCCAGGACCTGGGGTTGGGGCAGTAGCCGGCGCCCATGATGCGGCTCTGCGGCGTGGAGCCGGTCCGCGGGTTGGTGTGCGAATCCTTCCAGGGCCCCCACCACTTCAGCTGCACGGCCGCGGCCGCGTGCTGCCGGGCCGCCTCGGTCAGGGACGCGTTCACCGTCAGGGCGGGCAGTCCGCGCTGGGTGCGCTGGGCGTTGACGAGGCACAGGACTGCGTCCCGCTCCTGGACGCCCCCGCCCGGGGGCCGGGCCGCCGCCGCGGCGTCGCAGCCGACGGCCGTCGCGGACGGCGCGGCCACCGGCACGAGCACGGCGGACAGGACGGCGGCCACGGCCAGATGGACCGTGGTACGGGTACGTGAAGTGCGGCTGCTCACGGGCTTCCACCTCCTGCGGACTCGGAACAGGGGTTGCGGGCGGTGTGGAGGAGCCCAGCGCTGAGGCTGCTCCCTCCAGCCTGGCACCCGGCCCCGCTGATCGCCATCCGGCCCGCGGCGCGCGGAGAGTTGCGGGACGGCCGGGCGGCACCCTCAGCCCGGCGGCTGCTGTCCGGCCTCGTCGGTGACCCGCTCCAGGTCGGTCATCAGCGAGTCCAGCCACAACACCGCCGCGTAGTACGGCCTCGGCGCGCCCGGAGGCTCGGCCTCGAAGCCGTCGAAGGCCGGGTCCCGCAGCACGACCGGCGTCCGCGGGGTGTCGCCGCCCGGGTCCAGCCACGCCGACACCAGCAGCATCCGCCCGGCCACCCGGTCCCCGAGCCGGGTCACCGCCGCCGCCGGCTCCCGCTCCAGCGCCGGTACGAGGACCCGCGCGGGCACCGCCAGCAGCCGGTCCGCGCCCCACAGCGTGTGGTGGCCGGCCAGCAGCACGGCCTGCCAGTCCTGCCCGCCCGTGCCCGAGCCCGGCGCCGGCCCCGCCGGCCCGTGCGGCTCGCTCTGGTACTGCGCGTACGCCGACTCGGCCAGGATCAGCGAGTGTTGCAGCGACCGGTGCCCCGGCGCGCCGCCCACCGGCTCCCGCACCCCGCCCGCCGCGAGCCGGGCGGTCGTCGCCACCACGATCTCCGCGGCGCCCCGCAACAGCACCGCCGTCGACCGCCGCAACTCGTCCTGCGCACCCCGCGGCCAGGCCAGCAGCCCG
This sequence comes from Streptomyces sp. NPDC040718, assembly GCF_055593565.1. Taxonomy (NCBI): domain Bacteria; kingdom Bacillati; phylum Actinomycetota; class Actinomycetes; order Kitasatosporales; family Streptomycetaceae; genus Streptomyces; species Streptomyces sp. NPDC040718. The sequence goes on along the minus strand of NZ_JBVIXO010000006.1, from coordinate 313,530 downwards.
AACACCGCGCCGATCGCGCTGCCGGTCAGCACGTCCAACAGCCGGAACTCGGCGAGCTGCCAGGTCGCGGGCGCCAGCTGGGCGAACGCCAGGGCGACGACCACCGTGAACAGGGCCTGTGCCCACCCCACCCCCTTGACCGGCCCCAGCGTGAACGCGGCCAGCATCAACGGCGGCAGCGCCGCCGCGTACACGGCCGTGTCCGACCCCGCGAGCGCCAGCAGCCCCGCCGCCGCCAGCGCCCCGACCAGGGTCCCCGTCAGCGCGATCCGTACGGTGGAGCGGGTCTCGCGCACCGTCGTACGGGTCAGCGTCAGCGTCGCCAGCAGCACCCAGAACCCGTGCGGCAGGCTGTCCTCGCCGGCGATCACCCGCGCCGCCGCCAGCGCCAGGCTCAGCCGCACCGCGTTCTGGAAGAACACCGACCGCCGCTCGGCGTGCCCCGCCAGCCGGTGCCACCACAGCCGCGCCGCGCCCATCCGCGCGTACCAGAACCGGCCCGGGGCCGCCCGCTCCGCCCCCGCCCGCCCCCGCACCGCGATCCCGGCCGCCGTCGACATCGCCAGCGCGGCGTCCGCCACCTCCAGCACCGCCGCATGCCGACGCAGCACCGCCGGACCCTCCCGGCCGTCCGGGCCCGCCGCCAGGGCCGCACGGGCCCGCAGCAGCTCCCCGTGCGCGTCCCCGGCCGGCCCCCGGCCCCGCCCCCGCAGCAGTCCGGCCGCCTCCCCGGCGGTGTCCCGCACCGCGCCCAGCACCTCCAGGCCCGCCGCTCCCGGGGCACCCGCCACGGGCGGCAGCCCCGCCAGCCGGACCAGCAGGGTGCGGGCCGCCAGCCCCGTATGGGTCAGCGCCCGGTCCCGCAGCCCCGGCCCCGCCGGCCGCTCCGCCTCCGGCACCCGCGAGGGCCGCAGCGCCGGACCGGCCTCCCGCGCCCGCAGCTCCGCCGCCGCGGACAGCGCGTACGGCGCCGCCGCCAGCTCGGCCGCGCACACCCGCGCGCACTCGGCGGCCCGCGCGGCCAGCTCCCGGTACGGGACGGTCGGCGGGTCGGGCAGCAGGAACGCCTCCGCCAGCACCAGCAGTGCGAGCCCCACCGTCGCACCGGCCAGCCGCTCCCCGAGCGAGCCCGGATCGTACGGCGGGAACGACGGCAGGATGTACATCAGCTGGAGCCCGGGCCCCGCCCCCGCCGCCCTAGGCCCGCCCACCGCGACGAACGCCAGCACGAAGCCGGCCACCAGCATCCCCAGGACCGCGCTCCAGGTCCGCACCGACAGGAACGTGCCGATCGTGATCAGCACCCAGCAGGCCGGCACCAGCCGCAGCACCACCGCGGCACGCTGCCGGCCGGTGCCGGGGATGTGCGACAGGCCCGCCAGGGCCACCGCGGCGAACAGCGCGTAGGTCGCGGCGACGGTCGAGCCGAAGCCGTACAGGAACAGGTAGAACCCCGCGCCGCCGGCCAGCGTGACCCGCACCGAGCGCCGCGCCGCCGCCGCCCAGCCGGCCGGCAGCCGCCTCCCGGGAACGCCACCCATGCCACCAGCATCACCCGCGACCGCCCGCCCGGCACCCCGCGGCCGCCCTTGGAGCCGCCCTCCGCCGGGGCGCGAGTGGCGGTCCAGCACCGCATCGGTTCGAGCTGACACGGTTACGACCAGGACGCGGGCCGGACCGTCCCGCCAGAGCACTCCGGTGCCAGGCCGGCGCGCCGTGCGCGCCCAGGGGCCCGCACGGCGCAGCGGCAGGGGCCGGGAGCCCCGGAACGCAGGCGTGAGTCTCGACCAGTCGAAGGCCTGCCGACCGAAGGCTGAGGAGAAGGAGTTCCACCAGTGAAGACCGTTCTGACATCCGGCAGCACCCCCCGCGGCGGCTCGGCGGACACCGCCGTCACCGCCACCGTCCGCGCGGAGGTGCTCGTCTGATGGCGAAGTCGACCCCCGGCCTGTTCCGGATCATGAAGGAGGACCTGGAGGTGGTCGTCGCCCGCGACCCCTCCATGCGCAACCGCCGGGAGGCGCTGCTGCACGCGGCCCTTCCCGCCCTGTGGGCCCACCGGATCGCGCACCGGCTGCACCGGCGCGGGCACCGGATGACCGCGCGGATCATCGCCTGGAACGCCCGCCGCAGCACATCCGTGGAGATCCACCCCGGTGCCGTGCTCGGCCGGCGGGTGTTCATCGACCACGGCGCCGCCGTGGTGATCGGCGAAACCGCCGTCGTCGGGGACGACGTGACCATCTACCACCAGGTGACGCTGGGAGCGGTCGGCTGGTGGAGCGACAACAACCGGCCCGAGGGGGACCGCAGGCACCCGGTGGTGGGCGCCCACGTCGTACTCGGTACCAACGCGACCGTGCTCGGGCCCGTCACCATCGGCGCGCACGCCGTCATCGGCGCACAGGCACTGGTGAACAAGGACGTGCCCGCGGGCGCCCGGGTGCTCGCCGCCACCGCGGTGATCAAGCCCGTCGGCCAGCGGCCGCAGCCGATGGAGGACCTGTACGCGATGACGGCCTCGGCCGGCTCCTGGTAGCCGGGCCCCGGCCGCGCGGCACCGCACCGCCCCCGGCCCCGCTCGCCGCGATCCCGCTCCACCCTGCCGAACACCCCCCACGAAGGCCGCGACGGGCCGCGGCGGACCACCTCCGCCCGCCCGGCACCCGGCCGCACGAACCGACTTGTGAGGAACCACACGTGGAAAGCCGTGAGACGCGCCGCATCGCAGACAGCATCGCGGACCTGGTCGGCTCGACCCCGCTGATCCGCCTGCGCTTCGACGACTCGGCCCCGGGTGCCGAGGTGCTGGCCAAGCTGGAGTCCGCCAACCCGATGTCCACCAGCAAGGACCGCGCAGCCCTCTACATGCTGCGCGCCGCCGAGGAGCGCGGCGAACTGACGCCCGGCCACGGCACCGTCATAGAGGCGACCTCGGGCAACACCGGCATATCCCTGGCAGCCCTCTCCGCGGCCCGCGGATACCGCTGCGTCATCGTGCTGCCCGACAGCGCCACCGCCGAACGGATCGCCCTGCTCAACGCGCTGGGCGCCGAGGTCGTACGGACCCCCCGCGACGCCGGCTACCCCGGCGCGATCGCCAAGGCCGAGGAGCTGCACGCGGCGACCCCCGGCTCCTGGTTCGCCTGCCAGCACGAGAACGCCGACAACGTCCGCGCCCACTACGAGACGACCGGCCCCGAGATCTGGGCCGACACGGCGGGCCGGATCGACGTACTGGTCTGCGGCGTCGGCACCGGCGGCACCCTCAGCGGCATCGCGAAGTACCTCAAGGAGCAGGACCCGCGGATCCGCGTCGTCGCGGTCGAGCCGGAGAACTCCCCGGTGCTGTCCCAGGGAGAGGGCGGCCTGCACCGGATCCCGGGCCTCAACGGCGGCTTCGTCGCCCCCACCACCGACGTCTCGCTGATCGACAACGTGGTGACCGTCTCGGACGAGGACGCCATGGCCGCCGCCCGCGCGCTCGCCCGCGAGCAGGGCATCTTCGTCGGCGTCTCCTCCGGCGCCGTCGCCCACGCCTGCGGCCGGCTGGCCGCGCACCCGGACTACATCGGCGCCTCGATCGTCACGATCCTGCCCGACACCGGCGAGCGCTACCTCAGCGTGTGGAGCGAGACCGCCGCGCCCGCGGCCCGGCCCGCCCGGCAGCCGGCCCCGGCGCCCTCACCGGCCACGGCTCCGGCCCAGGTCCTGACCACCAGGTCCTGACGCCTCCCGCCCGGACGTCCCCGCCCGTCCCCCACTCCTCGAAGGAACCCGGCGTGAATTTCCGTCAGCTCCATCCGAACATCAAGCTGAGGCTCGGCATCGGATTCGTCCAGCGGATGCTCGGCATCATGCTGATGCCGCTGATGGTCATCCACCTCGCCACGCTGTACGGCGCGGCCGCGGCCGGCGTGCTGACCATGGCCGTGGCCGCCGCGGGCATCGCCAGCAACTTCGTCGGGGGCCACCTCGCCGACGTCCACGGCCGCAAGCCGCTGATGGTCGCCGGCGAGGTGGGGGCCACGCTCACCTTCGCACTGCTCGCCCTGGCCAACTCGCCCTGGTGGCAGTCCGGAGCGGCCACCTTCGCGCTCTTCCTGCTCAACACCTGTCTCGCGAGCGCGGCCACCCCCGCCGCCGAGGCGATGATGATCGACGTCTCCACCCCCGAGAACCGGCAGCTCGTCTACACGGTCAACTACTGGTCGATCAACATGGCGTTCACCGCCGGCGCCCTGATCGGCGGCTTCTTCTACGGGGACCACTTCGCCCTCCTGCTGGCCGGCGCGGCCGTACTGTCCCTCGCGACCGCCCTGGTCACCTGGTGGCGGATCGCCGAGAGCGCCCCGGAATCCGCCGGGGAACAGACGTCCGGCATCCCCGCCATGCTCCGCGGCTACCTCGCCGTCTCCCGGGACCGGGTGTTCCTCAGGCTCGTGGGCGCCGCGATCCTCACCCGGGCCGTCGAGGTCCAGATCGGCTACTACATCGCCGTCCGCCTCGCCGACGACTTCCCCGAGCAGGCACTGGCCGGCCTGGAGCGCTGGTTCCCCTCCGTGGACGGGGTCGCCATGCTCGGCATCCTCCGGGCCGTCAACACCGTCCTGGTCGTCGGCTTCGCCCTCTTCACCGGCAGCATGTTCCGCAAGCTGTCCGACCGGGTCCGCCTCTACGCCGGCATCGCCGTCTTCACCGCCGGCCACATGGTCCTGGCCGTGAGCAACAGCGGCTGGATCCTGATCGCCGCCGCCGTCGTGTTCACCCTCGGGGAGATCGCGAACGTACCGGTCAAGCAGGCCATCCTGGCCGACCTGGTGGATCCGGCCGCCCGCACCAAATACCTCGCCGCCTACGGCCTGGTACCCCGCATCGGCCTGCTCATCGGCTCGGTGTGCGTGACCGTCGGAGCCTTCCTCTCCCCGGTCGGCATGAGCCTCCTCTACGGCGCCTTCGGCCTCGGCGCCATCCTCGTCTACCGCTCCCTGCTGCCGCTGCGCGAATCCCACCGCACCGCCGCGGAGCCCGAACCCGCGGCCGCGCCGCCGGCCGCCGCGCCGGCGACCGCGCAGGCCGGGAACGGAGCCACCTCATGACCCAGCCCCGCGAGTCCGGCCGCATCTTGATGGTGATGCCCTACGAGCAGCTCGTACGCAAGGCCGTCGAAGCCGGCTTCGAGGTCTGGTCGATCTGGGACCCCAAGCTGCGGGCACCCGCATACCTCGACAAGGTCGCCGCGCACTCGCGGGGACTGGCCCTCGTCGACTTCGGCGACGAGGCGGCCCTGCGCGCCCTCGTCGCCGAACTCGCCCGCGAGCACGACGTCCGGTACGTCCTGCACCTGGGCAGCGAGGCCACCATGGCTCCCGTGCTCGCCGAAGCCGAAGCCCTCGGACTGTCGCCGAACACCGCCGAGTCCGTACGGCTGCTCAACGACAAGCACGCGATGCGCGGCCTGCTGAACGCGAGCGGGGTCTCGGCCGTACGCGCCCGCCGGGCCGAGACCCTCGGCGAAGTCGAGCCGCTGCTCACCGAGTTCGGACTGCCCGCCGTGGTCAAGCCCACCAACACGGCCGGCAGCCGCGGGATCGCCCTGGTCCGCACCCCCGCCGACCTCGACGAATGGACCGAGCGGGTCAAGGCGGGAGGCTTCGAGGGCCCCTTCATCATCGAGGAGTACCTCGAAGGGCCGGAGTTCAGCGTCGAGACCCTCACCGCCGGCGGCACCCACCACGTCGTCGGGATCACCGCCAAGCAGACCACCGGCGCACCCGGATTCGTGGAGACCGGGCACATCCACCCGGCCCCCCTCGACCCCGCCGACGCCGCCGCGGTCCGCGACACCGTCACCGCCCTGCTCGACCTCGCCGGCTACGCCTTCGGCCCCGCCCACACCGAGGTCATCCTCACCCCGGCCGGGCCGCGCGTCGTCGAGTCCCAGGCCCGCCTCGGCGGCGACCGGATCCCGCTGCTCGTGGAAGTGGCCACCGGCTACGACATCGAGGCCGCGATCTTCCGCGGCCTGGCCGGCCAGGACGTCAGCGCCCCCGCACCCCACCGGTACGCCTCCATCGGCTTCTTCCAGCTCCCCGCCGGACGCCTGGAGTCCGTCGAGGGCCTCGACGAGCTCCGCGCCCGGGACCACGTGCACGGCGTGCACTTCCCCTACGCGCCGGGCGACGTCCTGCCCCGCACCACCGACTCCGGCACCCGCCACGGCTACGCCGTCGTCGAGGCGCCGACCCCCGCCGAGGCCGCCGAGCGGATCGCCGCGGCCCACACCGCCCTGCGCACCACGACCACCGAGACCCAGAAGGAAGCACTGCGATGACCGCCCCGACCGCGCGCGCCGCGGACCGTACCCTGCTGCTCGTCGGCGCCACGGACCAGCACCTCGAACGAGCCAAGGCGCTGGGCGTCCGGGTGGTGCTCCTCCAGCACCCCGACAAGATCAACGCCTATCAGACCGGGCTGGCCGACGTCCTGCTGATGGTCGACTACACCGACTGGGACACCGTACGGCCGCTCGCCGAGGCCTCCCGCGAGGTGTGGGGCTTCGACACGATCGCCTCCCTCACCGAGGCCGGGCTCGACATGGCCGCCCGCCTCAACGCCCACTTCGGCTTCCCGGGCACCGGCCCCGAGGCCAGCCGCCGCATGCGCAACAAGTTCCTGATGCGGCAGCACCTCACCGATCAGGGCAAGCTGTCGATCCACTGGGACCGGGTCACCGACCGGGCCTCCCTCGACGCCTTCGCCGCCCTCGCCGGCTACCCCTTCATCGTCAAACCCACCGACGCCACCGCGAGCTTCGGCCTGATCCGCGTCTCCGGCCCCGGGGAACTGGACGCCACCTGGGAGCGGATCGAGGAGCTGCGCGGCCGGCGCACCGACCGCGGCTCGACCCTCTACACCGTCAGCGAGTTCCTGATGGAGTCCTACCTCGACGGGCCCGAGTACAGCGTGGAGGCCTTCAGCTTCGCCGGCCGCCACGTGGTGATCGCCGTGACGGAGAAGCTCGTCGACGACACCCACTTCGCGGAACTCGGCCACGCCCTGCCCGCCCGTCTGGCACCGGACGCGCACGCCCGGGTCACGGCCGCCGTCGAGGACTTCCTCGACACCATGGGCGTCACCGACGGACCCAGCCACACCGAGCTGCGCCTCGGCTCCCGGGGCCCCGTCGTCATCGAGTCCCACAACCGGGTCGGCGGCGGCCACATCAACGAACTGGTCGAGGCCGCCTACGGCATCGACCTCCTCGGCTACGGCGTCGCCTGGCCGCTCGGCCTGGTCGAGGCGCTCCCCGAGTCCCCCGAGGCCCGGGCCGGAGCCTGCACCCGCTTCGTGCTCCGCGACCCCGGCACGGTCACGGCCGTCTCCGGAGTGGAGGAGCTCACCGCCCGCCCCGACGTCCTCGCCGTGGAGGTCTCCGTGGCGCCCGGCGACCCGGTGCGCCCGCTGCGGGACAACTGGGACCGGCTCGGCTTCGCCGCCGTGACGGCGGCCGATACCGACGCCGCGATCGCCCTGTGCGAGCGGCTGACCGGGCAGATCCGGATCGACGTGACCCCGGCCGAGGCGCCGGCGGACGTCCAGGACCTGGAGGTCGCGGCGTGACCGCGCTCGTACTGCACCGGTTCCCGCTCGCGCCGTTCCCGTACGACCGCTGGCTCGCCGAACTCGACGGCGGCGTGGTGATGATCGTTGCCCGCGACCGGATCGAGGGCTCCCGCGAGCAGGTCCCCGACGGCGACGGCGGCTACCGCCGGCTGGTCGTGCTCGACGACTTCGAGGACGAGGAACTCCTGGACCGCACCGCCCTGGAACTGGCCGAGGAGTACCGGGTCACCCATGTCATCGCCGCCCACGAGGCGGACCTGATGCGGGCGGCCCGGCTGCGGGAGAAGTTCGGCCTGCCCGGACAGCTGCCCGACGAGGTGCTGCCCTTCCGGGACAAGGCCCTGATGAAGCGGCGGCTGGCGGCGGCCGGCGTCGAGGTCGCCCCGCACGCCCTGCCCGGCACGGCCGACGAGGCGCGGGACTTCGCCGACGAGCACGGGCTGCCGCTGGTCTTCAAGGCCCGCGACGGCTTCGGCTCCATCGGGCTGAGGATCGTCAGGTCCGCCGACGGGCTGGAGGCCTACCTGGCCGAGGCCTTCGCACCCGGCGCCGACCCCCGTGAGGACCTGCTGGTCGAGGCGTACGTCCCGGGCAGGATGTGCCACGTGGACGGAGTCGTCGCGGGCGGCCGCACGGTGATGGCCTGGCCGTCCCAGTACCAGTACGAGCTGTCCTCCTTCCAGGCCGATCCCGGCGCCCGCGTGGACCTGACCCTGGACCCCTCGGACCCGCTGACCCCGCGTCTGCTGGAGCTGGCGGACACCGCGCTCGCCGCCCTCGGCGGCCCGGCCGACTACGCCTTCCACGCCGAGGTCTTCCACACCCCCGACGACCGCCTCGTCGTCTGCGAGGTCGCCTCCCGCCCGGCCGGCGCCCGGATCCGGGAGGTGCTGGACGCCGTGTTCGGGCTGCACCCGGTGGAGTTGGCGACGCGGGCCCAGACGGGACTGCGGCTGCCCGCCCTGGCCAGGCTCGCGGACGGCGCCCGGCTGGAGCCGGTCCGCATGGCCGGCCAGGTCCTGATGATGAAGCGGCCCGGCACCGTGCGCGGCATCCCGGTCACCCCGGAGGAGCCCTGGGTGCAGTACTACGGGGTCTTCGCGGAACCGGGCGAGGTCCTCGCGGAGGCGGCCCTGTCCTCGGACTTCCTCGCGGCGGCGGTGCTGTCGGCGCCGACCCGTGAGGAGTGCGAGCGGCGGCTGCGCGCCCTCGGCGCCCGGTTCGAGGCGGAGATCGTGATCGACTGACACCCCGGGCCCGATCCGAAAGACACGCCCTCATTCCCGGACCCCGAGAGGAAGTTCCGCAGCCGCTGGTGCTGCCCCTGGGGGATGCCGGCCGGGACGGCGCCGGAGTACGTGGCGATCACCCCGCCGGTACGGACGACCGTGACGGGCACCGTCTGCTGCATCGCGATGCCCGGTACGGTCCAGTCGAAGGCGACCGCCTCGTCCCCGACGGCCGGCGCGCGCCGCTCGGCGACCACGACGCGGGCGTCCTGGTCCCCGTAGTTCAGGGTGTACACCAGGAACCCGCGGCACCGCGGCACGGCCTTCCCGAGGGACTCCATCACCGCCGAGGCCTCTTCGAGGGTGTGGCTCGACAGCGTCACGGAGCTCAGCTTCGCGCGGTCGGTGTTCCCGTGCTCACCCGAGGTGCCGCCGCGGGGCGACACCTGGGCCAGGACCCTGGCCGCCGGCCTGTGCTGCCCCCCGTGGTTGAGCTCGAAGTCGACCAGGGGGCGGCACTCCTCGGGCTGCCCGGGCGCGAGTCGGCTGACCGGGGCGGGGGAGGCGGACGGCGCGGCGGCCGGCCCGCGGGCCGTGGTGACGTAGCCCGGAAGGTCACTCCCGGAGGGCAGCACGGACATCAGCTCGGCCTCGGTCAGCGGCTGCGCGCGGGGCGGGCCCGACCGGGTCGCGGGCCCGCAGGCGGTGCTGACGGTCCCACAGGCCAGCAGGGCGGCGACCACCGCCGCGACGCGCGTGAGGCGCGGCGCCATCGGAAACCTCCTTCGTCGGCGACCGTGCCATTCTCGACCAGCGGGCACGTGCATTGACCTGCGGGTCTGCGCTATAGTCGACCTCGTGCTCGCCGCCGCGGAACGCGGGGGACGGGACATGCGTTGGTGGTCCAAGGAAAGACACCCCACTTCCCGTGGGGGAATGCAGGTGCAAGGCCTGCCCAGCGCTCTGACAAGGCCCCGGCCTCCTCGCGGAGACCGGGGCCTTCTTGTCGCGCCCGCGCGCCCGCCCCCTGCCGGGGGCGGGCGCCGACGCTCACGCGGTCAGCTCCGTCAGGTCGGCCAGCACCTCGGAGACCAGGACCGGGTCGATGTCGGCGAACTTCAGCGGGTGCGTACGGGACCACCAGTAGTCGCAGGGCATGGTGTCGAGCCAGACCGTCTCCAGCGTCTGGTCGGGGAACTCGCCGATCATCCCGACCGCGATCCCCTCTTCGAGGCCGATCACCAGATGGCGCTCCGGACCCAGCCGGCGCGAGAACCAGCGCTCCACGCCCGCGTCCTGGGGCTCGCCCCGCTCCCATCCGCGCTTCTGCAGCGCGAGCAGCCTGCTCACCGGCACCTTGACGCCTTCGAAGCGGGTGAGCCGCTCGCCGCCCGCCTCCTCCTCGGTCACGGCCAGCACCGGCCGGCCGAGCTGCGGGAACGGCTGCGCGACGCCCTGGCCGGCGAACAGCCCCGACCAGGCCGCCAGTCCGTCCCCCAGGCGCAGCGGATGGGGCAGGGTGACGACCGCCCCGTCCGCGACCTCCACCACCCCGCCCGACACGTCCGCGTACGCACGGTCCCCGGTGACGCGGAACGCGGTCACCGACTCCCCGTCCCGCACCAGCCAGACGAGCCGCCGCACCAGGTGCCACACCAGCGGGTGGCCGACGAACAGCTGCCGGAACTCGGCGCCCGTCCAGGACCGGCCCTCCACCATCGCGGCCTCCAGCCGCCGCACCTGGTCCGGGACGATCGCCCGTACGTCCTTCTTCAGCGCGGCGAACCGCTTGCGCTCGGCGGGCGCCAGCTCCGCGTCGTCACGGACACCGGGCCTGGGCAGGTCCTTCAGCCGGCGGCCGTCCTCGTCCAGCACGTACGGCTTGAGCTGCTCGTCGAAGCCGACCGTGAACCGGCGCGCACCGTAGTCGATCACCGTGCCGCCGTCCGCGTCCAGCCCGAGGTCCGGCACCAGACGGTCCGACAGCTCCGCAGCGGTCAGCCCCAGTTCCGCCGCGACCGCGGTGATCTTCTCCTGGGCGCGCAGCTTCAGCGCCTTGAACTTCACCCGTTGCGCGATCCCGTGCAGGCTCAGCAGGGCCAGGTCGCTGCCGATGGACGCGAGGACCTCCAGGCCGTCGACCGCGCGCTGGTGCGCGCCCTCGCCCGGCCAGGCCCGGATCACCGGGGTCAGCGCGCGGACGGTCACGTCGTCCCCGAACCGGCCCAGCGCGTGCAGCGCCCAGGTTTCCTTGGGCGGCATGCCGGCGAGGTGCCACTGCGTGAACAGCTCCCACACGAAGGCCGTCAGGGACTGCCGCGTGCACAGCTCCCGTACCTGCTCCAGCCCCGGGTACTCCGAGGAGGGAGTGGTCAGCGCCAGCATGGTGACGACGTGGTCCACGGCGGAACCGGGCAGCGCACCGCCCGACTTCAGCAGGATCTGCGGGAGCGCCGGCACGGTGGCCCAGGCCGGCGCCTTGGGCATCCTCGCCGGGAGCGCGGCGACCAGGGGGGCGACGCCCAGCAGTGCTTCGACGGCCCCGGCCGCCTCCGGCCCGTACGCCGCCGCGGCTTCCCGCACCGCGTCCGCGCCGTGCGCCGAGGCGATCACCGTCAGGGCCCGCTCGGCCGCGGTCCGCTCCGGCCCGAGCGGTCCCACCGCGTCGGGGACGAGCAGCCGGGCGGCGCCGGCCCCGTGCCGGACGAACCAGGTCCGGGCCGTCTCGCCCGCGGCCTTGAGCCGCACCAGCCAGTCCGCCATCAGCCGGGCCACGTCCGCGTCGAGGAAGGGCCGCAGGACCGGAGCCATCGTGGCCGGGTTGGCGCCGGCCATCCGCAGGGCCACCGGGAGCGCCGCCTCCTCGTGCCGGGCCACGAGCGGCTTGAACACCGCCAGCCCCTCCCACGAGTGGGCGGGCCCGTGCCATCCGGCGAGCAGCGGCCGGACCTCGTCGAGCGGTCCCTGGACGAACACCCCGACCGCGTTCCAGGCGTGCAGCCGCCCGGCCCGGAGCTGCTGGACGAGCTGCTCCATCGGAGCGTGGGGCTGCCATCGCGTCAGCCAGGACTCGGCCCCCGCCCACGACTCCCGCTCGCCCGGCAGCCAGACGACGGCCGTGCCCGGTGCGGCCGCCAGCCCGCCGACCACGCGCGGCTTCACGGCCCTACGCCGGCCCGCCCAGGGCGGGCTGGTCAGCAGCGGCGGCAGCGACTCGACGGGGGCCTCCTCGACCAGCTCCCGGTGCACGAGCGGCCCGACGGCCCCGGCGAGCGGCTCCGCCAGATCCGGCAGCGCGGCGAGCGCCGCCTCCCGGTGCGCGGCCACATGGGCCTTCAGCAGCAGCCCGGCCGTCGTCGCGGCCCGGCCCGGCCCGAGCGAGGCGCCGGCCAGCACGCGCAGCGCGCGCAGCGGGTGCCGCTGGGCAGCGGCGACCAGGGCGGCGCGTACGTACTTGTTCTCGACCCGGTCGGCGAGGAAACCGAAGGCCTCGTCCGTGGGCAGCTCGGAGAGGGCGCCGGCCAGTCTCCTGATGTCCTCGGTGTCGGCGTTCTCCCGGTCGAGGTCGGCGGCCAGCCAGGGGGCCACGGCCACGCCGACGCCCTCGGCCACGGTGGCGATGACGGCGGGGTTCCAGCCATGCCAGCTCAGGTCCACCCGGTCGCCGAACAGGGCGGCCTGACGCGCGGATCCCAGGGAGCACACCAGCAGCTCCCGTACGGGGCGCTCGTGGTGCTCGCGGGTGGCGGGGTCCGCGCAGCACTCGTCCACCCACCCCTGCTCCGTGGGGACGAGGAACGCGGTCGTCACGCGCCGGCGGGGGCTGCTCCGGTGGCGGCCCAGCGCCTGGACGGTGTCCCGGTAGGTCTCCTCGTCGGCGGCGGCGAGCAGGGCGCGCACCCTGTGCAGGACGGGGACGGCACGGTGCCGCCTCCAGCCGTTGCCCTCGTCCTCGGGGCGGAGCCCGATGCCCTCGACGACGCTCCGGCTCCCCTGCACGACCGACGTGGTGCTCAGCTCCACCGCCTCGACGGCGGCGCGGGCCGCGAACGGCAGGCCGTACGCCCCGGCCCAGGCGTCCGCGATCGTCTCGGCCCAGCCCGCCCGCGGCGGCAGCGCCTCCGCCAGCACGGCGGCGCCCAGGGGGCTCGGGCTCCCGGCCTGATGGGCGCGGGCCGCCGGGACCAGCTCGGGCCCGGTCTCCGGAGCGTCGACCGCCCGCTCGACCGACTCGGCGTCTGCTGTGAGCCACTCGCGCAGCCTCCGCGGTGCCTCCCCGTCGACGGGCGGAACGTCCGCAGGGGCCCCGCCGCGTCTCGGGTAGAGATTCCGCTTCCAGGCCTCGGGCAGGACGAAGAAGTCCTCACCCCCTGGTACGGCGGCCGCCCCGGGCCCGTCGACGTGCTCCCCGCGCCGCATGACGCCCTCCCCTTGTCCAACTGATCGGTTGATCGAACAGTAGCGGGCGCCACTGACAACCGGCCGGGGGAGCGGCGGCGGGAACGCGGATGGGCCGGCCGTGGACGTTCGTGCGGACGTCCACGGCCGGCCCGCTCAGCGGCGGTAGACCGGTGCTCAGCTGCCCGCGGAGAGGTTGCCCGAGAGGACCGGGATGTTGCTCAGGATGTGGGAGAGCGGCTCGTCGCCCTTGGCCTGGGTGGAGTTCTCGGTGCACTGCTGGTTCTGCGGGTTGGCCAGGACGTTGATGTCCTGGACCCCGATGTTCGCGATCAGGGCGAGCAGCGACTGCGCGTTGACCTTGACCGGCAGGCCGATGCAGGGCTTGTTCAGGGTGCCCTGGACCGCGCTGAGCTGCGGGCTCATGTCGCCGGCGGTCTTCTGGTTGCCGTAGATCTGCTGAGCACCGTTGCCGTTGACGGTGTTGATCCCGTTGTCGTTGCCGATGGCCATGGCCGGGGCGGCGACGGCGGCACCCGCGCCGACGGCGGCGGCGGTGGCTGCGGCGGTGACCATCATCTTCTTCAGCATTCGAGAGCTTTCCTTCGCTGTAGCCGAAACGAGCCCCGGATCGGGGAGTTCGTGCTGGTAACGGGAGCGCGGCCGCAGACGTGGCGGTGCGTCACCCGAATGGCAGAGCGCCGGCCCGTCCGGCCCCGCCCCGAGGGCGCCGACCGGGTGCCCGGTGCCGGAAAACCGCGACACCGGCCCCCGGCCGTCGTTGGAAGGGGAAGCCCCCCGCCCCCGCGCCCCGCGCCGCCCCCCGCCCACGTTGACCGGAGCCGCCCATGACCTCTGTCGCCCTGACCGGGCGGGCGCCGGTCGCCGTACCCCTCCCCACCCGGACCGCACTGGCCGCCACGGGCTGCGCGCTGCCCCTGTACGCCCTGTGGGCGGCCGTCCTCGCGACCGGCGGAGGAGACCTCGCGGCCCAGACGGCGTGGGCGGGCTTCGCCGCCCACCACCCCGGCTCCGCGTACAACCTCGCCTGGCACGGCGGGCTGCACACCGCCGCGTACAGCCTCGTCTCCCCTTACGCCATGGCGGTCCTCGGCGTCGTCCCGGTCACCGTGGCGGGCGGGCTGACGGCCACCTGGCTCGCCGGGCTGCTGTGCGCGCGCAGCGGGGTCCGGGCGCCCCAACGGCCCGCGCTGGCGGCGGCCCTCGCCCTGTGGTGCCAGGTGGCCTCGGGGCGGACGACCTTCGTCCTGGGCATCGCGTTCGCGCTCGCCGCGGTACTGGGAGCCCTGCCCCGGCGGGCCGGCGGCCGCGGCGGGCGGCTCGCCGCCACCGCCGCCTGTGCCGCCCTCTCCACGATGGCCAGCCCCGTCGCCGGGCTCTTCCTCGCCCTGACCGGTACGGCACTCCTGCCCGCCCCCCGGCGGCGGGCCGCCCGCGCCGCCGCACTGCTCGTGCCCCCCGCAGCCGTACTGGCCCTGACGGCAGGGCTCTTCCCGTTCCGGGGCGAACAGCCCATGCCCCTGGAGCGGGTCTGGCCCCCGCTGCTGATGTCCCTGGCGGTCCTCGCCGCCGCGCCGCGCGCCTGGCGGTGGGCCAGGCGCACCGCCGCGCTGTACGCGGCCGCCGTCCTCCTCGCGTACGCCGTCGCCTCCCCGATGGGGACGAACGTCGAGAGGCTCGCCGACCTCGCGGCGCCCGCCCTCCTGCTCGCGGCCGTCACGACGGCCCCCGACCGGCCGCGCCGCTCCCTGGCCGCGGCCGGCCTCGCCCTCTGCCTGGCCTGGGTGGGCGGGAACACGGCCGCCCACCTCGGCGACACGGTACGGGTCCCCCCGTGGGCCGCCGGGGCCGACGGGGTCATCACGGAGCTGGGCCGGCTCGGCGCGGACCGCACCCGGGTGGAGGCGGTCATGGCGCGCAGCCACCGCGAGGCCGCCGTCCTCGCCCCGCACCTCTCGCTGGCACGCGGCTGGAACCGGCAGGCCGACGTGGAACGCGGCCGCCTCTTCTACGAAGGCCACCTCGCCCCCCGCGCCTACCGTGCCTGGCTCGACCGCTGGGCCGTGGGCTTCGTCGTCCTGCACGACGGCCCGCCCGACGCGGCCTCCGAGGCCGACCACGCCCTGGTCACCGCCCGACCGTCCTACCTGGAGCCGGTCTGGCGGGACCGGCACTGGCGGATCTACCGGGTCCGGGACGCCGTTCCCCTCGTGGACCCGCCGGCCACGGTGCGCGGTTCCCACGCGGCCGGGATCACGGTCCACATGCCCCGCCCCGGCACGGTGACCGTGCGGATCGTCGACTCGCCCTGGCTGTCGGCGGACGCCGGATGCCTCGAACCGATGCGGGGGACGGGGCAGTTCGCCAGGCTGACCGTCCGGGAGCCCGGCGACGTCACCATCGGCTCCGGCTACTTCTCGGAAGGCCGCCGATGCGCCCCCTGAGCACGGTCCCCGCCCGGATCGCCCTGGTCTGCGTACGCCGCCGCGTGCCGGTGCTGCTGCTGTGGCTGCTGCTCCTCGGCGTCGGAGCCGGCGCCGCCGGACCGGTGATGGACGGCCTGGACCGGCGGCCCTGGAGCGTGGCCGCGCACGAATCCGTACGCGGCAACCGGCTGCTGGACGGCGTCCGCCCGTACGGGAGCCAGATCGACGCGGTGGTGTCCGGCGCGCCGGTGACCGGCCGGGCCCTGCGGCGGGAACTGGCCGCCGCACGCCGGGACCTGACCGCGATCCCCGGCGTGCACGCCGTCACCCCCCTCACCGAAGGGGCGTACGCGCCCGACCGCCGGGCCGCGCTGCTCTCCGTACGGCTGGAGCGCGGCCTGGCCGGGGAGGAACGCCGGCGCTGCGAGCGGGCGGTGGCGGCCCGGCTGCGCGCGGTGCACCGGACCCTGCCCGGTGTCGCGGTGACCCTCGGCGGCAGCGAACGGGCGCGCGCCGAGGTGGCGCGGCGGACCGTGGCCGACACCCGGCGGGCCGAACTGATCACCCTGCCCGTGACCCTGGTGGTGGTGTACCTCCTGTTCGGCGGCCTCGTCGCGGCCGCCGTGCCGCTGCTCGCCGCCGTCGCCACGCTGGGCACCGGCATGCTCTGGCTCCTGCTGCTGTCGCGCTGGTACGACCTCACCTCCCCGGTGCTGTCCACGACCACGATGGTGGGCCTGGGCCTGGCCGTGGACTACTCCCTGCTCACCGTCGGACGCTTCCGCGAGGAACTCGCCGCGGGCCACGACGTCCCGGAGGCGGTGGTGCGGACCATGGGCAGCGCCGGCCGCTCGGTCCTCTTCGCCGCGCTGGTCATCGCCGCCGCCCTCAGCGGACTGGCCGCCTTCCCCAGCGACTTCTACGCCTCCGTCGGCCTGGCCGCGGCGGGCACCGTCCTGCTGTCGCTCGCAGCCGCCGTCACGCTCACCCCGGCCCTGCTGGCGGCGTGCGGGAAGCGGATCGGAGCACGCGCCGACCGGGAGGCCGACGAGGGCGCCTTCGCCGCGCTGGCCCGCTGGACCCGCCGCCGGGCACCGGCCGTCGCCGTCGGCGTGGGAGTACTGCTGCTCGCCGCCGCCGCGCCCTTCCTGCGGGTCCACCTCGTCAGCCCCGTCGGCGAGCTGCAACTGCCCCCGGGCACCGAGGCCCGGCGCTTCGCCGACCTGGTCGCCGAGCGGTTCCCCCAGCACCGGCCCGACGCCGTCGTGGTCGTGGCCCGCACCGGCCCCGCCCGCCTGACCGCCTGGGCGGAGCGCTTCGCGGACGCCCCGCAGGTGCAGCGGGTCGAACCCGCCGGCGCCGCCGGCCCGGCGGTCTCCGTCGTCCGCCTCGTCCCGGTGCCCGACGCGGACGCCGCCACCGCCACCCGCCTGGTCGAACGCCTCCGGGCGGACCGCCCGGAGGACTTCCCCGTCTGGGTGACCGGACGGGCCGCGCTCGACGCCGACTTCAGGGCCGAGGTCGTCGAGCACGCGCCGCGCGCCGCCGCCCTGATCGCCCTGACCAGCTACGTCCTGCTGCTGGCGATGACCGGCTCGGTGCTGCTGCCGCTCAAGGCCATCGTGATGAACACCCTGTCCCTCGGCGCCTCCTTCGGTGCTCTCGTCCTGGTGTTCCAGGACGGCTGGTGCGCCGGACTCCTGGGCGTCCACACCCTGGGCGGCCTGGGCTACTGGCTGCCGGTGGTCGTGTTCGCCCTGGCCTTCGGCCTGTCCATGGACTACGAGGTGTTCCTGCTCTCCCGCATCCAGGAGCTCTACCGGGCCGGCGCCGGCAACGACCTCGCCGTCGAGGCGGGCGTACAGCGCTCCGCCCGCATCATCAGCTCCTCGGCGCTGCTCATGTGTGTCGTCTTCACCGGCTTCGCGACGGGGGAGGTGCTGGTGATGAAACAACTCGCCGTCGCCCTGACGCTCGTCGTCGTGGTCGACGCGACCCTCGTCCGCTGCCTCTTGGTCCCCGCCACCATGACCCTCCTGGGCCGCGCCAACTGGTGGTCCCCCCGCCCCTTCCGCCGTCCCCGCCCGGCACCGCCGGAGCCCGTCCTCCGGACCGGCCGCCCCGAGGACGCCCCCGTCAGAACCAGTTGACGGTGAGCGGGAACGCGGCGGTGACGGTGGCGCCCGTGGCGTCGGTCGCGGTCGCGGTGACCTGGACCGTTCCGCTGCCCCACGGCTTCCCGCTGATCCGTCCGGTGCCCGCGTCGACGCTCAGCCCCCACGGCAGGCCCGTGGCCGCGTACCGGACCGGGGCCTTGCCGCCCGTGGCGCTGAGCTGGACGGTGCAGGACTGGTTGAACTTGCAGGTCTGCGGGCCCGGGTTGGCCAGCACCAGTCCGCCCTGCGTGGGTGTCGGTGTCGGTGTCGGTGTCGGTGTGGGAGTGGGAGTGGGAGTGGGAGTGGGGGTCGTGGAGGCGGTGAACACCTCCGTGATCGGCTGGACGTTGGCGGCGTTGCCCGCGTGCGTGGCCGTGCCGAAGAGGTCCTCGAAGGTCCGCAGCAGATGGTGGTGGTTGAACGCCGTCGCGTACGTGCCCGTCTTCACGTTCGCCCCGTAGAAGACGGTGGCGATCTGGTTCGACCCCAGGTAGTTGTCCTCGTCCCAGGTCAGCACCAGCAGGCTGTTGTTGGCCTTCGCCCACTGCGCGTAGGCGTCGATGTTGTTCTTCGTCCAGGTGTCGCCCGTGCCCACCGAGCACGAGTGCATGTCGTTGCACTGGTTGGGGACGACGAAGGACAGGTCCGGCAGGGCCGAGAAGTCGTTCCGCGGGAACTGCGCCCAGGTCTTCCCGGTGTTCAGCGGCACGTTCTTGAAGGCGAACCACGGATTGTGCTTCTGCGCGTACTGGCCGCTGGTGCAGGCCGTGGACCCCTCCGACGGCAGGTCCTCGTTGTACGTGGCGAAGGTCTTTCCGGCCGCGATCAGCTCCTGACCGAGGTTCGAGGCCGTCATCGACTGCGGGGTGTAGCAGCCGTCCCCGGTGATGCCCTGGGTGGAGCCGGAGAAGAGGTTGAAGTAGTTCGGCTGGCTCGGGTGGGTCAGCGCTTTCATCCCGGTCAGGCTCGCTCCGCCGCCGGCCAGCTGGTTGATGTACGGGGCGTTGGCGCTCCCGATGATCTCCCCGAACTGCTTGTTCTCGTACACGACGACCACCACGTGGTCGTACGACGGCAGTCCGGCGGCCGCCGACGCCCGCGCCGTGGGACCGCTCTCGGCGGCCTGGGAGCTGGCGACGGTGACGGCGCCCAGCAGGCCGAGCGCGCTGAACGCGGCCAGCGCGGCCACGGTGACGGGACGCCGGGGTCCCGGTGAGGGAACGGGCATGGGGTGTTCCTCCTCGTTCACGGAGTTGGGGAGTTGACTGATGAAGGGGCCGGACGGGTCAGTGCTCACGCCGGGCGGCCCCGGCCACGGCGATGTTCAGGAACCGCGGTACGGGCCGTCCCCGCTCGCGGAAGTCCTCCGCGACCGCCGCCCGAACCGCCGCGGCCCGGGCCTCGGGCAGCAGGAGCAGCACGCTCCGCTCCGGCCGGCCGCCGGGCGGCCAGGCACTCAGGGCCCCCGCCCGCCGGGCGAGGGCGACGGTCCGGGCCAGCTCCGCGGGCCGGTCGGCCGGTTCCCCGCGTACGGCGGCCAGCACCAGGCGCGCCCGCGAGGCGGCCGGGTCGAAGGCGACGTACCGCCGCCGCCCCGCCGGAGTGCCGAGCAGCAGGGCCTCGCCGGGCCGGGCGAAGAGCACCGCCCGGCGCAGCGCGTCGTCCCCTTCGGGCAGCGCCCCGGCCAGCAGCCGCGCCAGCCGCTTCCGGTCGGGCTCCCCGCCCGGCGGGCCGTGTACGGCGGCCACCGCCAGCGCCACCGCGCAGTCGGCCGGCTCCGCCGTGGACAGCCCGGCGGCGGCCGTCAGCGAGCCCTGCACGTGCAGGTCCGTCCCTCCGCGGCCGTGGCCCGCCCGGGCCAGCGCCCGCAGCACGGCGTACGGCCGCACCGCCCAGGCCGGCGCGGCGGGCGGCGGACCGGACAGGGTCAGCGGCAGGTCGCAGCCGTCGGCTGGGTGCCCGAGCGAGCTGAGCCGGACCATCCCGTCGGTGCGCGGGGCCGCGGCCGCGGCGGCGGGCCAGCCGGCCGCCGCGACCAGCCCGGGGGAGCCCAGGTGGAAGGCGTGGGGCGCGCTCCACACGGCCGCCGGGGGCCGGCCGTGCGCGGCTTCGAGGGCGTAGGCGACGAGCCGGAACAGCGGGTCGGCGGTCGCCCGCCGGGCCAGGTCGCCCCCGGCGGCCGCCGTCACGGCACGTCCTTGCGGGCCAGCATCCGGTACGCGTTCCCGCCGTCGGTGTACCGGGCCGCCGCCGTGCGCAGCGCGTCGAGCACCGACGCCGCCGCGAAGCACGGCACGGACGCCACCCGTACGGCAGCCGCCAGCGCCCGCGCGCCCGCCGTGGGAGGCGGCCCCCACGGCCGGTCGGGGTCCGGGGCCAGCCGTGCCGCGGTCAGGGCCACCGCCCCGAAGAAGTCGTTGCCCTGGTGGGCCGGGCCGTGCTCCTCCGCGAGCACCGTGAACCCCCGGTCGGCCAGCGCCTCCCGCAGGTTCGCGGCCGGGATCAGGTGCTGGTGCTGCGGCTGGAACCACGGCAACCACGCCGGACCGAGCAGCCGCGCCATCCGCGACTCCGGGTCGGGGAGTTCGACCGTCAGGTAACCGCCGCACGGCAGGACCGCGGCCGCCGCGTCGAGCTCGGCGAGGGGATCCCGGGTGTGCTCCAGGTAGTGGTACATGCTGACCACCTCGTACCGGCCGGCCAGCTTCGGGGCGAACTCCGGGAACTGGCCCTGGTACCCCGTCTCCACCCAGCCGCGCGCCTCCGCCCCGCAGACCCCGTCGCCCATGTCCAGCCCGTCGAAGCGGGTCCGGGGCCAGACCTCCCGCGCCGCGTTGCAGAAGTGGCCGTGGCCCGTGCCGACGTCGAGCCAGGACGCCGGGACCGTGTGCGGCAGCAGCATCTCGGCCCGCCGCCGGTAGGAGGCGCCGAGCCGGCCGAACACCGTGCCGGCCCCCTCGCCGCCCCGCCCCTCGTAGAAGTCCCGGTAGTAGAACTCCAGCCCCTGCGGGGTGAGCCGGGGGTTCTGGAAGACGTGCCCGCAGGCCCCGCAGCTCTCCAGCGCGAACGTGCCCGGCTTGCCCTGGAGCAGGTCGGGCACCCGCACCCGGACCGACAGCGGCCCGCAGCCGCACCAGGGGCAGTCGGGGCGCCGCTCCTCGAAGAACCGCCCCGTCCCCCCGGCCAGTTCGGCCCGGTACGCCGCGGCCGCCCCCGCGGCGGCGCCCGGATCCGCCCCCCGGGAGCCGCCCGCCGCCACGGCGGTACGCAGCGCCGCGCCGAGGGAACGCACCGGCCGGGCGGCGGTGGCGCGGGCCAGATCGGCGGGGCGCAGCGGGGAGCCCGGCCCGCCCAGGACCAGGTACGGCTGGAGCCAGTACAGCCCGGCCGCCGCAGCTCCCCACCGGCCCTGGCGCAGGGCGACGGCGGCGAGCATTGCCAGCCCGGACAGCTGGGCGGCGGCCAGCGCCCCGGCGGGCAGCCCCTGCGCCCGCAGCTCGGCGGCCCGGCCCGGCCCGCCGGCGCTCCCGGGCAGCGGGCCGCAGCTCAGCCCCGGGGCGATGGCCAGCCCCGTCGCCCCTGCCGCGTACTCCTTCAAACGCCGGGTGAGCGCGAGGAGTTCCGCCGGGCCGGCGTCCGGACCCGGCCCGTCCGGACCCGCCGCTCCGGCCCGCTCCAGCACCTCCTCGGCGACCAGCACCGCGAACCCGGCGCCCCGCCCCTCCCCGAGCCGGTCCCCCCGGTACCGGGCCGGGTCCACCAGCCGCAGCAGCCCCAGCGCCCGTTCGGCCGGCAGGTCCCCGGGCAGCAGGTCCAGCACCCGCAGCCCCTCCCGGTCCGCGTACGCGCAGGCCGAGAGGAAGACGGCCGAGTCCGGCTCCACCCCGCGGGCGGTGAGCAGCCGCCACCCGGCCGCCCCCGGCACCCCGGCCGACACGGGCGGGGCGGCCGGCAGCACCGGGACCGCCCGCAAGCGGCGGCCGGCCCGTACGGTGCCCGCTCCGAGGGCGGCCAGCAGCACCGCGGAGGTCCAGCGGACCCGGGGGATCGCGAGCGGCGTCATATCAGCTTCTCCAACCGGTCGGCCGCGGCGGCCGCCCCGCCCGCCGCGGCGAATGAGGCCTGGATCCGCCGGGCGGCCCGGCGGGGGCCGGGATCGTCCAGCACGGCCGTGATCGCGTCCCGCAGTTCCTCGGCCCCGGTCCGCCCGAACCGCACCCGGACCCCGGCCCCGGCGTCGGCGACCTGCCGGGCCACGATCGGCTGGTCGTCGCGGATCGGGGCGACCACCAGCGGCAGCCCGTACGCGAGGGCCTCGCAGACCGTGTTGTGGCCACCGTGGCAGACCACCGCGTCCAGGTGCGGCAGCAGCTCCAGTTGCGGGACGCTCGGCCGGAGCAGTACGTGGCCGGGCACCTCCCCGACCAGCGAGTCGGGCGCCGCCAGCACCAGCTGCACCTCCGGCGCGAGCCGCTCGGCCGCCCCCAGCACCGCCCGGTAGAAGCGGGATCCCGCCTCCTGGTTCAGGGTGCCCAGGGACACCAGCACCCGGCGCCGCCGCGGATCCAGCCGCCGCCACGGGAACCCGGGCGCGGCCGGCCGGGCCCCGAAGGCGGGGCCGACGTAGGCGTGGTGCGGAGCGGAGGCGGCGCGCGGCCCCAGCAGCTCCGGCGTGGAGAACACCAGCACCAGCAGCTCCGAGAAGCGCGGGTCCCATCCGCCGCCGGGCCCGCCGTCCCCACCGCCCTCCCCGAACTCCGCGAGCAGCCCCGCGACCTGGCCGGCCACCCACTCCCCGACCTTGGGGAAGCCGCCGAAGGGATCGGTGAGTTCGGCCGAGGTGCTGGCCGAGGTCACCCACGGCACCCCGGCCCGCCGGGCGGCCAGCGGCCCGGCCAGCGCCTGCTGGTCGCAGACCACCACGTCCGGGGCGAAGGCCCGCACCGCCCGGGTCACCCCCGGTACCATCGCCCGCGCCAGCGGGATCAGGGCCTCCTCCCACAGGAACCGCAGCGCACCGACCCCGCGCAGATCCCGCCACCGCTCGTGCAGCGCGGCGTAGCCGCCGCCTTCGGCCTCCTCGCCGGCCGGCAGGATCCGCGCCGACGGGGGCAGCAGCCGGGCCAGCGCGGAGGCCGGCCCGGTCCAGGCGACCTCATGCCCCCGCGAGGCCAGTTCGGCCCCGACGGCCACGGTCGGATTGACGTGCCCCGCCAGCGGCGGCACCGCGAACAGCACCCTCACGGGACCAGAGCTCCCGCCCGCGGCCGGCCCGCGGCCACCGTGGACACGCCGGCCGTCGCCGTCGCCGTCGCCGTCGCGTCGAGATGGGCCAGGACGGCATCCCGCAGTACCCCGCTGCTCTCCTTCAGGACGTCGTGCCCCAGGCCCGGCAGGATCCGCAGCTCCGCCCCCGGCGCGTGCCGGGCCAGTTCCCGGGCCCCCGGCACCAGTTCGGAGTGCTCGCCGCAGACGATCAGCGCCGGGCAGCGCAGCCGGGCGTAGTCGGCCGGGGTGAAGGCGCGGCTCCCGGCGATGTCGTCGATCAGGGAGGTGCGGTTGAGCAGGTCGTCGGCGATGGCGGTCAGATGTGCCGCCTTGCGCAGGCGCAGCGCCAGGAGCTCCGCGGGCACCGGGCTGTCCTCCAGGCTCAGCGCCGCCGCCGACAGGGTGTCGACCATGTTCTCCACCCACGCCCCGCTGAGCGGCGGTTCGAGGAGGGTCAGCCCCGTGACCAGGTCGGGCCGGGCCAGCGCGGCGTGCAGGGCCAGGGTGGCGCCGTAGCTGTTGCCGACCAGGTGCACGGGGCGCCGGCCGAAGCCCAGCGCGCCGAGCAGCCCGAACAGGTCCCGCACGGCGCTGCGGCTGTCGTAGCCGTCGGCCGGGCGCTCGGTGCGGCCGTGGCCGCGCAGGTCGTAGAGCAGCACCTCGTGCCCGGCCCGGGCGACCGGCAGGGCCACCGGGCAGTAGAAGGAGGACAGGTTGTCGACGACCAGGCCGTGCAGGAACACCACCAGGGGTCGGCCGGGACCGGCCGCCGGGGCGGCCGCGGCGGCCGGGAGCCGCTGGACGTGGAAGCGCAGGGACCCCGCGCGGACGAAGGCCACGGCGGGCTCAGCCGGCCACGGCCGCGGAGGAGGTGCTCCCCGAGGCGCCGCGGGCGAGGGAGGCGTGCGTGATCCGCCCGATGTGGGTGACGAGTTCACCGACGGACATGGCGAGGATCGCGTCCATGTCCTTCTCCGCGAGGAAGCCCATCAGGTCCACCCCGGCGCCGTAGCGGTGGTGCAGCGCCTCGGCGAGGGCGACGAACTCGATGCTCTCCAGGGCGAGGTCCTCGTTGAACGTCGTCTTCATCGTGACCTCGTCCGCGAGCAGGTACTCGTCGCCGACGATCTCCACCAGCATGCCGGTGATCTCGGCGAGGATGTCATTTCCCATGGCGTGTCTCCGTGAGGTGGAAGGGGACGGTGGGCGGTGTGCCGTCGTGGGTCCAGGCGACGACGTGGCCGGGCGGCGAGGATCCGAGCAGGGTGGTGCGCACCGGGTACGGGTGGCCGTCCGGGGACCGCACCAGCAGGCAGCCGTCCCCGGAGAACGGGTCGCCGTCCGGGTCCGCGGACACCCGCCACTCCCGCGGCCGGCCGCCGAGCCCGCTGCCCCCGGCCTTGGCGGCGGCCTCCTTGGCGCACCACAGGGCGGTCAGCGCGGCAGGCAGGCCGCCGGCGCCGCCGCGGGCGCCTGCCGGGGCACCGGCGAGTGCCTCGGCGAGGGCGAGTTCTCCCGGCCCGAGGGCGACGCGGACCAGCGCGTCCGGGTCGGCGGCCACCGGCTCCACGTCGATCCCCACCGCCCGGCCGGGACGGGCGAGGGCGACGGCGATCCGGTCCTTGTGGGCGATCGTCAGCCGGTACCCGGAGGCGAGCGGCCCCAGCGCCAGCGGACGGCCCGCCGGATCGTTGCCGACCGGCACCTCCGCCGGGAACACCGGTCCGGCACCGCCGTCCCACAGCAGCTGCCGCAGCGCGTCCTTGGCCGCGATCCGGCCGAGCAGCCAGGGCCCCCGGGCACGCGGCGACAGCCGCTCGTACGCCGCCCGCTCGGCGGCCCCCAGGTAGCGGCGCATCACCAGCTCCTGCGAGGCGGGATCGCTCCAGCGCCTGCGGGCCAGGCACCAGCCGCCGGGCTGCGGTTCGCCTATGCCGCACACCTCCGGGGTGAACTTCATCGGCCAGACGCGTTCGTCGGCCCCGAACCGGCGGTAGGTCCACCCCTCGATCCGCGCCCACACCCCGCCGTCCGGCCGGCGCAGCTCGACGTCCCCGCGCACGGTCACGTCCTGGACCTCGCGGACCCGGGCCGTGGCCCGGACGAGCCCGTCCGCGGCCGGCGGCGGGCCGCAGAAGCGGACGCGGTCCACGGTGGCGGGGAACACCAGCCGGTCCACGGGCAGGCTCAGCTGCATCCAGTGCCCGAACAGCTGGCCCGCCGCGTCGAGCAGGGCCCCCGGGTCGGGGAGCGCCCTCAGCACCCCCTCGATCCCGTCCGAGCCGACGGTCCGCACCTCGTGCACGCCGGCGAAGCGCGGCCCGTGGAACATCCACCGGTCCCGGTAGAGGGCGGCGGCGCTGACCGGAGCGGGCCGCGGGTCGCACAGGGGCGAGGTGTCGGGGGCGGGCGGCGCCCCGTACCGCTCGCCGAGCAGGACGACGACCGAGGCATACTCCGTACTCTCTCCGATCGCCACCCGGAACCGGCCGGGGCCCTCGCGGCGGACCAGGACCTCGACGTCCAGGGCCGGTTCGACGGGCAGC
Source organism: Streptomyces sp. NPDC040718 (assembly GCF_055593565.1). Lineage (NCBI taxonomy): Bacteria > Bacillati > Actinomycetota > Actinomycetes > Kitasatosporales > Streptomycetaceae > Streptomyces > Streptomyces sp. NPDC040718. The sequence continues at coordinate 287,860 of NZ_JBVIXO010000006.1, read as the reverse complement.
CAGCGCAGGGCGCGCACGTCCTCGTAGCCGGTCACCGTCAGACCGGCGGGCGCGTACCGCCGGGCGGCGTCGGCCGCCAGCTCCAGCATGGTGGTCATCGGCACGACCGGGAACCGGTCGGAGTCCTCGGGCCAGCCGTCGGGCTGGAGGTACACGCAGTGGTCCCGTACGCCGGGCAGCGCGGCGAGCGAGAGCCGCAGGGTGTACTTCCCCGTGGCCCTTCCCGAACCGCGGGGGGCGGACCCCGTGCCGGGTCCCGTGCCGGGTCCTGTGCCGGCCCCCGTGCCGGACCCCGTGCCGGGCCGCTTGCCGGGGTGTGCGCCGGACTCCGTGCCGGGTCGTGCGGCGGACCGTGTCCCGGGCGCCGCTCCCGTGCCGGGGTGTGCGCCGGACCGTGTGCCGGGCACCGTGCCCGGGCCCGTCCCGGGGGGCGTGCTCGGGCACGGGCCCGTACCGGGGCGGGGGTCGGGCACGGAGGGTTCCGGTGGACGTGAGGCCGTCCACGCCTCGGTGACGCTGCGCGCGGCGGAACGGGTGTCGTCGAGGACGGAGTCGAGGGCGGACAGCAGGGCCGGCCGGACCCGCGGGGCGGCGGTGGCCGGACCGGAGCCGGGGGCCGTGCCCGCGGTGAGGAGCCCGCTCAGGGAGGCCCGGGCGGCATCGCCGAGCCGGACCAGCGGCGATCCGAGGTCCAGGCTCATCCCGCGCACCCCCGCCCCGGCCGGCACCGGCCGGGACCCCGGCCGGCCGGCGCCGGCGGGTGGCACCGGTGCTCCGTCTCCGGGCCGGGCCGGTGGTGCTTCGGCCTCGGCCCGCGCTGCGGGAGCATCGAGTTCGGCCCGGGCGGGTGGTGCTTCGGCCTCGGCCCGCGCTGTAGGAGTACCGAGTTCGGCCTGGGCCGGTGGTGCTTCGGCCTCGGCCTGCGCTGCGGGAGCATCGAGTTCGGCCCGGGCCGGAGACGCTTCGGCCTCGGCCCGTGCTGTCGGAGCACCGAGCTCGGCCCGCGCCGTCGGCGTACCGGCCCCGGCCCGCGCCGCGGGCGTGCCGGTACCGCGCTCCGGCAACGGCATACCGGACCCGGCCCGCGCCGCCGGTACCCCGGATCCGGCCCGCGCAGCGGAGGCGGCGGCCAGCAGTTCCCAGCGCGGCTCGTGCCCCGCCGCCCAGAGCGCGGCGCAGGTGCGGGTCAGCGAGGCCAGGCCCGACAGGCGGGCGGAGGAGGTGGAGACGGCCAGGTGGGGCCGGTCGCGGAGGGTGTCCTCGACGAACCCCGGCAGGCTGCCGGGGCCCAGGGCCACGAAGCTGCGGACGCCCTGCTCCTCGTACAGGCGGAGCGTCAGCTCGCGGAACCGCACCGGTTCCAGCAGGTGGCGCACCACCAGGTCCCGTACGTCCCCCGGCGCGGCCGGGAACGGGGCGCAGGTGGTGGCCGACCACACGGGGACCGAGCCCGGCTCCAGCGGCAGCCGCCCGAACGCGGCGCGGACCTGGCCGAGGTAGGGCTCCCACATCGGGGTGTGGAAGCCGGAACGGAACGGCAGCTCCTGCCCCAGGACCCCTTCGCCGCGCAGCCGTCCGACCGCCGAGGCCACCTGTTCCGGGTCGCCGCAGACCACCGACTGGTGCGGGCAGTTGTCATGGCTGACCACCACCGCGTCCAGCCCGTGCAGCGCCGCCCGCGCCCGGCCGGCACCGCAGCCCAGGGCCGCGTACACCAGGTCCGGGACCTTGAGGGAGCCGGGCCGCAGCGAGTCGAGGAAGGCGTCGGCCGCGTCCTCGGGGTACATGCCGGCGGCCACCATGGCCGCCCACTCGCCCAGGCTGTGGCCCGCCAGCACGTCGGCGCCGATCCCGAGGGCGGGCAGCACCCGGGCGTGGAAGCGGCCCGTCGCGATGGCGTCCAGGGCCCGCTCGATCAGCGAGCCGCCCCGGGTCAGGCGCGGCCGGTCCATGCCCAGCCGGTCGGCGACGTCGTCCAGCACCGGGGCGAACTCCGGCTCCAGGCCCGGGAACAGGAACGCCACCCGGCCCCCCAGCGGCTCGGGGCTGAACCACACGTCCCCCCGCCCCCGCCAGGGCCGGCCCCGCGCCACCGCCTTCGCGGCCAGCGCGAGCCGCTGCGGCGTCGGCCCGGCCACCGCGACCCGGCACGGCCCGTCCCCGCCGGACTCCGGCGAGGGCGCGGCCAGCAGGGCCGACAGCTCCGCCGGGGTGTCCGCCGCCAGCAGCAGTACGCCGCCCGCCGCGCCCGCCCCCACGGGCGCGGCGGCCCCGCCCCCCAGCGGGACGAACCGGCGCACCGGGGGAGCCGCCCGCCCGGTGGCCGGAGCCTCCTCCAGCACCACGTGCGCGTTGATCCCGCCGAAGCCGAAGGCGTTGACCCCGGCCCGGCGCGGGGCCGGCCCGCGCTCCCACGGACCGGCGGCCGTCACCGGCCGCATCCGGGTCCGGGCCAGGTCCGGGTGCGGATCCTCCAGGTGCAGGGTCGGCGGCAGCACCCCCTCGTGCACGGCCAGCGCGGCCTTGATCAGCCCGGCCATCCCGGAGGCCTGCATGGTGTGCCCGAGCGCCGACTTGACCGACCCGAAGCCGATCCCCGGCCCGGCCGCCGCCCCGGGCGGCCCGAACACCCGGGCCAGGGTGTCCAGTTCGGCAGCGTCCCCGACGGGGGTACCGGTACCGTGCGCCTCCAGCAGCCCCAGAGCCCCCGGCGCCCGCGGGTCCAGCCCGGCCTCCCGCCAGGCCCGCTCCAGCGCCCGCACCTGGCCCGCGACGAGGGGGCTCATCAGGCTCGCCGCCCGGCCGTCCCCGGCCACGCCCGTGCCCCGGACCACCGCGTACACCCGGTCGCCGTCCCGCTGTGCGTCCGCCAGCCGCTTCAGCAGCACCACCCCGGTGCCCTCGGACAGCAGGGTCCCGTCGGCCGCCCGGTCGAAGGGGCGGATCCGCTCGCTCGGACTGAGCGCCCGCAGCTGCGTGAACACGCTCCACAGCGTGGCGATGTGGCAGTGGTGCACCGCCCCCGCGACCACCGCGTCGCAGCGTCCGGACGCCAGCAGCCCGACCGCCTGGTCCACGGCCAGCAGCGAGGAGGCACAGGCCGCGTCCAGGGTGTAGGCGGGACCCCGGAAGTCCAGCCGGTTCGCGGTCCGGGCGGCGGTGAAGCTCGGCACCAGGCCGATCGACGCGTCCGGCCGCTCCGGGCCCAGTGCCTCCTGGAAGGCGGACCTCACCTCCGCGATCCGCCGCTCGCCGAGCTCCGGCGCCAGCTCCCGCAGGGTCTGCGCCAACTGGTGCGCCGTGCGCACGCGCTGGTCCAGCCGGGCCGTGGCCACCCCCATGAACCCGCCGCGCCCCAGCACCACCCCGATCCGGGACCGGTCGGCCGGCAGCCGCTCCTCGCCGCCCGCGTCCGCGACCGCCTCGGCCGTCGCCCGCAGAGCCAGCAACTGGTCCGGCTCGGCCCCCTCCACGGCCGCCGGCATGATCCCGAACCGGGTCGGGTCGAAGCCGGCCAGGCCATCGACGAAGCCGCCGCGCCGGCAGTAGAACCGGTCGCCGGCCACCGGGCCGGAGGCTGCGGCCGGGTCGTAGTACACCTCGGGGTCCCAGCGCTCCGGCGGCACCTCGCCGATGCAGTCCGTCCCGGCGAAGATGTTGCGCCGGTACGCCGGCAGGTCGCCGGCGCCGGGGAACACCGCGCCCATCCCGACGATCGCCGCGTCGGTCGGACGCGGGCCGCGCCCCAGCCGCTCACTCATCGCCCCGCCCCTCCTCCGAGGCGGCCGCCAGGACCACCTGTACGTCGTCCCCGTGCGCGAGTTCCGCGAGGAACGCGGCGGTCCCGGCCTCCGGCGCGATCAGCGGGATCCCGCGCCGGGCGTACACCCGCTCCAGCTCCGGGGTGACCATCCCGCCCGCCTCCGCCGCCCAGGGCCCCCAGTCCACGGACAGCACCCGGCCCGGGAAGGACTCCGACCAGGCGTGCGCGAGGGTGTCGAGGGCGTCGTTGGCGGCGGCGTAGTCGCTCTGGCCCCGGTTGCCGTACACCCCGGCGACACTGCCGAACAGGGCCAGGAACCGGGGCGCGGGCCACTGCCCGTGCTCGGCGGCGGCCGCCGCCAGGTGCCGGGCGCCGGCCGCCTTCACGGCGAACACCTCCGCGAAGTCGGCCGCCCGCTTCTCGCGCAGCAGCCCGTCCCGCAGCACCCCCGCGCCGTGCACGATCCCGTCGAGCCGGCCGTGCCGGGCGCGTACGTCCGCCACGACTGCCCGTACGGCCGCCCCGTCCGTGACGTCGGCGCGGTGGTAGCGGACGGAGGCCGCCGCCCCGGCGAGGCCGTCCAGCACGGCCCGCACCTCCCGCGCGGCGAGGATCCGGGAGGCGGCCGCCTCGATCTCGGCCGGGGTGCGCAGCCCCGAGGCGATCAGCGCGGCCCGCAGCGCCACCCGGTCCCGCGCCTGCCCGAACGCGTCCTCCCCGGGCGGCGGTTCGGGCGTACGGCCGAGCAGCTCGACGTGGCAGCCGGTGGCCCGGGCCAGCGCGAGGGCGGTGCGGGCGGTGATCCCCCGCGCCCCTCCGGTGAGCAGCACCACCGAGTCCGGGCCCAACGGCAGGGCCCGCCCGGACGCCTCCAGCGCGGCGGGCACCGCCCGGCGGGCGAAGCGGGTGCCGTCCGGGGCGTACCCGACGGAGGCGCCACCCCGCTCCGCGGCCTCGCAGGCCAGCTCGGCCAGGAGCAGCCGGGCCGTCTGCTCGGGGTCCTCCTTGGGGTGGACCTCCACGGCGCGGACCAGCGTGCCGGGGAACTCCGGCGCCGCGGCGCGGGCGAACCCGTGCAGACCGGCCCCGGCCGTCCCCGGCGCGGGCGCGGTGACCAGCAGCAGCCGCCCCGCCCCGCCGGCCAGAGCCTGCCGCAGCCCCTCGAAGGCCCCGGGCAGCACCGGCTCGGCCCCGGCCCGCAGCGCGGAAAGGTCGACGATCCCGTCGAACCCGGCCTCCGCTCCGGCCAGGAGCCGCACCTCGGCACCCCGCTCCCGCAGCGCGCCGCCGAGGGCGAGCGCGAGTCCCTGGCCGTCCTCGACGACCCCGATCCGCAGGCCCCGCAGGGCCTCCGGATCCCCGCCGGCCGCCGCCACGGGCACCGCCTCCACCCGCAGCCGCGCGAGCGGGGCCGATGCCGGCTCCGGCGCCCGCTCCGGTTCCGGGTGCGGGTCAGTGGCGGGGCCGGGGGCGGTGCGGGAGACGATCCAGTCCACGATCCCGCGCAGGGTCTTGATCCGGGACAGCTCCTCGACGGCGGAGCCGGTGGCGCCGCCCGGCTCCCGCGGGAGGCCGATGCGGTCCGCCAGGGCGCCGATGATCTCCACCCGCTTGATGGAGTCGATGGACAGGTCCGCTTCCAGGTCGAGTTCCGGGTCGAGCATGTCCCGGGGGTATCCCGTCCGGGTGTGGACGATCTCCAGGACCGCGTCCATCACCTCCTCGGCCGTACGCGGCGCCCCGGGGGCGCCCTGATCCGCGACGAGCACCGGTACCGGCACCGGTGCGGGCGCGGCGCCGAGGCCGGTACCGCTGCCGGTGCCGGCGAACAGCTCGCCCGCCAGGCCCTCCGCCGCCCCCGCCCCGCCGGGCACGGGGGCCTGCGCGCCCAGGTACCCGAGCAGCACGGCCCGCTGCGCCTCGACCAGTTCGCGCGTCCCGCGCAGGTACTCCAGCACCGCCTCCTCGCGGCGGTCCCCGTCCCCCGGGGCCCGTACCGGCGCGGCCGGTTCCACCCGCCGGGCCGGCCGCAGCCCCCCGGCGACCGGCGCCCCGTCGGCCGTACGCACCAGGTGCCCGTCCACCAGCCAGCCCGGCCGGGCCGGCGGCCGCTCCGGCAGCCGCCGGGTCCGGCCCCGGAACAGGGCCGCCGGGTCCACCGGCACCCCGGCCGCGGCCAGTTCGGCCAGCGCCGTGACCAGCCGGACCAGCCCGTGTTCGCCCGGCACGTCCAGCGGGACCACCGTGTGCGGGCGTTCCCCGAGGATCCGGCCGACCAGCCCCGACAGCACCCGGCCCGGCCCCGCCTCCACGAAGGTCCGCACCCCGGCCGCGTACATGGCCTCCACCTGCTCCGTGAACCGCACCGGCTCCGCCACCTGCCGGGCCAGGAGCTCCCGTACGGCCTCGGCGCCCGCCGGGTACGGCCCGGCGGTGGTGTTCGACCAGACCGGTACGGCGGCCCCGGCCAGCTCCGTGGCGGTCAGCTCGGCGGCCAGCGCCCCGGCCGCCCCCGCGACCACCCCGCTGTGGAACGCGCAGGCCACCGGGATCGGCTCCGCCGTCAGTCCCGCCGCCCGCAGTGCCTCCACCGCCGCGGAGACGGCCGCCGTCGGACCCGAGACGACGCACTGCCGGGGTGCGTTGTGGTTCGCCACCACGCACCCGGCGCGCTCGACGGTCTCCCGCACCTCCTCCGGGGCCGCCGACACCGCCGCCATCGACCCCGGATCCGCCCCGGCGGCGGCCAGGATCGCCTCGGCGCGGCGCGCGCTCAGCCGCAGCAGCCCCGGCGTGTCGTACACCCCTGCCGCCCACAGCGCGGTGAGCTCACCGTACGAGTGCCCGGCCACGCAGTCCGGCCGTACGCCGAACCGCCCGAGCAGCAGGTGCGCCGCCGCCCCCGCCAGCCCCAGGGCCGGCTGGGCCACCCGGGTGTCGGTGACCGCCGCCCGCTGCGCCGCCCGCCCCCCGGCGCCGAAGGCCGCCGGCGGGAACATCGCCGAGACCACCGCCCCCGGCGCCCCGTCCAGCAGCCCGCGCAGGGCGGGGAACGCCGTGAACAGCTCGCCCAGCATGCCCGGCCGCTGACTGCCCTGCCCGGGGAACAGAAATGCCACCTGCCCCGGGCCGGCCGTCTCCTCCCGTACGTGGACCCCCGCGCCCGGCTCGAACGCCCGGGCCCGCTCCAGCCGGACGGCCAGCTCGTCCGCGTCGGCGGCCACCACCGCGACCCGCACCGGGCCCGACCCCGCCGCGGCGGCCTCCGCCGCCAGGTCCCGCAGGCTCCACGGCCGCCCGGCCGCGTCGTTCTCCTCCAGCCGGGCCGCGAGCCGGGCCATCGCCCGGCCCGCCGCCCGGCGGTCCTCGCCGCGGAAGCAGAACAGTTCGGCCGGCCACTCCTCCAGCCCGTGCCCCGGCTCGTCCGCCCCGGCGTAACCGGCCAGCACCGCGTGGTAGTTGGTGCCGCCGAAGCCGAACGCGCTGACCCCCGCGATCCGCCGCCGGGCCGGCAGCGCCCACGGCCGGGCCCGCTCGTCGAAGAAGAACGGGCTGGTCCCCTCCTCCCAGGCCGGGTTGGGCGCGTCGATGTGCAGGGTGGGCGGCCGCACGCCCGCGTGCACCGCCCGCGCCGCCTTGATCAGCCCGGCCAGCCCGGCCGCGCACTTGGTGTGCCCGAGCTGCGACTTGACCGACCCCAGGGCACAGGACCCCGGCGCCGCACCGGACGCGGTGAACAGGTCCGTCAGCACGGCCAGTTCGGTGCTGTCGCCGACCACCGTGCCGGTGCCGTGCGCCTCGACCAGACCCACCTCGGCCGGGGAGACCCCGGCCCGGGCGTAGGCCCGCTCCAGCGCCCGGCGCTGGCCTTCGGGCCGGGGCGCGGTCAGGCCGAGCGACCGGCCGTCGCTGGCGGCGCCGACCGCCTTGACGACCGCGTACACCCGGTCGCCGTCCCGCTCCGCGTCCGCGAGCCGCTTGAGCACCAGCACGCCCACGCCCTCGCCGAGCGCGATCCCGTCGGCGGCCGCGTCGAAGGGCCGGCAGCGTCCGCCGGGGGACAGGGCGCGGACCGACGAGAACATCAGGTAGTCGTTGATCCCGTTGTGCAGGTCCGCGCCGCCGCACAGCACCATGTCGCTGTCCCCGTCCCGGAGCTGCCGGCAGGCCAGGTCCAGGGCGGCCAGGGAGGAGGCGCAGGCCGCGTCGACCGTGCAGTTCGCGCCGCCCAGGTCGAGCCGGTTGGCGACCCGGCCCGCGATGACGTTGGCGAGCACCCCGGGGAAGGAGTCCTCCGTCAGCCGGGGCAGCTGCTCGTCCAGGCCGTCGGGGACCGAGCCCAGGTAGCCGGGCAGCAGCGACCGCAGCCCGTACGCGCCCGCCAGCTCGGTACCGGCCTCCGCCCCGAAGACCACCGAGGTCCGGGAGCGGTCGAACTCCCGCTCCCGGCCGTAGCCGGCGTCCCCGAGGGCCCGCGCGGAGATCTCCAGGGCGAGCAGCTGGACCGGTTCGATTCCGGCGAGCGAGGCGGGCGGGATCCCGTGGGCGAGGGCGTCGAAGGGCACCGGGCCGAGGAAGCCGCCCCAGCGGGAGGGGGTGCGCTCGCCCGCGCGGGCCGGGTCGGCGTCGTAGTACAGCGCCGGGTCCCAGCGTTCGGCCGGCACCTCGGTCACCGCGTCCGTGCCGTCCAGGATCCGCGCCCAGTAGCCGGCCAGGTCGGGGGCGCCGGGATAGGCGCACGCCATCCCCACGATGGCCACGTCCAGCGGGTCCGCCGCGCCCTCCGCCGGCTCCGGGGGCGCCGCCAGCTCCCCGGCCCGCCGGTCCAGGAGCCGGGTCGCCCCTTCCGTCACCTGCGCGTGCAGCGCGGCCACCGTCGTGACCCCGGAGCGCAGGGTGGCGGCCTGCCCGAGCATGAACAGCCCCTCGGCATACTGCTGTTCCGCACCGACCGGTTCCAGGCCGGGGGCGTCCGGGGCGCGGCGCAGGCCCTTGCTCGCGATGCGGAGCCGGCCCAGGTTGAGCCGCTCCAGCTGCTCCCACACCTCGCGCTGCGGGGTGCCGTCCCGCTCCAGCCGCCGCCGCGCGGCCCCGAAGGCCTCGGCGTACGGGGTCGCCGCGCAGCGGGTGGCGTGCCCGGGCGCGGTGTGCAGCAGCACGGTGTCCGCGCACTCCACCGCCGTCCGCTGGAAGACCGGCAGCACCGCCCCGCAGGCCACGGCCTCCTCGGTGAACAGGTAGGCGGTGCCCATCAGCACGCCGATCCGCGCGCCCCGTTCGGCCAGCGGCGCGGCGGCGGCTACGGCCATGGCCGCGGAGCGCGCGTCGTGGATGCCGCCCGCGAACAGCACGTCCAGGGCCCGCGGTTCGGGACAGGCGAGCAGCCGTTCGATCTGCTCCTCCCACAGCGGGAACGAGGCGCGCGGCCCTACGTGCCCGCCGCACTCCATCCCCTCGAACACGAACCGCCGCGCCCCCTCGGCGAGATACCGCTCCAGCAGTCCCGGCGACGGCACGTGCAGGTGCGTCCGGATCCCGGTTGCCTCCAGCGGGGCCGCCTGCGCGGGCGTGCCGCCCGCGATGACCGCCCACGGCGGGCGGGCCCCCGCCACGGCCGCCAGCTGCTCCCGCCGCAGTTCCTCCGGGGCGAAGCCCAGCAGGCCCACGCCCCAGGGGCGGTCCCCGAGCCGTTCGGCCGTCTCGGCCAGGAGGGCGCGGACGTCGGGGCCTTCCATGACCGCGAGCGCGAGGTACGGCACACCGCCCCCGGCGGCCACCGCCTCCGCGAAGCCGGCCCGGTCGCTGACCCGGGTCATCGGCCCCTGCGCCACGGACAGCGGGCGCTCCAGCGGCCGGGCCCGTACGGCGGCCGCCAGGTGCCCGGTGACGGCCGCCCGCACGGCCCGGAGCACCCCGCCGGCGGTGCGGTGGCGGGCGGCCAGGCGGGCCGCCGAAGCCCCGTCCTGGCCGACGGGCAGCAGCTGCGCCCGCAGGCCGCGGGCGCCCAGCAGTGCGGACACCGGACCGGTGGGGGGTGCGGGCAGGTCGGGGCGGGCGAACACCCGGTATCCGTCCAGGAGCCGGGTCTCCGAGCCGTCCATGGCCCGCAGTGCCGCGGCCACTTCGGGGGGCAGGGCCTCCTCTCCCTCGGCGGTCAGGGCGAGTTGTGCGTCGAGCACCACCCCGCGGGCCCCGCCCGCCACGGCGGCGGCGGCCGTGTGCGGGCCGATCCCGCCCAGGGCCAGTACGGGCACCCCGGGCCCGGAGTCCGCGAGGAGCTGCTGGAGCAGTACGAAGGTGGTGGCCCCGCCCACCCGGCCGCCGGCCTCGTGGCCCTTGGCGACCAGCGCGGACACCCCGGCGGCGACGGCCGCCCGGGCCTCGGCCCGGCCGGTGACCTCCGCCCAGATCCGGGGCCGTCCGGGCGCTGCGGCCCAGGCCGCCACCTGCTCGCGGGTGTGGCCGGCCGGGTCGGCCAGCAGCACGGTGTCCACCGCGGACGGCAGTTCGGCGGGCCCCGTCGGGCACCCCGGGGGAACCCGCACCCCGTAGCGGCCGCTTCTTCCGCCGCCCGCTCCGCCCGTGTCTCCCAGCCGGCGGGCCAGCTCGGCGAAGGCGTGCCGTGCGGCGTCCGGGTCCCGGCCGAGGTCGAGCAGGCCGAGGGAGCCGGCGCGTTCGGCCGCGGTCACGATCGCCGGGTTCGGCTCCTCGAACGGACTGACCGCGACGACCAGTTCACGGGCGGTGGCCTGCGCGGCTGCGGACTGCGGGTGCGGGAGGGTCACGAGCGCTCCTCTTCCAGTGCTGTGTGACATGGCGCAGTACGGGGTGGAAGAACGGGGGAGAGCGATGAGACGAGGGCGGTGCCGATCACACGGGTGGCGCCGGGCGCGGCCCCGTCCCGGACCGTGTCCTTCGGACCAGGCCGGGCCCGAAAGACACGGCCCAGCGGCGCGACCGGCTTGAACCGTGGTCAAACGCCCGGACGCCGCGATGCATCGTGCGGGGGGCGCCGCACACTGTCAACAGCCATACGGAATACGCTGCTTCGCCCCGCCCGGACCTCCGGCGCACCCGGCCGCCGCTCCGCCCGGGTCTGCCGCGAACCCGCGCCCCGCCGCTGGCCTGCGCCTTTCCCGGCCGGGCGGACAGGCCCCGCGCACGGGACCGCGTACGGCGTCCGACCGGGCTCATGCCGCCCGGGCATGTCTTGCCGCCGAGCCGGTATGGAGCCGCCCCCGGACCCGGCGGCAGTTGTTCACCCACCAGCCCTTACAGGTCCATGCCCACGCCGTTACCGTCCGGTCATGACCCCCACCCTCGCGCAACTCCGCTACCTCGTCGCCGTCGCCGACTGCCGGTCCATCACCGGCGCCGCCGCCTCGGTCTTCGTCGCGCAGTCCGCCCTGTCCCGGGCGGTCCAGGCCATGGAACGCGACCTCGGAGTCGAACTGCTGGCCCGCCGGGGGAGGGGGGTGGACCTCACACCGGAGGGGGCCCGGGTCGTCCGGCTGGCCCGTACCGTGCTCAACGCGGTCGAAGCCATCGACGACATAGGAACCCCGCACGGCAAGGACTCACGGGCCGCGTTCACCCTCGTCACCACCCCCACCCTCGCGCTCGACCTGGCCACCGACCTGATCGCCGGCTTCACCGGGCGCCACCCCGGCGTGGACATCCGGCTCCAGCACCACGACAGCCGTGAGGCCCTCGTCGAGGAACTCACCCAGGGACGGGCCGAACTGGCCCTGGTCGACCTGCCCGTGGACAAGGAACTGTCCACCCATTTCATCCAGGAGCGCGAGGTGGTGCTGATCTCCCCGATCGGCACCCGGCTGCCGAACCCCGTCCCCCTCCGCATGCTCGACGGGCTCCCCATGGTCCTGCCCACCCCCGGAACCGGCCGCCGCACCGAGATGGAGGCCATGTTCAGCTGCATGGGCGTCCGCCCCGTGCCCTCCCTAGAGGTCGACGAACGCCTCGCCTGGGTGACGGGTGTGACGGACGGCCGCGGCTCCCTCATCTGGTACCGGGACGTGGTGGCCAGAGCCTTCGGCAGCAGGGCGGAGATCCGCTCCTTCACCCCGGCCCTGCTGCGCCCGGTCGGTATCGCGCACGCCCGCCGCCCGCTGAGCCGCGCGGCCCGCGCCTTCATCGCCCACGCCGGCCACAAGGCGCCGGTGAGGGAACCGGAGCGCTGAGCCGCGGGCAGCCGTGGGTATGCCGGGACGGCATTGAACGATGCTCGAACGGGGGTCGTCCGGGGCTGGCGCTGCCCGGCGCCGCCGCCTCACATGGTCCGCATGACCGGACTCCTGACACCCCCGAGGGCCGCCGCCCTGGCGACCGCCGCCCTCGCCGTGCTCCTGCCCGCGGTGGCCTGGATGGCGGACGCCACCGCGTCCCCGGCGCCGTCCGCCGTCCCGGCGGCCGCCCCCGCCCCCGAGAAGAAGTGCACCCTGCCCGGCGGCATGACCGAGATCAGCGGCCTCGCGATGAGCCGCAGACACCCCGGGGTCTTCTACGCCGTCAACGACAGCGGCAACACCAACCAGGTCTTCGCCATCGACTGCACGGGCGCCACCGGAGTGCTCAAGGCCACCCTCACCGTCTCGGGCGTCGGCAACACCGACTGGGAGGGCCTGGCGATCGGCAAGGACGCCGCGGGCGGCCCGGCCGTCCTGGTCGGCGACATCGGCGACAACTTCGCCGGCCGCGCGGAGATCACCGTGCACTCCTTCCCCGAGCCGGAGCGGCTCGCCGACGCCGCCGTCACCCCGGTGACGTACCGCTTCGCCTACGCCGACGGCAGGCACGACGCCGAATCCCTGCTCGCCGACCCCGCCACCGGCCGGATCCTCATCGCCAGCAAGCTGATCGGCGCAGCCGGACAGCTCTACCAGGCCCCGCTCCCACCGGTCACCGGCCAGGTCAACACCCTCACCCCGGTCCGCCCCGGCCCGGTCTTCGCCACGGACGGCGCCTTCTCCCCGACGGGCGCCTCGTACGTGCTGCGCAGCGGGGGCCCGCTGGGCGCCAACACGGCCTCGGTCTACGACACGTCGGGCACCAAGCTCGCGGACGTGCCCCTCCCCGCCCAGTCGCAGGGCGAGACGGTGACGTACGCGGACTGCGCGCACCTCCTGGTCGGCTCGGAGAACGACCCGCAGATCTGGCAGGTCACCCTCCCCCCGGAAGCCACCCCCGGCTGCGGCACCACCCCCACGCCGACGCCCACGCCGACGCCCACGCCGACCCCGACGCCCACACCCACCCCCGGTGACCTGAAGCTCGCCAACCCCGGCCCCCAGACGTGCAGGTTCAACCAGTCCTGCACCGTCCAGCTCACCGCCACCGGCGGAAAGCAGCCCCTCCGCTTCGCCGCCGCAGGCCTTCCCTGGGGCCTGAACGTGGACGCCGCTTCGGGCCGCATCACCGGAAAGCCCTGGAGCACCGGCACGGCACAGGTCACCGCCACCGCCACCGACTCCGCCGGAGCGAGCGCGGGCACGTCCTTCGCCCTCACCGTCAACTGGTTCTGAGCCGGCCTACCGGTACTGCTTCCAGGGCAGCGGTCCCTCACCGTGGTAGCGCCCGAACCGGGCCCCCTTCGGCAGGTACGACCCGACACCGTCCACCGTCCGGGGATCTCCCGCCAGGAAGGCCCGTACGATACGTGCGGCCTGGCGGGCGGGGGCCTCCTCGGTGACCGCGATCTCCGTGCCGAACTCCTCGGCGCGCACGTACCCGCCGCCCGGCTGCTCCTGGTCGCGGAAGAAGCAGATCAGCACCTGCCCGGGGTACTCCGGGTCCGTGCACACGTGGCCCAGCTCGCACGACCAGCGCTCCGGCCACCCGGTTTCGACGCGCAGTCCGTCGAGCACCAGCCGCGAGACCGTCTGCGCCGGCCACTCCCAGCCGCCGTCCCGGCGGGCGCGCTCCAGCTCGGCGTCGTACTGGGCGGCGTCGAAGCGGTACTCGGGCAGCTGGGGGACCCCCTCCTCGGCCGTGTCCCAGGTCCACACGACCGTGTCGCCGTCGCGCCGCAGCGTGAGGTACAGCAGGCCGTGGCAGCCGCACCACCGCTCGGCGAAGTCCACCGAATGCGGCCTGTCGCCCACCGACAACGGCCCGTCGGGCAGCAGCCAGTCCCGGGGGTCGCCGCACCGGGCGCCGTAGTCCTCGTCGTCGAAGGCCTCCTCGATCACGTCCACCCCGTCGATGAGCGGGCGGATCTCAAGGTCCCCGGACCTCACGATCAGGCGTAAGACGTTCAAGTCCATGGTCATCGCGCCAGGCTGACGTCCGGACGCCCCGGATGTCACCCGGTTTTGGCAGCCGCCCGCGTGCCGTATAGTTGATCTCGCACCCGCCGCCGCGAAACACGGTGGAGGGGACATGCGTTGGTGGTCCAAGGAAAGACACCCCACTTCCCGTGGGGGAATGCAGGTGCAAGGCCTGCCCAGCGCTCGACCGAAGGCCCCGGTCTCCTCGCGGAGACCGGGGCCTTTCTGTTTCGCCGGGCCCGGTGCTACGGCTCCTGGAGCACGGAGAGGACGTTGCCGGCCGGGTCCGTGAACCAGGCGATCTGCGGGCCACCCGCGTCACGCACGACGCCCTTCTCGTCGTGCGTGAAACCGGGGTACCGCTCGAAGCGGACGCCGCGGCGGGTCAGTTCCTCGACGGCCGCGTCGATGTCGTCGACCGGGAAGTTGAGCACCGTGAAGCCCGCCGGTGCGTGGTCGGGCTTGGGGTACACGAGGATCTCGGTACCTCCCGCGATGTGCAGGGTCAGCATGCCGTTCCCCTCGCTGACCCGCACGCCGAGGATCTCGGCGTAGAACTCCCTCGCCTGCTGGAGGTCGTTCACGGCGAACCCGCTGTATGCCTTGGTGTTGGTGAACACGCGCCGTCCTCTCCCGTGCCCCCGTGTCAGGGCGCTACGAGTGTTCCCCAGCGAGGCCCGGACACCGGCCGCGAACCGTCCCCACGCCGCGGAATACCCCCGATGGGAGCAGGACCTACCGGCGGACGGCCAGGCCGAGCCTGACCGCGTAGTGCTCCTCCAGCCGGCCGTCCGGGAAGAGGGCGAGCAGGCGGGCGCGTTCGGCGGCGAGGAAGGCGTCCGTGCCCGGTTCGCCCACCAGGAAGAGGGAGTGCGTCGACAGCTTGCCGAGGTGGGCCTCGACGGAGATCCGGCGCGACCAGTTCAGCCGTCGGGCGGTGAAGTGCAGGCCGGGAAGCGACCGGGCGGGCTCGTTCATGTACCAGCCGGGGCCGAAGTGCTTCTCGATGCGCGCCTGCTGCTCGGCGATCCACTCCACGTCCGTGTCGGGGTCGTTGGACCAGACGGCCAGCGCGCCCCCGGGCCGCAGGACGCGCAGCGCCTCGGGGCCGGAACGGCCGGGGTCCGTCCAGTGCCAGGACTGCGCGTAGGTCAGCAGGTCGGCGCCCCCGGTGGCGAGCGGCAGCCGGTCGCCGTCGCCGCGGACCAGCGCGATCCCCGGATTGCGGCGGCGGAACTCGGCGGCCATGCCCTCCCCGGGTTCCACCGCCACCACCCGGGCCCCGCGGGCGTGCAGGAGGGCGCTCGCGATCCCCGTCCCCGCGCCGACGTCGGCGACGCGGGCGCCGGAGAGCGGGAAGCCGGCCAGCTCCTCGACGGCGTCGAAGAGCGCGGCCGGATAGGAGGGCCGGTGTTCGGCGTAGCGTGCCGCCGCGGAACCGAACGAACGAGCACGGGATCCGGTCGTCATACCGTCCATATACCGTCCATCATGGACGGCTGGTCAAGAGGCCCTCGCCGGCCCTGCCTCAGTCGACCTGGAGCTCGCCCATCCGGCTCCAGCCGGCGGCGCCCGCGATGGTGGTGCTGACGATGTCGGGCGTACGCGTGACCAGCGGACGCATGGTGTCCAACGCCTTGGCGAAGTGCTCGGAAGTGACGTGCGCTTCGGCCGCGTCGTCCTGGAACGCCTCGACCAGGACGTAGGTGTCCGGCTCCTCCAGGCTGCGGGACCACTCGAACCACAGGTTGCCCGGCTCGGCGCGGGTGGCGCGGGTGAACTCCGCGACCTTCTCCGGCCACTGGTCCACGTATTCGGGCTTGACGGCGAATTTCACCACAATGAAGATCATTCAGCCATTGTAGGCACGGCTCCGGTGCCGCCCGTCCGCCACCCGGTCAGGGCGACTCCTGGAGGTAGGCGGAGATCATGGCCAGGTCGTTGGCGATGGCCACCACGCCCTGGGTGCCGGCGTTCGGGGTCATCGCGCCGGTGACGCCCGCGTAGAAGGGGTCGAAGCGGCCGCCGCCCTTGTCCAGGTAGCCGGCGATGGTGATGGCGCCCACGGCGAGCCGGTCGTTGAGGAGGTCGGCCCCGACCGCCGCACCGGTCTTCGCGAACACCTTGCCGCGGGCCGGACAGTCGCGGCAGTTCTCCGCGAGCAGCCCGTCGACCCCGAGGATCGGCAGCGCCTCCCGGAACCGCCGCGCGTCCGGGGTGCCCTGCCAGTACGCGAGGATCTGCACCAGCGCCTGCGGGGTGATCCGGTCGGCGGGGTTGCCGCCCCGGCCGTCCGCCAGCGCCACCTGCTCGCGGTCCACGCCGACCCGGTCCAGGAAGGAGGCGAGCACCGGGAAGCCGTCCTCGCACCGGTGGCTGCCGGTGCTGACGGCCAGCAGGCAGACGTCCAGGTTGGCGCCCAGGTTGTGGCTGACCTTCAGGATCAGCTTCGCGTACTGCTCGTACGGGGGAGAGGTGTACGCGGCCACGCGCGGCCGGCCCTCGTAGTCGCGCGGCAGCCGGGCGACCGGGTTGGGCCCCGCCGCAGGGGCGGTGACCTCCACCCCGGCCCGGCCGAGCGCCTGGATCAGCGCCGTCCGGCCGAACGCGGCCGGGTCCGTGATCGGGGAGGTGCGCAGCAGCGGCCGGGCGTCCGCGGCGATGGCGCCGGACAGCCGGATGCGGGTGCCGGTGCTGTCGGCCGTCACCGTGATGTCCGTCGGCTTCCCGGCTGCGACGGTCTTCACCGTCGAGGTGACCTCGTACGGAGCGACCTTCGGCCGCCAGTCCAGCTTGGCGGCGGCACCCGCCCGGTCCCCGGGGGTGGTCAGCAGGTCGATGAGGTTGTCGTTGACGATGAGCGGCGTCGGCACCGGGTCGAGCTCCGGGTCGGGGGCGAACAGCCGGCTGTCGACGATCACGTCGCCCTCCACCCTGGTGATGCCGGACTCGCGGACCTGCCGGGCGAGCCGGTCGATCCCGGCGAGGGGGTTCTCCGGGGTGAGGGTGGCGCCCGGGAAGACGTCGGCGTAGGTGTGGTCGAGGTCCGTGTACGCGACCGTGCCGTCGGGCCGGGTCCGGCCCCCGAGGGTGAGGTCGCCCTGGGCGACGAGGTCGAGGTCCCCGGTCAGGGTGGAACCGTCGCGCTGCCCGACCGCGTAGACGGGGGTCACGAAGCGGTGGTCCCGGCCGAGGGTCTGCCACGCGGCGGAGACGGGGAACAGCTTCGCTGTGGAGCCCGGTATGAAGAACTGCCCCGGGAACAGGCTGTGCACCACCCGGCCGTTGGCCGGCTCGGTCTCCAGCAGCCCCCACTGGGCGTAGCGGTACTCGGGCTTGCGCATGATCTCGGTGATGCGCGGGTCGAGGCCGCCTCCGGAGGGCGAGGGGGAGGGCGGGGGTGAAGGAGCCGCCCGGGCGGCACCGGCACCCGAGGCCAGCGCCACCAGCAGCAGGGCGGCGGCACATCCGGCCGTAGCCCGGCGCCGCAACGCCACGGGCAGGATCGGATTCCCCACGGCGCGCTCCGTTCGTCGCGGCTGCCCTTCCACAGCGGTCCGGGCCCCGCCAACAGCGTCCCACGCCCCCCTGGGGCCCGCACGTCACCCGGTTGCCGTAAGGGCCGGTCAGATCCGGCCCGGGGGCCCGGCGGTGGCGAGGGCTTCGCGGGAGGCGCGGGTGGCGGTCGCGGCGGCCTCGGGGCCCGGTTCGCCGGGCAGGTACACCACGCCTTCGGAGAGCCGTCCTTCCCACCAGCACAGCCCGGCCTCCGCGACGGCGTCCTGCGTGGGGACGGTGGCGGTTCCGCACCACACCTGCCCGTCCGGACCGGCCTCGCCGAAGGACTTCGCGCGGCGCGAACCGTACGGGACGCCCCCGCTCAGCCGGCCGCCGGGCCGAACCGCCGCCGGTAGTCCGACGGCGTGATGCCCGTCTCGCGGCGCATCAGCGCGCGCAGGTTGGCGGCGGTGCCGAGGCCGCTGTGCCGGGCGACCAGCTCCATGCGGGACTCGCCGCGCTCGATCAGCCGGCACGCCAGGGTGAACCGTTCCCCCGTGAGCCAGGCCAGCGGCGTCGTTCCCAGCTGTGCCCGGAACCGGCGGTGCAGCGTCGCCGGGCTGACCGCCGCCCGCGCGGCGAGGCCGGCGACCGTGAGCGGCGAGTCCAGCCGCTCCTGCGCCCACGCCAGGACGGGTGCCAGGGACTCGTCCGGCAGGTCGGGGACGGGGCGCTCCACGAACTGCCGCTGGCCGCCGTCCCGGTGCGCGGCGAAGACCAGGCGCCGGCTCACGGAGTTGGCGATCTCCGCGCCGTGGTCGCGGCGGACCACGTGCAGCCCGAGATCGAGCGCGGCCGCGCTCCCCGCGGCGGTGAGGATGTCGCCGTCGTCCACGAACAGCACGTCCGACTCCAGGCGGACGGAGGGGAACCGGGCCCGGAAGGAGTCCGCCCACTGCCAGTGCGCGGTGGCCCGGCGGCCGTCGAGCACTCCGGCCTCGGCCAGTGTGAAGGCGCCGCTGCAGAAGCCCATCAGGCGCGCCCCGCGCGCGTGGGCCCGCCGGACCGCCTCGAGCACGGCGGGACGGCGGGGCACCTCCACGTCGGGGCGGTTGGGGACGATGAGGGTGTCCGCCGTATCGGCCGCTTCCAGCCCGGCCACCCCCGTGAGCGTGAAGAACCCGTCGCGCATCAGGGTGTCGGGCGCGGGGGAGCAGAGCGTGAAGTCGTAGAGGTCACGGCCGATCTCCGGCCTGCGCAGGCCGAAGACCTCGGTCGCGCAGCCCAGTTCGAAGGGGTTCGAGTTCTCGTCGACGATCACGACGACGCGGTGCGAGGATTCTTTCGGCATGTGCAATTCCTAGCACTCACCCCGGCCGTGCGGAACGGCGCAGCATGGGCCCATGACCGACGAACCCATTTCCCTCGCCACGGCCCTGGCCACCTTCGACGCGCTGTGGAGCCCCCGCATCGTCACGCGCGTCAACGACTACGACGTCCGCATCGCGAAGGTCCAGGGCGAACACGTCTGGCACGCCCACGACGACACCGACGAGTTCTTCCTGGTGCTCGACGGCGAGCTGGGCATCTCCCTGCGCGAGCCCGCCGGGGAGCGCACGGTCGTCCTCCCGCGCGGGGCGGTCTTCACCGTCCCGCGGGGCACGGAGCACAAGCCGCACTCGCCCTCCGGCGCGGCCATCCTCATGTTCGAACCCGCCGGGACGCCGACCGTGGGCGACCGCCACGACGAGGTCCCGGACCATGTGGACGCCACGACCGGGCACCCTCTCGACGAGGGAGGCCGCTCGCTCGTGTAATCACGCGGGAGGGAACCAGCTGTAGCGGGCATCTTGTGGCCCGGGGCAGGGCTGGCTACAGTCCGATGTTACACGTGTAACACCGGACTGGCTGACCCCCGGACAGCCTCGCGTGAAAGGGCCGCAATGACGCAATCGCTCCCGGCCGGGCCCGACCTGACCTGGCCGCCCCCTCCCTTCCAGGCGCCCGTGCCGCCCGTGGTCGCCGAGGACGGCGTGCGCCGCTTCGACGGAGTCACCTACGCCACCCGGCCGGGCTACCGGCCGCGGCTGCTGGACGTCCAGGTCCCCGCCGCGCGGGGTCCCGTCCCGGCCGTGGTCTGGATCCACGGCGGCGGCTGGCTGGACGGCGACCGCCGCTACCCGCCGCCGACCGTCCCCGCCGGACTGCTGCACGGCACGGTGCTCGCGGCCGGGCTGGCCCTGGTCTCCATCGACTACCGGCACAGCCTCGAAGCCCCCTTCCCGGCGCAGCTGCACGACGTGAAGGCCGCCATCCGCTACGTCCGCAAGTTCGCCGGCGTCTTCGGCATCGACCCCGACCGGATGGCCGTCTGGGGCGAGTCCGCGGGCGGCCACCTCGCCGCCCTGGCCGGCCTGACCGGCCCGCACACCCCCGGCGCCGCCGCCCTGGAGGGCGCCGAGGGCGTCGGCGCCGGGGACACCTCGGTCCGGGCCGTCGTCGACTGGTACGGCGTGTCCGACCTGGACTCCCTACGGGAGCACCCCATGCCGCCGATGCCACCGGGCCTGGAGTTCCCCGACCCCTGTGACGCGCTGCTGGGCGGCACCGAGGCGGAACGGCCGGCACTGGCCCGCGCGGCGAGCCCGGTGACGTACGCCGCGCCCGCCGCCGGCGGAGCCGGGGCGCCGCCGTTCCTGCTGGTCCACGGCACGCGGGACGGCCTGGTCCCTTACGGCCAGAGCGAGGCGCTCGACGCGGCGCTCCGCGCGGCCGGCGGGCAATGCGTACTGGAACCGGTGGAGGGCGCCGACCACATCTTCCTCGGCGTCCCGGACGTCACCCCGATCGTGACCCGCAGCGTGGCGTTCCTCGCCCGCCACCTGGACGCCTGAGCCGCGCCCATGAGCGAGAGACCCGTTCCCGCGCACCGCAGGCCCGGCGTACTGCCGCTGGGCCTGCTGCTGGGCGGGGACGCTGTTCACGCCGGCCATGGTGTGGAGCCGTACGTGGCTGCACGCGCACTGGCGGCGACACCGTCGCGGGCGCGGCGGCCGGGGCGGCGGCCGCGCTGCTGGTGTGGCGCGCCTTCATGCCCGTACTCGCCCGGGAGGAACGCGGCTCCGCGCTACCCGAGGGGGTGCCGCGGACCGTACCGCCACAGCCCGCCGGAGCTGAGGCGGACGCGGCCGGCAGGCTCCGGGGGGCGCCCGCCGGCCGCCTCAGGACGACTGCCGGTGCACCAGGACCGGTTCGATGCCCGGGACCCCCGGGGCCGTGCCCTGCGAGACCAGCGCGTGCAGGGCGTCCGCGACGGAGGCGGCGGAGGGCAGCTCCAGCGCGACGCTGGTCAGCGCGGGACGCTGGAGCGCCGACAGCACCAGGTCGTCACAGCCCACGACGGCCACCTCGTCCGGTACGGAGATCCCCTCGGCCATCAGCGCGTGCATCAGCAGGGCGGCGTACTCGTCGTTGTACGCGAAGACGCCGTCCAGGCCGAGCTCCCTCCACCGGCGGGCCAGCGCCGTCGCGGACTCCCGGGTGTAGGCCAGCTCGACGGGCGTGACGGTCACCGGATGCCGCGCGGCGACCTGCTCGGCGCCGGTCAGCCGCGGCCGGGCGAGGGCGTCGAGGCCGCGCTCGCGAGGGATGACCACGCCGATCCCGGTGCGGCCACGGGCGATGAGGTGCTCGGTCGCGGTCGCACCCACGGAGGTGTGGTCGAAGGCGATGGTGTGGACCCCGTCCACGGGCTGCGAGGCGAAGGCGAGCATCCCGCGCACCCCGGCACGGCGCAGCACCTCGGCCGCCCGGGCGGTGAGGCGGTCGCCGTCGAGGGAGAGCACGGCGGCCGGCCGGAACTCGGCCCAGGCGCGGGCGGCTTCGAGCGGATCGGCGAAGCGGCCGGCGTGCATGACGGTGGTGTAGCCGTGCCGCTCCAGCTCGCTGAGCAGGTCGTCCACCCACTCGCTCACCAGGCGCCCGACCGCCGACACGGAGGCGGGCATCAACACCAGGTTGCTGCGGCCCGCGCGCAGGGACCGGGCGGCCGCGTTCGGCACGTAGCCGAGCTGCGCGGCGGCGGCCAGCACCCGCGCCCGGGTGCCCTCGCTGACCCGGTGCCCCTGGGTGTCGTTGAGCACGAAGGAGACGGTGGCGCGTGACACCCCGGCCAGGCGGGCGACGTCCGCGCTGGTGGCCGACGCGGGAGCCGATGCCTCTTTGGCCATGGCGTGCTTCATCGCTCTCTGTAGCCCGATGCTGCCCTGTCGTTTCAGGTTACACGAGTTAAACCCGAAAGCCCGGGGCGTCCGGCGCGACCGGCCCGGACCGGACGGATACGGTCGGCCGGTACCGGCGTCCCCTCATGATCACTTCTCCCGCCGCCGACTCCGCCGACTGGCGTGGCCGACCGGGCCAGCTGGGGCGGGCGCGTCCCGATCCGCCTCCAGTGCCACATCGGGCTGGGCACCCTTTCCCGGGCCCGGCGCGCAGCCGCCGTCACCGGCCGCGACTTCTCGGGGCCGGCCGTGGCCGCGGCCGGCGACCTCGTCGCGCGGATCGGCGCCGGCACCGCGCGCTTCGTCACCGCCGGCGTCCTCTCCGAAGACGGGCGGGCCGTCGGGTACGACTACTTCGAGCGCGGGGAGCGGTAGCGGAGCTTCCTGTTTCGTGGGCTATAGTTGATCTCGAGCTCGCCGCCGCGAAACACGGTGACGGGACGATGCGTTGGTGGTCCAAGGAAAGACACCCCACTTCCCGTGGGGGAATGCAGGTGCAAGGCCTGCC
Organism: Streptomyces sp. NPDC040718; assembly: GCF_055593565.1. Taxonomy (NCBI): domain Bacteria; kingdom Bacillati; phylum Actinomycetota; class Actinomycetes; order Kitasatosporales; family Streptomycetaceae; genus Streptomyces; species Streptomyces sp. NPDC040718. The sequence goes on along the minus strand of NZ_JBVIXO010000006.1, from coordinate 265,525 downwards.
CAGCGCTCTGACAAGGCCCCGGCCTCCTCACGGAGACCGGGGCCTTTCTGTTGCGCCGGACCGGCCGTCATCCGTTCCGCTTCTGCTCGCCGGCCGGGAGGCCCAAGGCGCGGACGAGGTCGTCCAGTTCCGCGCGGAAGAGCTTGTCCGGGCTGGAGGTCTGCGTGCGCAGGTGCCCGTAGACCTCCAGGGTCACCAGGCCGTGCAGCCGGCCCCAGAGGCGCATGGCCAGGGCCACGCCCGCCGGGGGCAGGCCGGGGAAGGCCGGGCGGACCTTGTCGAGGAGCGGGGCCTCGAAGTCGGACCACTGGAATTCGCCGTCCGGGTGGAGGGGTTCGGCGTACGGCCAGGCGGCCGCCGCGAGGGCGGTGAGGCCGAGGCAGACGCGGCGGGCGGCGTCGGGGGCGGCACCGTCCGGCGGGGCCTGGTAGCCGGGTACGGGGTCGCCGTACACGAGGCGGAAGCCCTCGGGGTTGGCCAGGGCCCAGTTCCGCAGGGCGTGTGCCCAGGCCCGGATCCGGGCGGCCGGGTCCGCGGCGGGGGCCGCGTCCCAGGCGGCGTCCACGGCGTCGGCCAGCGACGTGTACACATCCCCGATGAGCGTGGTCACCAGGTCGTCGCGGGTGGCGAAGTAGCCGTAGATGGCGTTGGCGGTCATGCCCATCTCGCGCGCGATGGCGCGCAGGGTGATCGCGTCGGGCCCGCCCGAGGCCATCAACTCCAGCGAGACCTTCTTGATTTCGGCCGTCGTCTCGGCCCGCAGCCGCTCGCGGCGCCCCTTGGTGCTTCCCACGGCGCCACTCTACAGAGTCACTTTCCCGAGTGCCGTATCTTTACTTCACGGCGTATAGTTTTCACACGGCGTGCATCGACATGGATCGCGCCTTGTCACCGACCGACCGACACAGGGGAGAGCCATGCAGATCGGAGTCATCGGGGCCACGGGCGGGATCGGCAGCCGCGTCGTCACCGAAGCCCTCGACCGGGGGCACCACGTCACCGCGTTCAGCCGGGACGCCACGGGGATCCGGGAGGACCGGAAGAACGTCACCTGGAAGAGCGTCGACGTCCTCGACGCCGGCGGCATCGCCGCCGTACTGCCCGGACTGGACGTGCTGATCAGCGGATTCCAGCCCGGCAACGCCGCCAGGGACTTCACGGACACCGTGCGGCGGTCGATAGCCGATCCCACCGTGTACGCCACCGCCGCGAGGGCGCTGCTGAAGGCCCTGGAGAGCCACCCCCGGACCCGGCTGATCGTGATCGGCGGCGCCGGCAGCCTGGAGGTCGAACCGGGCCTGGTCATGGCCGACTCCGAGGAGCACCTGTTCAACACCCTGGACCCGCTCGGGCTGCCGAGGGAGTACGCGGCCGCCGTGCGCGGCGCCCGCGACGCCCTGGACGTATTGCGCACCTCCAACCGGCTCTGGACCTACCTCAGCCCCGCCATGGACATCGCGCCCGGGGAGCGCACGGGCCGCTTCCGGACCGGCGGCGACCAGCCGGTCCTCGACGCGGACGGCCGCAGCCGGATTTCCATGGAGGACGCCGCCGTGGCGCTCGTCGACGAGGCGGAACTGCCCCGCTTCGTCCAGCGCCGCTTCACGATCGGCTACTGACGCGGGGACGGGTGCCGGACCGGGGCCCCGGCCGTACGCTCCGAGCCGCCGTCAGGTGCTGCGCCAGACGAGCGTGTAGCGCCAGAACAGGCGCCGGCGCAGGCGCGCACCCGGGAGGACGCGGCGGGCCTCGGCGGCGATCTCGGCGAATCCCATGGCCGCCGGCCGGGTGGGGGCGGTCATCGCGACCGGCCGCGACGCCCCGCGGCCCCTGTTCTTGGCCCAGGCCATGACGACGTTCGCCGGTACGGCGGCGGCACCGAGGAGGTGGTCGCCGGTCGACTCCGCACGTGCGAGACCCACCACCACCAGCGTTCCGCCGGGCGCCAGATGGTGGCGCAGCCGGACGAGGGACTCGGCGAAGGGCAGGTGGTGGAGGGCGGCGACGCACGTGATGACCTCGTACGGGCCCGGCGGTATCCCGGCCGGCGCCTCCGCGGCGACGAAGGTCACGGCGGCGGCGGGCGGGGTCAGTTCCCGTGCCCGTCGCACGATCCCGGCATCCGCGTCCACACCCAGCACCGACGCGGCGCGCGTGCCCAGCAGCCGGGCGAGGTCGCCGCTGCCCGAGCCGACGTCGAGCGCGCGGTCGAACCGCCGGGGGAGCTGCCGCATGATCCAGCGGTGGTAGTGGGCGTTGTGGTCCCACGGGTGGGCCGCGTGGAACCGGTCGAGGGCCTGGAGGACGCGGTGCGCCAGTGTCGTCATGGAGCAAGTCGATCATCCCGCGCGCGGGGCGGGCGCCCCGGACAGGAGTAGCTCCGGGTGCGGCTCCGCGGGGCGTTGGCCAGAATGACCGTTAAGCACGCACCGTACGGGCCCTCCCGCCCGGGCCGGCCGTGCGGCGGACCGCCGACGAGACGATCGCGGGGCTGGAGATGGCGGGAGCGACCCGGCCGGCGGGCCGCGACCGGCGCCACCGGCTGCTGCCGCCGGTCGTCGCGTGGCTGATCGCGAACCTCTTCACCTGGGCCGTCGCCAAGGCCTCCGTCGCCGGCGACGGCACCCCGGTGGCGTACTGGTCCACCGGTGGCCGCAGCCGCTGGGATTCCGCCCACTACCTGTCCATCGCCGAATCCGGCTATGAGATGTTCCGCTGCCGGGAGCGTTATCCGGACTTCCGCGACGTCATCTGCGGGAACGTCGCCTGGTTCCCCGGGTATCCCATGTCGGTCCGGGCGGTCTCCGCCACCGGGCTCTCCTACGAGCTGTCCGCCGCCGTCGTCACCGAGGCCGCCCTGCTGGGCATGTTCGCGGTGCTGTGGTGGCTGCTCGGCGCCCGGCTCACCCGGGCCACCGGCCTCGCCCTCGCCATCGGCACGGTGTTCCCGGGCGGCGTCTACTTCCACGCCCTGTTCCCGATCTCCGCCGCCACCCTGGCACTGCTGGTCTGCGTCGCCGGGGTGAAGCGCGGCTCGTGGGCGGTCGCCGCCGCCGGCGGCTTCGCGGCGACCGCCTGCCACCCCGTCGGCGCCGTCGCCGTCGGCATGCTGCTCCTGAGCGCCTTCCTCGCGTGGCGCGGGAGCACGTGGCCCGTCCGGTTCGCGAAGGCGGGCGCGGCGGCGGCCGTTTCCGGCTGCGCCCTGCTCTGGGCCAAATGGCTGATGTGGCAGGCGACGGGCCGCTGGGACGCGTACGAGACCATCCAGGAATCCAGCTACGGCCAAGGCGGCGTGCACCAGCCGTTCGACGAGATGGCCAAGGCCTACCGCTTCCCGTTCAAGGACTGGTACACCCCCGAGGGGCACCTTCCCTGGATGGTGCGGCACGCGCTCGACGCGCACCGCACTCAGCTCTGGCTCGACACCGCCTTCGTGCTCCTCGTACTGGCGACGGCCGTCGCCCTGCTCGTCCGCCACGGCGACCGCGGGCTCGACGCGGGGGAGCGGGCGGCGGCCGTCCTGACGGCGGCGGTCTTCCTCGTGCCGTTCCTCGCCGGCGCCGAGATGTCCTGGTACCGCAATCACGCGCAGATGTTCGTCGGACTCGTCCTGGTCGCGCGCATGCCGCGATGGGTCCAGGTGCCGCTGCTGGCCTGCTGCGCGGCCCAGTACGCCCTGCTCGGGGCGATGTTCTTCTCCGGAGTGCTCGTGTGACACCCGCTGGGCCCGCTCTTGCGGATCACGTCGGACCATCCGCCGGCCGGCCGGGACGGAGCGCCGGAGGGGCCGAGAAGCGGCTCCCTGCCCGGAGACCAGCGGATCCAGGAGCTCGTCCGCAGGCACTTCGACATCGTCTGCCGGTGGCCGGGCCGGCCGCGGCTCCCTAGCGCTGTTCCCCGTCCGTGTCACGGGCCACGAAGTAGGTGGGCCGGGCCTGCACGGCCGTGTAGATGCGGGCCACGTACTCGCCGAGCATCCCCACGCAGAACAGCTGGACGGCGCCGAAGAACAGGACCGTGGTGATCAGGGAGGTCCAGCCGGGCAGGGTGTTCCCCGTGGCGTGGGCGACGAGGGTCCAGACGAGGAAGCCGAGGCACACGGCGAGGCTGCACGCGCCGATCGCCGTGGCCAGGCGCAGGGGGGCCGCCGAGAAGCTGGTGACGCTGTCCAGGGCCAGGAGGACCATCCTGTGCAGGGGGTACTTGGTGGTGCCCGCCACTCGCTCCCCGCGCTGGTAGGTGATCCGGCCGCCGGGGAAGCCGAGCCACGGAATGAGCAGCCGGTAGATCTGCTGCTGCTCGGGCAGGGACTTGAGGGTCTCCACCACCTGGCGGGACAGCAGCCGGAAGTCGCCGGCCTGGGCGGGTACGTAGGAGCCGGCCAGACGCCGCATCAGCCAGTAGTAGCCGGCGGCCGTCCGGCGTTTGAAGCCGGTGTCGGTGGACCGGTCCGTCCGGACGCCGTAGACGACGTCCAGGCCGTCGGCCCGGGCCAGGGCCAGCATCTCCGGGATGACTTCCGGCGGGTCCTGGAGGTCCGCGTCCATGCTGATCACGTAGGCCCCGCGGGCACGGTGCAGTCCGGCCGTCAGGGCCGCCTGGTGGCCGCTGTTCCGCCGGAGGGTCACGACACGGAGCTCGGGCCAGGCGGCGCGCAGGTCCTCCAGCACGCGGGGGGTCCCGTCCGTCGAGCCGTCGTCGACGGCGAGCACCTCGTACGGTTCCTCGCCCCCGTCCAGGACGGGCCGCAGCCGCGCCGCCAGAACCGGCAGGGACTCCTCCTCGTTGAAGACGGGAACCACGATCGACAGGAAGACCGGTTCGCCGGGTGGGTCGCACACAGCACTCATGATGCGGGAACCACCCGGACCCGGCACGTCAGCCCGCCGTGGACTCCGGGACCCGGCCGGTCACCACCAGGTTGCCGTCCGCCGTCCGCCGGGCGAGGGCGCCGGTGCGGACGTAGCCGTCGGGGGTGAAGCAGCGGGCGTCGGGCGCCCGGTAGCGGCCCCGAGGGGTGTACGGGCCACGCGCCAGGAGTTCACCGGGCTCCCCGTCCGGCACGTCCCGGCCGTCGGCACCGACCAGGCGGACCTCGTCGTCGGGCGAGAGCGGGCGGCCGTGCGTGGTGAGCACGGCCTCGTCCGGATCGGCCGGCCGGGTGAGCACCACCGGCCCCGCCGCCCGGGCGAAGACCTGCTGCGGACGCGCGCCCAGCCCGGATCCGAGCCGCTCGGCGACCGTCCGGTCCGGCGGCGCGCCGCCGGTCTGCACCAGACGCAGACTGCTCACGTCGGCCCGGACCGAGTGCAGCGCGTCGAGCCAGGCCGCTGCGGCGTCGGCCGGCAGCGACGTGAGGGTGACCCGCTCCCGCTCGATGAGCGGCAGGCATGCGGCGGGATCCGGCCCGTCGGCCAGGACCACGGTCCCGCCGGCGGTGAGCGTGCCGATGATGCCGGGGCAGCCGAGGGCGAAGACGGACGCGGCGGGCAGCGCGGCCAGGTACACGTCCTCCTCGGTGAGAGACACCAGCTCGGCGGCGGCCCGCGCCTGGTAGGCGAAGTCGTTGTGGGTGCGCGGAACGAGCACGGGAGCCCCCGTGCCGCCGCCCTCGCCCTCGCCGTCGCCCTCGCCGAGCAGCAGGAACGCCACCTGCCCGGCGCCCGGCGGGAGTGCCGGCTCGGGTGCGGCGTCGATGGAACCCAGCGGCGCGTACTGGCAGTTCGACGGGTCGGTGGTCATACCGCCGTACGGCGACTCGGTCCCCGGCGCCTCGTACGTGAACACCCGCCGCAGGAAGGGCCAGCGGGCCGCGATGTCCGCGGCCATCGCCGTGTGGTCGACGCCCCGGTACGCCGCCGGGCCCACGTAGCCGACGGCCTGGGTGACCCGTACCAGCTCGGGCACCTCGGACGCGGGGTACGAGACCGGGCAGAGGACGGGGACGACACCGGCGCGCATCAGCGCGAACACGCTGACCACGAACTCCGGCACGTTCGGCAGCTGGACCACGACCCGCATCCCGGGCCGCAGCCCGCGCAGCCGGAACCCCGCGGCCATGCGGTCCACCCGCCGGTTCAGGTGCGCGTACGTGACGCGGGTCCCGCCGTGCACGAGCGCGGTCCGCGGCCCGTACTGCAGGGCCCACCCCCGCAGCAGGTTGTCCAGCGTGTTGCCGCCCCAGTGCCCGGCCGCCCAGTAGCGGTCGACGAACTCCTCCGGCCAGGGGGTGCAGCCGTCGAGCATGGATGCCATTGGATTCCTTCCGTGCCAGCTCCTGGACCGGAAGCCGTGCGGGTCGTGTTTCGCGGAGACGGGCCCTGACCTTGGCATTCCAGTCCGTCAACACCCCTGTACGCAATGCGCCTTCCCGACCATGGGCGCCGCATCCCGTCAGCGGAAGGTCCAAAACGTCACGGCCCGGCGGTCCGTCGCCCGGGCCGCTCCAGCTCGTCGTGGAGCAGACGCCCGAGGAGCGCGCCGGCGAAGACGACCACACCGACGCCGAGCAGCCACGACTGGATGACCAGGACCGTCCCGAAGGGCCCGTACGAGACCGCGCTCGACGCGATCAGGGGTGAGAAGACGAGCCGGGAGAACAGCCGGAGACCGAGCAGGCCCAGCATGGTGGCGAGGGCTCCGGGGAGCAGGGCCGGCCAGGAGATCCGGCCGGCGAGCAGCAGGTGCTGGGACCACCAGAAGAACAGGGTGCCGGTCACGAACGTGACGACGCCGCGGGCCGGGGAGTCCCGCCACGGCGGGGAGAACGCCCACAGGTACAGCACCCCGATCAGCGCGGCGAGCCACAGGACGTGCCGCCACCGGTCCCACCAGCGGGCCGGGGGCAGGCCCCAGATCCGTTCGTACCCGCTCTGCAGGACGGTGGCGAAGGACAGGCCGAACACGGTGAGCAGGGCGAGACCGAACCCCGTCGTGGTCCGCCACGCCTGGCCCGGCAGGGCGAAGAGCCGGCCGATCTCCAGCCTGGCGCCCGCCGAGACGCCGAGCCCGTCGCCGAGCCATTGGGCGAAACCCTGCCCGCCGACGGCGCCCGCCGCGGAGACGACGATGAGCAGGGGTACGAGCGTCAGGAAGCCGAGGGCGGCGAACCCGAGCGAGCGCTGCCACAGGTGCAGGCCCCGGACGTGGACCCAGCGGCCGCCGGCCCTCGTCCGGCGGAGGGCGCTGCCCATCCGCCGGACGAGGGAAGGCCGCCCGGGCCCCTCAGACCTGACCATCGCGACGCTCCAGCTGCTGCTCCTCCCACCGTAGGACCCGGACTACGCGTCCGCCACGGCGTGCAGCGGGGTGAGCGACGCGGCCCGGCGGGCGGGGAGCGCGGCCGCCGACACGCCGACGGCGAGGGAGAGGAGGACGACCAGGGCCAGGGTGCCCCAGGGGAGGGAGAAGGAGTACTGCGGGATGGCCCCGTTGGCCAGGCCGCTGACCTTCCAGGCCCCGAACAGGCCGCCCGCGAGCCCGAGCAGGGTGCCGTACGCGGAGACCGTGAGGGATTCGAGACGGATCATGCGGCGGACGCCCGAGCGGTCCATGCCGATGGCGCGCAGGACACCGATCTCGCGGGTGCGTTCGGCGACCGACATGGCGAGCGTGTTGACCATGCCGAGCGCGGAGATGACCACGCCGATGGCGAGCAGCCCGAACACCATGGTGATCAGGTCGCCGGCGACGCCCGCCTGCTCCCGCACCAGCTGCGCACGGCTCTGGACCTTCAGCAGCGGGCTGTTGTCCACGGCCGCGCGCAGCTGCCCGCCGAGGTCCGCGGAGGCGGAGACGAGGACCCGCTGGACGGAGTCGCGCAGGTAGCCGTGCTCCTGGACCTCACCGCGGTCGGCGAGCGCGTCCTGCGCGGTGGGGTTGTCCTGGTAGACGCCGACGACGGTGTAGGGCCGGTCGCGGTCCTCCCCGACGCCCGGGCCGATGGCCGCCCGGACCTGGTCGCCGGTGCGGATCCGGATGTCCCGGGCGAAGCCGGCCGAGACCGCGATCCGGCCCGGACCGATGTCCTTGGCGGAGCCGCTGGTGAAGCGGAGCCTCATGACGGCCTCCACGGTCTTCGGGTCGACGCCCGAGACCTGCCCCGCCCTGGCGCCGACGGAGATGCTGGAGTCGGCGACGGCGGAGGCGGTCCTGACGCCGGGGACGGCGGCGATCCGCCGGACGGCGGCCGCGTCGACGGCGGTGGTGGTGTTGCGGGTGCCGATGACGTAGTCGGCGCTCAGGCCGGCGGCCGCCTGGGAGTCCAGCGCCCGGCTGGAGGAGTGCTCGATGACGGCGAGCCCGGTCACCAGAGCCGTGCTGATCATCAGGGCGACGGCGGTGGCGGCGGTACGCCGCGGGTCGCGCAGGGCGTTGTCCCTGGCGAGGCCGCCCGCCACGCCGAACCGGCCGGTGACCCGCCCGATGAGCCGGACCACCGGGCCCGCCAGCAGCGGCGCCAGCACGATCAGCCCGGTCACGAGGACACCGCAGCCGAACATCGCGGTCCGCAGGTTCTCGTCCGAGGCGTCCTTCGCACCGCCCAGGGACAGCAGCAGCCCCGCGCCCAGCAGGACCACGGCCGCCCCGATCGCGCCCCGGATCCGGGACAGCGTCGCGGAAGGCGGCTGCTCGGCGGTGCGCATCGCCTCGACGGGTGCGATCCGGGCGGCGCGGCGGGACGGCAGCCAGGCGGCGAGGACCGTGACGCCGACGCCCACGACGAGCGAGGCGGCGACGGGCGCGGGGCCGATCACCAGCGGGCCGTAGGGCAGCCGTTCCTCCCCCGTGCCGAGCAGGCCGGGCAGCGCGGCGGCGACGCCGAGGCCCAGGCCGAACCCGACCACGGAGGCGACCAGCCCCACCAGGGCCGCTTCGGCGAGCACGGAGCGGACCACCTGGCGCCGGGACGCACCGATCGCGCGGAGCAGCGCGATCTCCCGGGTCCGCCGCGTGATGAGCATGGTGAAGGTGTTGACGATGAGGAACGAGCCGATGAAGAGCGAGACCACGGCGAAGACCAGGGGCAGCCGGGCGTGGCTGCGGGTCTTGGTGCCGATGAAGACGGACTGCTGGTCGGCCTTGGCGGTAGCGGTGGTGGCCTCCGCCCGGTCGGCGGGCAGCAGCGCGCCGACCCGCCGGGCGAGGTCGAACCGGTCGGTCCCGGGCCGTGCGGACAGGTCGATCCCGGTGTAGCGGCCCGGCGTGGCGAAGAGCTTCTGGGCGGTGGCCCGGTCGAACACCGCGAGGGTGCCGCCGGACGTGACCCGGGTGTCGCGGGTGGAGACGGTGCCGACCAGCCGCAGCTTCAGCACGGGGCCGTCCACGGCCAGGCCTACGGTGTCGCCGAGGGAGTACCCGCCGGCCTCGGCGGTGCCCCGGTCCAGGGCCACTTCGCCGCCGTCGCGGGGGGCGCGGCCGGCCGTCAGCGGGTAGCGGGAGTCCTTGCCGTCGGGTCCGGGGACGTAGCCGGCGGCGAGCTTGCCCATGGCGTTGCCGGCCCGCATCGGCGAGCCGTCCTTCGCGGCCAGCGTCACCGACCCGTCGACGGTCGGTCGGGCCGCGGCGACCCCGGGCACGGCGGCCAGCCGGGCCACGAGCGCGTCGTCGAGGGCGCTCGCCCGTTCGCCGGAAGGGGCGCCGACGGGGTACTTGGGGTCGACCGTGACCGCGATGCCGGCGTAGTCGCGTGCCATGGAGGCGCGGTAGGCGGCGGTGGTGGAGTCGGCGAAGACGAGGGACCCGGAGATGAACGCGACCCCGAGACAGACCGCGAGGACGGTCATGATCAGGCGCGCCTTGTGGGCGAGGACGTTGCGCAGTGCTGTTCGCAGCATGTCGGTCTTTCGGAAGGCCCGGCGGGAGGGCGGGCGGAACGGGAGCGGGGGAGGAGCGCCGTCAGCGGGCGCGGCCCTGGGACTCGAAGGCGAGCATCCGGTCCAGGACGGCGCCGGAGGTCGGCTCCCGCAGCTCGTCCACGAGGCGGCCGTCGGCGAGGAACACCACGCGGTCGGCATGGGCGGCGGCGACGGGGTCGTGGGTGACCATCACGACCGTCTGGCCCAGCTCCCGTACCGAGTCGCGCAGGAAACCGAGCACCTCCGCGCCCGAGCGGGAGTCGAGGTTGCCGGTCGGTTCGTCCGCGAACACGATCTCCGGACGCGAGACCAGCGCCCGGGCCACGGCGACGCGCTGCTGCTGGCCCCCGGACAGCTCGGCAGGCCGGTGCGCGAGCCGGCCCGCGAGCCCGACGGTGGCGACGACGGCGTCCGTCCACGCCGTGTCGGGCCGCCGTCCGGCGAGCCTCAGCGGCAGGGTGATGTTCTCCATCGCCGTGAGGGTGGGCAGCAGGTTGAAGCCCTGGAAGACGAAGCCGACCTTCTCCCGCCGCAGCCGCGTCAGCTGCCGGTCGTTCAGGTCGGACAGCTCGACCCCGCCGATCCGAGCCGAACCCGACGTCACCGGGTCCAGGCCCGCCATGCAGTGCATCAGCGTGGACTTTCCGGAGCCGGACGGCCCCATGACCGCCGTGAACCGGGCCCGCGCGAACTCCACCGACACCGCGTCCAGCGCGGTGACCCGTGTCCCGCCCTTCCCGTACGTCTTGGTCAGCCCCGTCGCGCGGGCCGCCGGTTCGGCGGGGGCCGGGGGCGAGGAGGGCGCGGGGGACGAGGGAAACGCGTGCGACATGGATGCTCCGCCTGAAGTGCGAAGGCCCGCGGAACTTGCCGCGAGCCGGGGGGACGCATCCATCCTCACCGCCCTGACCTGCACGGACATCGGCCTCAAGGTGTGAGTCGGCCTCTGCCGAAAGACCGGTCCGGCCCGGCTCCCCTCTGCCGGAGGACAGAGGCCGCGGCCACCGCGCTCCGCCTCCGGACAGAGCGGGGGTTCAGGAGGCCAGCCCCGTCCGGTGCGCCAGCAGCGCCGCCTGGACCCGGCTCGTCGAACCGGTCTTGTCCAGGATCGCCCCCACGTGGGTCTTCACCGTGCCGGTCCCGATGCCGAGCCGCGCCGCGATCTCCTGGTTCGACAGCCCCTCGCCGAGCGCCGCGAGGACGTCCCGCTCGCGGCCCGTCAGCCGGGCGATCCGCTCGTCCGCGACCGCGCCGCCCGCCCCGGCCGGCTCACCGGCGCCCAGCATCCGGGAGATCACCGCACCAGTGACGCCCGGGGACAGCACGGCGTCGCCCGCCGCGGCGGCCCGTACCGCGCTGATCAGCTCCTGCGGGCCCTCGTCCTTCAGCAGGAACCCGGCGGCGCCCTCCCGCAGCGCCCGGACGACGTTGTCCTCGTCGCCGAAGGTCGTCAGCATCACCACCCGCGGCGCCGGATCGAGCGCGAGCAGCGGCGCGATCGCCGCCAGTCCGTCGCACACCGGCATGCGGATGTCGACCAGTGCTACGTCCGGGTGGTGGGCGGCGGCCAGGTCGACGGCCTGCCGCCCGTCCGCCGCCTCGGCGACCACCTCGATCCCGTCGGCGTGCCGCAGGATGAGGCGTACGCCGTGCCGGATCATCGTCTCGTCGTCGGCGAGCAGGACACGGATCGGCCCGTCGGGCTCGGTCACGGGGTCTCCCAGGGTGAGGCGTCCCGGACCGCCGGGACGGTGAAACGGTCGATGGCGATCAGGCGCTGTCCGGCGTCGAAGCAGTAGCGGGCCACCAGCAGGCCGCCCGGACGGCTCTCGGTCGCGCCGTTGAACGGGTACGCGCAGCCGGCCGTGCCGGCGGGGCGCGGCGGCTCGTGCCCCGTGGCGGCGGCCCGGACCGCCTTGTTGTCCACGACGCCGAGGCCCGTCACGTCGTCGTACGACATCCCGATCCGCGGCAGCGGGCGCGGCCCGGCGTCCGGCCGGGGCGCGCTTCCGTACACGAAGGCGGTCGCCAGGGCCATCAGCACGCACAGCGCCGCCAGCCCCAGGGCGAGCGTCAGCGCGTTCGCGGCCCCGCCCTCGGCGCCGCCGGCCTCCGCGCCGGACACGGCGTCCGCGCCGCGCGGCCCGGCGGTGTGCGGGACGACGGCGTCACCGGGCTCCGCCGGCAGGACCGCGTCCACCAGGAACCCGCCCGACGGCAGCGGGGCGGCGTCGAAGGCCCCGCCGAGCAGCTCCACGCGCTCCCGCAGACCCGTGAGGCCGCGCCCGGTGCCCAGGCTCCCGGCCGGCACCGGCGGCCCGGGCGGCGCGCCGTTGCGCACGGTGATCCGTACCGCCGTGCCGTCGTGCGCGACGCCGACGGCGACGTGCGCGGCGGGGGCGTACCGGTGGACGTTGGTCAGGGCCTCGCGCACCACCCGGTGCGCCGCCCTGCGCACCGCCGCCGGGCGGGCGTCCAGGTCCGGCCCCGTCCAGTCGAGCCGTACGGCCACCCCGCCGTCGCGGGACTCCGCCACCAGGGCCTCGATGTCGGCGCGGGTGCCCGTCGCGTCCGTGAGGACTCCGGGTCCGGCGTCCCGGCCCAGCGGCCCGAGCACCCCGAGGACCTGCCGCAGCTCGTGCATCGCGTCTCGGGTGGTCCGGCGTACCAGGACGGCCTCCTCGCGCAGCTCCGGAGCGGCCCGGTCGAGAGCCAGCTCCAGCCCGCCCGCGTGCAGCGAGATCAGGCTGAGCCGGTGCCCGAGCAGGTCGTGCATCTCGGCGGCGATACGGGAGCGCTCGTGGGTGCGGGCCTCGCTGTCGGCCGCCAGGCGCGCCCGCTCCGCCGCGTCCCCGCGCTCGCGCAGGGCCCGCACCAGACGCCGCTGCTGCCCCTGCGCCGTACCCACCAGCCCCGGGACGATCACCGCCGTCGGGGCCAGGGCGAGCCCGAGCGCCAGACCGTACGGCACGCGCCCCGGCCCCACCACGGGTGCGGCCACCGTTGCCGCCACCACCAGCAGGACCGCCGCCGCGGCCAGCAGCCGGGCCCGCTGCCGCGCCCGGACCGTCCGGCGCGCCAGCCCGTACGCGGCCACCGCCGCGAGCGGCCCGGCGCCGCTCGCCAGCCCGGTCAGCCCGGCCAGCACCAGCAGCACCGCCCCGGGGAACCGGCCGCGCAACGGGAAGACCACGGCGCCGGCGGCGATCACCAGCACCTGGAAGGACGGATGGCGCGCGAGCCCGACCCCCGCCACGGCCGCGAACACGCACAGGCTCAGCAGGGTCACCCCGGCGGTCCCGGCAGCCGTGCGCACCCACCCGTGAGGAAGGGCCCCGGGCGGGAGGCCGGGGGCAGGACGAGGGATCAGGGGAGTGCGCACCACGCTGACCAGTATTGATGCCGACGGCGGCAGCGGCATGAGCCTCGCGGTGGATCCGTTCCTCTGCCGAAAGACAGAGACGGCGGCGGAACGGTCAGGCGATCCGGCGGGCCCCCGCCGACGGCACGGCGTCCAGCACGGCCGGCCGGGCGAACCCGGCCGCCGCGAAGGCCTCCGCCACGGACCTGCCCACCGCCCCGGCCCGCCCGGCCGGGACCAGGGCGATCACGGAGCCGCCGAACCCGCCGCCGGTCATCCGCGCCCCCAGCGCACCCGCGGCCACGGCGGCGTCCACCGCGAGATCGGTCTCGGCGCAGGACACCCGGTAGTCGTCCCGGAGGGAGGCGTGCCCGGCCGTCAGCAGCGGGCCCAGGGCCTCCGGATCGCCGGCCGTCAGGCGCTCGACGGCCCGGCCGACCCGCGCGTTCTCGGTGACCACGTGCCGGACCAGCGGGACGAGTCCGGCCGGGAGCCGCTCCAGGGCGCCCGGCAGGTCCTCCTCGGCGAGGTCCCGCAGGGCGGGCAGCCCCAGCAGCCCGGCCGCCCGCTCGCACCCCGCCCGCAGGGCGGCGTACGACCCGTCGGCGAGGTCGTGCTTGACCCGGGTGTCCAGCACCAGCAGCGACAGCCCGTGCCCGGTGAGGTCGAACGGGACCTGCCGGACCGACGGCCCCCGGCTGTCCAGGTACAGGGCGCTGCCCTCGGCGCAGCACAGCGAGGCCATCTGGTCCATGACCCCGCACGGCACACCGGCGAAGGCGTTCTCCGCGTACTGCGCCACCCGCGCCAGCTCCGGCCGCTCCAGCCCAAGCCCGTACAGCTCGTCGTAGGCGACGGCCACCGCGCACTCCAGGGCCGCGGACGAGGACAGCCCGGCACCCGTTGGCACGGTGCTGTCCACGTGAAGGTCGGCCCCGCCGACGGGCAGGCCCCGCTCGCGCAGCGCCCAGACCACCCCGGCGGGATAGCGGGCCCAGCCGGCGACCGCGCCGGGGGCGAGGTCCGCCACCGCGAACCCGGCGACCCGGCCGTCGCCCTGGGCGCTGTGCACCCGCAGCAGGCCGTCAGCCCGGCGGCGGGCGGCGAGCAGGGTGGTCCGGGGCAGGGCCATGGGCAGGGCGAAGCCGTCGTTGTAGTCGGTGTGTTCGCCGATCAGGTTGACCCGGCCAGGGGCCGCCCAGACCCCCTCCGGGGCGTGGCCGTGGATCCGTTCGAACTCCTCGCGCACCCGCGCCGTCACCGGGCCTCCCGCAGTCGCCGGGCCGCCGCCTCCGGGGCCACGTCGTTCATGAACGCTTCCATGCCGGATTCCGTCCCGGCCAGGTACTTCAGCTTGTCGGCGGTCCGCCGGACGGTGAACAGCTCCAGGTGCAGGGCGAGTTCACCGCCGCCGACCAGCGGGGCCTGGTGCCAGGCCGAGATGTACGGGGTGGGCCGGGCCCGCCCGAAGAGCCCGTCGAAGCGCCGCAGCAGGTCCAGGTACAGCCCGGGGAACTCGGCCCGTTCCGCCTCGGTGAGGCCGGTCAGGTCGGGCACCCTGCGGTGCGGGTACAGGTGGACCTCGTACGGCCAGCGGGCGGCGTACGGGACGAAGGCCGTCCAGTGCTCCCCGGCGAGGACCACCCGCTCCGTGGCCGCCCGGGCCTCGGCGAGCAGGTCCTCGAAGAGGTTCCGCCCGGTGGCGGCCCGGTGGGCGGCAGCGGCGGCGAGGTGCTTGGCGGTGCGCGGGGTGGGCGTGGTGAAGGCGTAGATCTGGCCGTGCGGGTGGGGGAGGGTGACGCCGATCTCGGCGCCCCGGTTCTCGAAGCAGTACACCTGGTGCGTCCCGGGGCGGGCCGACAGCGCGGCGGTACGGTCGGTCCAGGCGTCCAGCACCAGCCGGGCCCGCGCGGGGGTGAGCGCCGCGAAGCCGGCGTCGTGCTCCGGGGTGAAGCACACCACCTCGCACCGGCCGGCCCCGCCGGACAAGGAGGGGAAACGGTTCTCGAAGACGGCCACCTCGTAGTCGGCGGCCGGGATCTCGCTCGGCCGCCCCTCCCGGGACGGGCACAGCGGGCAGGCGTCGGCGGGCGGCCGGTAGGTACGGGACTGCCGGTGGGCGGCGATGGCGACCCAGTCTCCGGTGGCCGGATCCCGGCGCAGTTCGGGAGCGCTCCCGACGGGGTCGAGCGGCCGGAGGTCCTCGGCCCCGCGGTCCCGGCCGGGGGCGCTGTCGTAGTAGATGAGCTCGCGACCGTCCGCGAGTTCGGTGACGGTCCTGTGCACGTGCACGTCCTCGCCTCTGTGGTCGTGGAGTTCGGGGGCGGCGGTCAGGGGGCCGGGGCGGCGGAGCCCCGGACGACCAGCTCGGGGTCGAAGAGCACGTGGTCGGTGATCACGGCCACCAACCGGCCCTGGGTGCTGCGTTCGTCGCCGAGCTCGGCCATCGCCTGCTCGACGGCGTCCCGGGTCTTGCGCGACACGCCCCGACGGCGGTTGATCACAGGGCTGACGGTCGCCTCGCTGACCTGCGCGCGGGCCGCGACGTCGGTGATTCCGACCTTCATCGCCGTCCTTCCGTGATCGTGAGCGACGCCAGACCACCGCGGGGGACGGCCGGGGTGCGCGGCCCCTTCCCCGTACCGGGCCGACGTGGACCCGATGATACGGCCGTCCGGAGCGCGGATCACCCGTGCGATATCGGCCGCACCGCCCGGCATGACCGGGGCGGTGCGGCTGCGGCGGAACCGTCACGGTGCGGGTGGGCGGACCACCCCCGCGAGGGCGTCCGCGCGGACGCATTCGATCAGGTAGTCGCCGTTCCCGGGATCCACCGTCACCCCGTGGGCCTCGCTGTGGAAGCCGGGGAAGACCCGGTCGAAGGCCTCCAGGGCCCGCAGGTAGCGCAGCAGCGGCCCGTCGGCGGCGCCGACGGACTCCCCGGGCATCAGGACGGGGATCCCCGGCGGGGTCACCGTGACCATCGCCGCGGCCACGCGCCCGGCGGCCTCGGCCAGCCGTACCCGCTCGGTGCCGCCCCGGATCAGCCGCTGGTAGCAGTGGCGCGGCGGGGCCACCGGCTCGGGGAGGTCATGGAAGGCCGCGTCGAGGGCGGAGATCAGGTCGGCGCGCGTGAGGTGCTCGTGCATCTGCCGGCAGAGGCCGCCGAGGGTGGCGCCCCCGTAGCGCAGCGGGAACTGCTCGACCAGTCCGGGAAGGACCCGCTCCAGCGGGGCGTCCGTGTCGTACAGGGCCTTGAAGTCCATCAGGGCGTCCATCAGGGTGCCCCACTTGCCCTTCGTGATGCCCATCGAGAAGAGGACCAGCGTGGTGTAGCTGTCGGTCTTCTCCACCACGATCCCGCGCGTCGCCAGGTAGGCGGTGAGGATCCGTGCGGGGACGCCCCAGTCGCCGGTCTCACCGGTGGCCGTCACGCCGGGGCAGGTCAGGGTGACCTTGACCGGGTCCAGCAGGCAGTAACCCTCGGTCAGACCGGCGAAGCCGTGCCAGTCGGCCCCGGGCTCCAGGTGCCAGCAGGACGGCTCACGACTCAGCAGGGACGGCGGCGCGTCCGCGAACGCGACGCTCGCCCCCGTCGCCGGGTCGGTGACCGTCTCCGGCTGCCACACCCCGAAGAACCAGCCGGGCCGGTCCCCGGCGGCGGCGATGCGGCGCCCGGTGCGGACCACCGCCTGGCGGAACCGGATGGCCTCCGTCACCGCCTCGTCGATCAGCCACTGGCCCTGCGGGCCGTCCATCATGGCGCTCGCCACGTCCAGGGAGGCGATCGCCGGATACAGCGGCGAGGTGGTGCCGTGCATCATGAACGCCTCGTTGAACCGCTCGTGTTCGACCGGAGCCCGCGGCGCCGACTTCACGTGCACCATCGCGCACTGGGAGAGGGCGGCCAGCAGCTTGTGGGTGGACTGGGTGGCGAACACCGTGGGCCGCCCGGGCCCGGAACCGGTGTCCGGGAAGGTGTCGGGCCCGACGGCCATCCCGTACCGGCCGGCGTACAGCGGGTGGAAACGGGCGTACGCGAACCAGGCCTCGTCGAAGTGCAGGCGCGGCGTACTCGGCGCGAAGGCGCGGGCGGCCGCCACCGTGTCGTAACACAGCCCGTCGTACGTCGAGTTGGTCACCACCGCGTACTGGGCCTCGGTGGAGGGGGCGCCGGCCGACAGGGGGTTCGCGGCGATCCTCGCGGCCACCGCCGCCGGTTCGGTCACGGCGGGCGGCAGGGGGCCGGCGAGCCCGTAGCCGTTGCGGGTGGGCACCAGGTAGACCGGCCGCGCCCCGGAGATCACCAGCCCGTGCAGCACCGACTTGTGGCAGTTGCGGTCCACGAGCGCGATCTCGTCGGTCGTGACGCTGTAGTGGCCCACCATGCGGTCCGCGGTGGAGTCGCCGTGCAGGACGAAGTACGTACGGTCCGAGCCGAAGACGCGGGCGGCGTTGCGCTCGGCCTCGCCGATCGGGCCGTTGTGCTCGAAGAGGGACCCGAGCTCCCCCACCGAGACCGACAGGTCGGTGCGGAAGAGCCGTTCGCCGTAGTAGTCGAAGAACGCCCGGCCCACCGGGGACTTGAGGAAGGCGACCCCGCCGGAGTGGGCGGGAGTGTGCCAGGAGTACTCGTGGGAGTCGTCGAACCGGCGCAGCGCCCTGAAGAACGGCGGCAGGAGGCCGCGGTGGTAGCCGCGGGCCGCCGTCGCGACCCGGCCGGCGATGAACGACGGCGTGTCCTCCAGCGGCCAGATGTAGCCGACCACCGCCTCCGAGACCCACAGCGGAAGCCGCTCCAGGTCCTGGTCGCCATCGTCCGCCATCACCAGGAACACCGGCAGGTCCTTGAAGCGGCGCCCGATGTGCCGCAGTACCTCGGTGCCGCCCTCCTCGACGGCGCCCCCCGAGGCCCGCGGCAGCTCCCAGGAGACCACGGCCGCCGCGAGCCCGGCCTCGGTGTGCAGCGCGGCGCGCGCGTCCCGCGCACTCGGCGCCCAGCGCAGCTCCAGCCCCTGGTTCTCCAGCTCCTTGCCGATGCGCCGCAGCTGCTCGGCGCTGACACCCCCGCCCAACGGGTTCTCCCGCAGGGCCAGCAGGACCGTACCGTTCGTCATCTCGTGCGCTCCGCGTGCTCAGGGGTGCAGCCGCCTGCACCCGGGCCCAGTCTTCCGGTGCCCGTCGGGCTCGGCGGGATTACGGAACGGCTTCACCCGCACGTGGACGTGGCGGTGCGCGACCGTGACGCCGCGGTCCGGGCCTGATCCGAAGGACACGCGTCAGGACGGCCGGGCGGCTACCCGCCGTCGTCCGAGAAGTGCTGGTAGTCCGGCCTCGACCACCATTCGCCGCCCCAGTGCCAGCCGACGTGGCGGAACGCCCTGGCCAGCACGCCGTCCTCGGTGATCATCCCGGGGCGGGCCGGGTCCCGCCGCAGGTGGGCCCGGCCCGCCGGCGGATGCACCGTCCCGTGCCGGTCGACGTACGGGTTCTCGACCGGGTTGACGTCCACGGCCAGCCCCCACGAATGCCGCGACGGCTTCCCGGGGTCCCCGGTCACCGGCCGGCAGTTGAAGGCGGAGGTGTTGTCGTCGGCCATGGCCGCGAGGTCGTCGCCGCCGTAGTCGGCGGCCACCCGCATCCGGCGGATCGGGAAGCGGGCCTCCAGGGCCCGGCCGAAGACGTACAGCAGCGGTTCGACCGCGTCCCGGTGGGCGACCAGCTCGCCCCGGTGGACCTTCCCGTCGAAGCCCCAGTGGTTCATCCGGATCAGCCGCAGCCGCTCCGCCGGCACCGGGCACCCGTCCCGCAGGCTCGCCCCCAGCTTCTCCGCCGGCACGTCCGTCACCTCCGCCGCGAGCGTCGGCGCGGCGGCCCGTACCGGTACCCCGGACCGCTCCCGCCCGGAGGGCGCGCAGCCGGGCGCCGCGCTCGCGCACAGCACGGCGACCGCGGTCAGGCAGGCGGACACGGGGCGCGTCGGGCGCACCCCTCCACGCTACGGTTCGAGGTCCCCGAAGACATCCGGGGATACTCCGTCCGAGGGACCCTGGAGGGACTGCTCCGACCAGATGACCTTGCCCTCCGGGGTGTACCGGGTGCCCCAGTGCTCGCTGAGCTGCGCCACGAGGAACAGCCCGCGCCCGCCCTCGTCCATGGTGGCCGCGTACCGCAGGTGCGGGGCGGTGCTGCTGCCGTCCCAGACCTCGCAGGTCAGCGCGTGGTCGTGGAGCAGCCGGACCCGCACCGGCGGGCCGCCGTGCCGCAGGGCGTTGGTGATCAGCTCGCTGAGGATGAGCTCCGTGGTGAAGGCGAGCTCCTCCATTCCCCACTCCCGCAGCTTGGCGGCCGCCAGGTTGCGCACGACGCCGACCCCGCTCGCCCTCGGCGGTACGTCCCACTGCGCGACCCGGTCGGGCCCCAGGGTCCGGGTCCGGGCGATGAGCAGGGCGACGTCGTCGGTCGGCCGGGCCGGCAGCATGGCGTCGAGGACGGCGAGGCAGCTCTCCTGCGGGTCCCGGTCCGCGTGGCTCAGCGCCTCCCGCAGGAGCTCCAGCCCCTCCTCGATGTCCCGGGTCCGCTGCTCCACCAGCCCGTCCGTGTACAGCACGAGCTGGCTGCCCTCCGCCAGGCGCAGCTCGCTCGTCTCGAACGGCATGCCGCCCAGCCCCAGCGGGGGCCCGGCCGGCAGGTCGACGATCTCCGTGGTGCCGTCCGGTGCGACGACCAGCGGCGGCAGGTGCCCGGCCCGGGAGAGGGTGCAGTTGCGCGACACCGGGTCGTAGACGGCGTACAGGCAGGTCGCGCCGAGCACCCCGCCCGCCCCGTCGGTGTCGTCCTCGTCGATGCGCTGCACGAGGTCGTCGAGCCGGGCCAGGAGCTCGTCCGGCGGCAGGTCGAGGGAGGTGAAGTTGTGGACCGCCGTCCGCAGCCGCCCCATCGTGGCCGCGGCGTGCAGCCCGTGCCCGACCACGTCCCCGACGACGAGGGCGACCCGGCCGCCCGGCAGCGGGATCACGTCGAACCAGTCCCCGCCCACCCCGGACTGCGCGGGCAGGTAGCAGTGCGCCGCGTCCACGGCGCTCTGCTCGGGCAGGCCGCGGGGCAGCAGGCTGCGCTGGAGGGTGACGGCCAGCGTGTGCTCACGGGTGTAGCGGCGGGCGTTGTCCATGGCCACGGCGGCCCGGGCGACCAGCTCCTCGGCGAGCGACACGTCGTCCTCGTCGAAGGGCTCGGGCTTCCCCGCCCGCCAGAAGTTGACCACGCCGAGGACCACGCCCCTGGCCTTGAGCGGAGCCGCGATCAGGGAGTGGATCCCGTACTCGATGATGGCCCTGGCCCGCCGGGGGTCCTGGACGCGCCACCCCGGGGCGTCGGTCAGGTCGGTCACCAGCTCCGTCCTCCCGGTGTCGTAGCCGCGCGCCTGCGGGGTGCTGGGCTTGAATTCGATCAGCCGGCCGAGCGGGTACAGCGGGTGGTCCCGGCGGATGCCGCTGACCGCGGTGCGCCGCATGTCGGAGCCGGGGCCGGGCTCCTCGCCGTCGAGGACCGGGCTGGCCAGGTCGACGGTGACGTAGTCCGCGAATCGGGGCACGGCGACGTCGGCGAGCTCCTGGGCGGTGCGCTCCACGTCCAGGGTGGTCCCGATGTCGCCGGTGGCGTCGTACAGCAGCCGCAGGCGCTTGCGGGCCGCCTCGGCGCGCACGGTGAGGACCTGCATGTCGGTGGAGTCGCGGATGGTGACGGCGGCGCCCTCGGGCCGGCCCCGCGGGTGGGTGGGCCGCTGGTTGACGACGAGCAGCCGGTCCCCGGCCTCCAGCACCTCGTCCGTGGCCACCCGGCCCGACAGCAGCAGGTCGGCCATCCGGCTGTCCAGGCCCGGCACCTCGCCGATGCGGCGGCCCTCGGCCTCCTCGGGCAGCCCGAGCAGCCGCTTGGCCTCGTCGTTCGCCAGGACCAGCCGCCCGTCCCCGTCCGTGATCAGCACCCCCTCGCGGACGGAGTGGAGCACCGCGTCGTGGTGCTCGTACATCCGGGTCATCTCCTGGGGGCCGAGCCCGTGCGTCTGGCGGCGCAGGCGGCGGCTGGTCAGGGCGGTGCCGGCGGTGGCCAGGGCCAGGCCGGTGGCCATGGCCAGCAGGATGACCGGGAGCTGGCGGTCGAAGGCGCCGCTGACGTTCTTCACGGTCAGGCCCGCGGACACCAGCGCGACGACCTTGCCGTCCGGCGCGGTGACGGGCACCACCGCCTGGATCTCCTTGCCGAGCGGCCCCTGGACGCTCTCGGTGTGGACCCGGCCGGCGAGGGAGGGCTCGATGGTGCCCACGAAGCGCTTGCCGATGCGGTCCGGCTGGGGATGGCTGTAGCGGATCCCGTCGGTGTTCATGACGACGATGAAGTCGACCCCGGCGGCCTTGCGGGTGACCTCGGCGAGGGGCTGCAGGATGGCGGACGGGTCCGGCGTCCGCAGCGCTTCCTGGAGGTCGGGGGAGTGCGCGAAGGTCTCCGCGACGGCGATCGACCGGTTGCGCGCCTCACGGTCGACGTCGTGGCGGGACTGCAGGAGCAGCGCCAGGAGCGCTCCGGCGGCGAGCAACACCACGATCGCCACCTGAAGGACGAACACCTGTCCGGCGACGCTCTTGAATCCCTTGCTCAGGGGTGACCGCACCGAATGGCCCGGTACGGCTGGAGAGGAAGGGTCACGTCCCCAGTTGTAGCACCTGGGGCCCCTCCGGCGCCCGGCGGAGCGCGCCGCGCGCGCCGCCGGTCACCTCGGGCGGCGGTTCTTTCCCCCTACCGGCCCTGTGCGGGGGCCGCCTGGGCGGCCGCCGCCGGGGTGCCCGGCGAAGGAGTGCCCGCCGTCGGGGAGCCGCCCGGCACCGTGCCGGGCGCGGTCTCCGGCTCGCAGGTGACCTCGTCCCGCGGGGTGTAGTGCGTGGTGTGCTCCTCGTGCCGGACCTCCTGGCCGTTCTTGACGAACACCCGGCCGACGGTCACGTCGAAGCCCTCCAGGGGCGTCTGCACCTCGCACGTCGGACCGCCGGCCTTGACCTTCGCGGGCGGCTTCACGTTGGTGCGGGGGCCCTTGGTCGCGCGGATCTCGTCGTACTTCTTCGTGCCGAGCAGGCTGATCGTCAGCGAGGTGTCCGTCGAGGACGCCTTCACGTAGACGGGGTGGCCGGAGTCGTTGAGCCAGCGCAGGTCGAGGCTGCCCCAGGCGACGGTGGCCTCGCGGCCCTCCGGGTAGCGCTCGATGTAGAAGGAGTGCGCCCCGTGTTCGAGGGGCTTGAGGCCGGCGAAGAACATGGCGTTGTACATCGTCGTGGCGACCGCGGAGACGCCGCCGCCGGGCGACTTCACGTACCGGCCGTCGTTGATCATGATCCCGTCGACGAAGCCGTTCTGCTCGGTGCGCTCGCCGACCGTGCGGTTGAAGCTCCACTGCTTGCCGGGCATGACCACGGAGCCGTTGATCAGCTCCACGGCACGCCCGATGTTCGTGGTCCGGTACGGGGCGGCGGGGAACTCCACGGTGAAGGAGGACATCTTCTCCTTGATGCCGAGGCGCTGCACCTCGGCATCGGTGAGCTCCGGCTCCACGGCCTTGGTGGCCACCTCGGCGCTCCGGCCGGCACCCGAGCGGGTCAGCGCGGGCAGCACGGCCCGGCCGAGGGCCTCCCCGGTGACCTGCTGTCCGGCGCGGCTGCTCCGCGTGACCACGACGCGTCCGTCCGCGTCCACGTCGAGCGCGGCGTCGCGCGGGGCCCCGGCGGCTTCCGCGAGGGGGCCGGCCACGGCCGGGTCGGCGAGCAGGCCCTCGGAGTCCAGGGCCGGCACCAGGCGGCCGTCGGCGTCGGCGTTCATCTTCAGGTGCTCGCCCAGCACGGCGGGGCTCACGGGTATCCGCGCACCGGCGACGCCGAGGGTGACCGGCCCGGACACGGCGGGCCGGGCGAACTCGCGCAGGGCCCGCCCGGTCTCCTCCGCGCCCACGCGCGGCTCGGTACGGGTGACGGGCAGGGCGACGGGCGCGCCGGCCGGGCGCGGCCGCAGGTAGGCGTCCCGGAGGGTGTCGAAGGCCCGGTCCTGGACCAGGGTGACGCCGGTCCGCGCGGGGACGACCTTCGGCTTTCCGGCGTCGAAGGCTATGGACCCGTCGCGGACGGCCTGGGCGGTGCCCGCCACGAGCCGGTCGACGCCGGCGCGGGCCGCCTGCTCGTCGGTGCGGATCACGGGCTCGACGTCCGGGTCGCCGGAGGCGAAGAGCCTGCCGATGACGCCGACGGGGCCGTAGCCCGCACGGGAGGCACGGTCGGCGGTCGCGGCGGCGTCGAGGGACAGTCCGACGGACGCGGGGGCGACCTGCTCGACGCGGTCCCCGATCCCCGCAGGGATCGGGGCGCCGGCCCGCGGGCCGAGCTCCCGGACCAGCGTGCTCTCCGCCGCCGCACGGCTCATGCCGCCGATCTCGACGCCCCGGACCCGGGTGCCGTCGGCGATGTCGTCGCCCACGGCGAGCCCGGCGGCGTAGAGGCCGCCGAGCCCCAGCACGAGGGCGCCTCCCGCCACCGGCAACGCGGTCCGCCAGTTCTTGCCCGTCCAGCTGCCCGCAGGTCGCACGGTTCTCCCTAGTGGCGCCGACCGGTCGCCGACGGCTCTCGGGCCGTGGCAGGGGCGCATAGACGACAGTTCCGGTCAACCATGATGACCCCGGAAACGCGCCATTCGGGTGAGAAGGTAACCGTTCTCACAAAACGGGCAAACGCCTCGCCGTGCTGTGGGAGGGGCGCCCCCGCAGGGCGGTGAGGACGAGCCCGCCCGCCGCCGCGCCCACGGCGTACCAGAACAGGTCGGGCCCGTTGAAAGTGGAACCCAGGACCAGCCGGGCCGCCGTGCTGTGCCGGGAGAGCTCCGCCGGCAGGGGGCCGAGCTGGAGGAACTCCACCGCCCAGCTGACGGCCAGCGCGACGGCGGCCGCCCGTCGCGGCGCCGTCCGGGGCGCGGCCAGCACGACCAGGGCCAGCACCAGGACGGTGTACAGCGCGTCACCGCCGTACTTGGCCGCGCTCCCCGCCGCCACCGCCCGCAGGCCCAGTCCGGCCCCGGCCACCGCCACCGCGGCCGCCGCCGCGGCCAGGCGGGTCCGGATCAGCACCCGTCCCCGCCCGCGTCGGCGAAGAGGTCCGCGGACGCCCCGTCCAGGACGAACCCGTTGTCGAAGCGGACGCGGACCGTCACGGTGGGTCCCTGCCGCTGATGGGCGGTCCACTCCGGTTCCAGGGCGGCGATCCGCTCCTCCAGCTGCCGCCTGCTCCCCGCCGGCATGTCGTGCCCGAACGAATCGAAGAGCGACTTGAGCCGCGCGTACTCGCGGACGCCGTGGCTCTCCCGCGGCTCCTCCCGGTCCAGCCGCTCGACCGTGCCCGCAGTGCCCGCCGCCAGGGCGAGGAACCCGGCCACGGGCACGGGCGGGGCGCCGGAGCCGTCCATCGCGACCGGCGAACCGGAGAGCCCGATGTCGGACGCCAGCGTCACCCGCCGGCCTTCCCTCAGCGTCATGGATCCTTCGTCTCCCGGGTCGGTGCGGGCCGGTACCGGCTCAGTGCTTCCAGCGCGCGGCGGAGCCATTATCCGGTGCGGACCGCGCGGCACCCGTCCCCGGGCCCGCCCGGTCGATCAGGTACGCGCGCGACGCGCTCACCTCGTCGCGCAGGGCGCCCAGGTCCACGTCCAGGACCTGGCCGTTCCACTTGCGCGGCTCGCCACCCACGAGCACGGCGCTGATGTTACGGGCGTCCGCGCCCAGTACGAGCGTGCCGACCGGGTCGTTCAGCGGCATGTTGTTGAGGTCCTCGGCGCGGACGGCCATCAGGTCGGCCTTCTTCCCCGGGGTGAGGGAGCCGCTGACGCCGTCCAGCCCGTTGGTCCGGGCCCCCTGGAGCGTGGCGAAGTCCAGTACGTCGCGGGCGGTGATGCGGCGCGCCGGCCGGCCGGTGCCGTGGACGGCGTTGACCGCGCGCATCCGCTGGATGGCGTGCAGGGCCCGCATCTGCGTGAACATGTCGCCGGCCAGGGCCACTTCCACGTCGATGCCCAGACCGGGACGGACCCCGGCGGCCAGCGCCTCGTCCACGGCGGGGACCGCGGTCTCCAGCCCGATCTGCGCCTCCGAGGTCGGAGCGAGGGAGACCGTCGCACCGCTCCTCCCGATCGCCTCCCACGCCCCGGGGGTGAGCCCGGTGGCGTGGATGAGCGTCACGTCCGGGCCGAGGACGCCCTGCCGCTCCCACTCCAGGACCGCCTCGGACGAGGGGGCGCCGAAGACCGCGTCCACGCTGACGCCGATGCCCAGCTCCTTCGCCACGCGTGCCAGTCCGGATCCGTAGGCCAGGGCGGGCCCGGCGATCTCCGCGGTGGCCAGCGCCCCCAGCCGCAGGGTCAGCAGCTGGTCGTCGCTCGCGAACCAGCGGTCCCTGAGCCGGGCGAGGTCCCCGGGCCACCGCCCGTCCCACTCGCCGAAGTGCGGGCCCATGGAAGCGTGCACACCCCGGATGCCGGAGTCCAGGAGGCCCTGGACCGCGGCGTTGGAGTGCTCGGGGGTACGGGAGTTGTGGGAGAAGTCGAGCATGCAGGTGATCCCGGCGTCGATCGCGCCCAACGCGGCCAGCCTGGTCCCGACGTACATGTCCGCCGGCCGGTACGCGGGGGCGTAGCCCGCCAGGGTGGACCGTACGTACGAGCCGAGGTCGTCGACGTCCGGCATGATCCGGCGCAACTGGCTCTGCCAGGCGTGCCGGTGGGTGTCGGTGAAACCCGGGGCGAGGATCGTGCCCGCCGCGTCGACGGTCACCGCGCCCTCGCCGCTCAGACCCGGGCCGACCGCGGCGATGGTGTCGCCCTCCACCAGGAGGTCGGCGCCGTCGAGCACCCCCAGGACGGGGTCCATCGTGACGACGGTCGCGCCGGTGAACAGGACCCGCCGGCCCGGATTGCCGGACCGGCGGCGGATGCTTTCGAGGACGGCGGGGCACGACGTACCGGAAACGGGCATGGGAGGTCCTGTTCGACGGGCGGAGGGGGGTACGGGTCCCAGCCTCGGCCCGCCCGACCGCCCCGCCCAGGCCGCCCCCTGCCCGGGTGCACGGCACCCACCCGGCCTGATCCGAAAGACACGCCTACCAGCCTGCGGCCCGGCCGAGGGGGAGCAGGTACTGGAGGGGGCGGTCCAGGTCGTCCAGGCCGAACAGTTCGTGGGCCAGGTCGTCCTGGAAGCCGCCCAGCGGCATCGCGGACAGCCCCAGCGCCGACGCCGTCAGCAGCAGGGACTGCGCCAGGTGCCCGGCCTCCAGCAGGCCCAGCCGCAGCGCCCGCAGGCCGTAGCGCTGCCGCATCCGGCCGAGGTCCACGTACAGGCCGAGCACCACCGGGACCTCGTCCACGACCACCGCCCGCGGATCCGCCGGCGGCGCCGTCATGTACGCGGACACCGCCTTGAACTCGTCGAGCGCGGGCGCGTCCCCCACCCGCAGCAGCGCGCGCCGGCCCGGCAGGCACTGGTACGCACCCGGCGCCAGCCCCGCCACCCCGAACGCGAACAGCCGGATCCCCGCCGCGTAGAGGCCGCCCGGACTCGGATAGGGGCGGTGCGCGAAGGGCGCGCCGGAGCCGGTCGTGTGGCTGACGGCATGGGCGCCCCACAGCAGCGTGCCCAGCTCCCCGGCGTCCAGCGGACCGGTGAGCCCCGTGCGGACGCTGGTGCGGCCGGTGACGGC
Organism: Streptomyces sp. NPDC040718; assembly: GCF_055593565.1. Classification (NCBI taxonomy): domain Bacteria; kingdom Bacillati; phylum Actinomycetota; class Actinomycetes; order Kitasatosporales; family Streptomycetaceae; genus Streptomyces; species Streptomyces sp. NPDC040718. Next base: position 238,532 of record NZ_JBVIXO010000006.1, on the reverse strand, counting down.
GGCCCACAGCGGGACCTCCGGCACCGGACCGCCGGGCAGCGCCACCTCCTCCCCGTCCGCGGCCGGCTCGCCGGGAGCCGGCCGCAGCCCGTCGTCGGCGTCCCAGCCCGGCCGGACCTTGCTCCGCTCCAGGTACCGCCAGTCCGGGGCCAGGTGCCCCTCGGGGAAGTACGCGGCCGGCTCGCCGGTGTCGAGCAGGGCGTGCGCGGCCAGCCGGTACACGGCACGCTCCTCGCCCGGGTCGACCCCCATCCGGTTGCACAGCAGGCGCAGCTCGGAGCCCCACTCCCCGGCCCCCGCGCCCGCCGCCGCCCGCACCCCCGCCGCCCAGGCCGCCACCGGCCCCGCGGCCCCGCCCTCCGCCAGGGCCTCCCGCAAGGCCGCCGCCCGGCCGGCCAGGCCCGCGCGCTGCGCCGCGTACAGGGCGGTCACGTGCGCGTGCACCACGCTCGCGGGCAGCGCCCGCCCCGCGCCCGGCCCGAGCCGTCCGGCCACCGCCAGCCCGCGCAGCCAGCGCGCCGCCGCGAAGGGGTCCATCCCCAGGGCCCAGGCCGTGGCGTGCGCCAGGTCCGCGGCGACGGCCAGGCGCCTGCCGCCGGGTGGGGTCCCGGCGACGCAGTCCACCGCCGTCCGGGTGGACAGGGCCGCGAACCCCGTGCCGGCGGACGGCGCCCCCGCCGCGGTACGCACCTCCGCCGACCCGGACAACGCCCCGGCCACGCGGGCGACTTCGCCGCGGGCCGGGCGGCCGCCGTGCACCCGCACCGTCAGGTGGGCTCCGCCCTCCTCGCTCCGTACGAAGTCCCAGGCGGCGGCCCGGCCCTCGGCGACGAGCCCGTCCAGCAGCGGCGCGAGTTCCTCCACGAGGAAGCCGTCCACGGCCCCGGGCCCGGTCCGCGGGAAGCAGTGCAGGACCGGCCAGGAGTCCGGCAGAGCGGTCGTCACGTACGGCTCCTCAGGGGAAGGGGTGCGGATGCAGCGGCAGTTCGTCGTGGCGCAGCGGCCCCGCGGCCCGGCCCAGCCGGTGCGGGACCTCCAGGAGCCGGGGCAGCCCCCGGGTGCGCCGGTTGACGTGCCCGAAGGTCATCGGCAGGGCGCCCGGCACCACCGCCTTGGCCGTGTGGAGGCCGAGGCGGTCGCGGATCCCCGCCTCGTCCTGCCCGACCACGACCACCTCCAGCCCGGCGCCCGCCAGCCGCCGCACCGTCGCGTCCAGCAGCCCGGCCAGGTCCGTGACGGGCTCGGGAGCGCCCGGCCAGGCCTCCCGCCAGGACGCCGGGCGGTCGTCGCCCTCGTACAGGAAGTCCAGCCGCGGCCGGGCCTCCGGCAGGCCGTACAGGGCGGTGTGGTCGGACAGCGTGACGACCAGCTCGGGCCGCTCCAGCATGGGCCGCAGCCTGCGCGGATCACAGCTGTCGGGCTCCGCCCTCAGCCGCTGGGCGGCGTTGAACACGTTGGTCACCGCCTCCACCACGGCGGAGCGGATCGCGGCGCGCGGGTCGTGGTGGGCTCCGGCCGCCAGGAACACCTGCGGCGCCGCCGACCGCGGATCGGTGTGCCGCGCGACGGCGATGACGGCGGGGACACCGAAGTCGTTGGTGGCGTCCAGCAGCGCGAGCTCGTATCCGGCCAGCCGCACCCGGTCGGCGAGGTGCAGCACCTCCGGGTCGTCGTCCGGCAGCGCGATCCGCCGCAGCGGGGCCCTCGCGTACCAGGCCATCAGGAACGCGTCGCGCTCCGCCACCTCGAACAGCCCGTACAGCGCGGCCTCTTCGGGGCTGTTGCCGAGACCGCACCCGCTGGAGCACTCGTAGACGACGCGCGGCCGGCCCGGGGCGGGATCCCAGTACGCGACGTGCTCGGGCACGGCGACGGGGCGGGCGCGGGTCAGCGACCAGCCGTGCACCCAGTCCAGCTCCAGGTCCGGCGCGTAGGGGACGGTCGGCGACGCGGGATGGCCGTGGTGGGCGGGATCGGGCAGTCCCAGCCGCTCCGGGTCCACCGCCCGCTCCGGCCCCAACTCGGCGTAAGCGGCCCGCAGTACGGTCCGCCTGCCGTGCGGGCTCATCCCGGTGAGCCGCTCGACGCCCTCGAAGAGGGCCACCCGCTCGCTGCTGTCCCAGTCGCCGGACCGGCCGTACCCGCCCTCGGGCAGGTCCCGCCCGAGGGTGACGTAGGCGCTGGTCAGGCTGTTCACGGAATCCTCGGAGCGGACCACCCGGTGGACCGGCCCGAACCGCTCGTCGTACAGCTCCGCGAGCAGGCCGGCCCTGTCCGTACGGTCGTTGGGCCCGCGCAGCACCCCCGGATCCGGCAGCGGCACCCCGCTCCGGCGGGGCCGTGCCGTCGCGGCGTCGTCATCGGGCAGGGGCAGGCACACCGGGCAGCCGCCGACCGGCCGGAAGACGTGGCTCGACCAGCCGGCCCGGCCGCCGTGCACCACCCGGACCGGCGTGCCGGCGCCCGGCGCGGGGGCGGGCTCCGCCAACAGGTCGGCGGCCAGTGCCGCGACGGCGTCCGCAAGGGCGGGGGAGGGGCTGCCGCCCAGCCGCAGCCCGGGGCTGTGCCACGGGACGCGGCCTCCGATGGTGGCGAGCCGGCGGTACTCCGTACAGGAGAGGCAGCCCACCGCGCCGGGGCGCAGCACGGGGCCGACCACGCTCAGCGCACCGTCGCCGCGGACCGGGACCAGCGTCACCGGATGGCGGAGCGCGTGCCGGGACAGCTCGGCGGCGGTGTCCAGGGACCAGTCGTCCAGGACCACCACGGCCCGCCCCGCCGTGGCGGCCAGCGCGCTCCGCGCGTCGAGGACGGTCAGCCCGAGCGCGGTGAGGGCCGCACCGAGCGGGGTGGCGGTGGCGGGCCGAGCCGAGGCGTTCACCGTGTTCCTCCTTCCGGGCAGGTGCCCGCGCGGTCCTGGCCGGCGAGTACGGTGAACCCGCAGCCGCGCAGCGCCGCTGGGACCGCGTGCGCCCCGGGCCCGGCCGGCTCCCAGGCGCGGGTGCGCAGGCCGGTCAGCTCCCGCAGGGCGGTGTGCAGGCCGGTTTCGCGCCGGGCCACCCCGGCCCACCAGCCCGCGGCCCAGCTCTCGTCCTCCCACGGCGCCGGGACCACCCCGGCGGTCGCCAGCGGGCACAACTCCCCGCCGGGAGACGTGATGTGACCGGTCGCCGGACCGGCCGGGCCGGCCTGTACGCGGACCAGCGCGGCCAGCGCCGCGAAGGCCGCCGCGTCCCCGGCGGTGGCCTCCACCGCCCGCCCGAGCAGCCGCCCGGGGGAGCCGCTCGCGCGCACCTCGGCCCGGTGGGCGGTACCGGCCGCGTCCAGCGGGGCCACGCGCATCTCCGCCCGCACCCCCAGCCGGCGGGTCAGCACGCCCCACCAGTGGCGGGCGTGCGGGTGCCCGCCCCCGTACGGGTCCCAGGGCGCGGCCCCCGCTCCCGGCGCGGGCAGCCGCAGCGCGGCCCGCCGCAGCGCCCGCCCCAGTGCGTGCCCGGGCCCCGCCCCGACCACCACGCCCGTGCCGCGGCACCGCAGTTCGGCCGCCCGGCACACCGCGTCGAGGCGGGCCAGGTCGGCCCGGGCGGCACCGGCCACCAGCCGCCCGCCGCCCGGCACCGCGCAGCCGGCCAGCGCCACCGGAAGCTGCGGCAGGGCCCCGGTCAGCGGCGGCGCGACCACCCCGAGGCGCTCGTCGCCCAGCGCGGCCACCCCGGCCAGCGCCTCGGCGAGGGTGCCGGGCGGCGCGGCCGCCTCCGCGGAACCCTGCGGCCAGGGACGGTACTCCGACCGCGGCGGGTGGTCCCCGGCGACCAGCACCAGGGGGAACCGCGGTCGCCCCGCCCCGGCCCCGGCGTCCTCGGAGCCCGGATCCGGCAGCCCGGCCACCGCGCACAGCAGCCGCTGCACGGCCCCGCCCGCCACCAGGGCGGTGAGCGCCCGGCCCGGCGGCGGCAGTCGGCCGGGCTCCCGGCCGGGGTCCCGGCCGAGCCCGAGGCGCCCGGCCAGCGCCGCCGTGTCCGCCACGGCCCGCGCCGGGCCGCCGACCGGGGTGACGAACGCCCCGCCGGGGTGGACGACCGCGCCGACCGCCCACTCGGCGCCGTCCGCGCGGGTGGCGCGGAGCAGCACCCGCTCCCGGCCGCCGGCGGCCCGGGCCCGGACCGCCGGGATCCCGGCGCGCGCCAGGGCCCGTACGGCCGCCGAGGCCAGGGGGCCGCCCGGGTCGGCGGCCCGTACCTCCACCAGGGCCCCGGCGAGGGCGGCGGCCGCCTCGGCGGGACGCCCGGCGACCGTGAGCAGCCACTCGCCCGCAGGGGCGCCGCCCGGCGGGGCCGGGTCCTCGACCAGCATCCCGTGGGCGTGGAGCCGCCCGATCAGGGCGCACAGCGCGGCACGCAGCGGCGTACCGGCTGCGGCGCGGGCGGCGAGCTCCGCGGCGCCGCCCGTCCGCAGCGCCTCCTCCAGCATCCGCCACAGGACCGGCAGCGCGGGACTGCCCTCCAGGGTGACGCTGCCGCTCCAGCCCCGCAGGTGGAGCCCCGAGGCGAGGGTGCTCGCGATGACCCCGGGCCGCAGCCGCCAGGACCGCAGGGCGTCCAGCGCGTCGGGCTCACGGGCCCCGGTGGGCGCGCCGGACACGTCCGGCTGCGCGGCGGTCATGACGCACCCGCGGGGCTGCCCGCACGGTAGGTCTCCACCACGACCTCGACGGCGCGCGCGGGACGCTCCCGTCCGCCGGGGGCGGGCAGGGCCTCCTCCAGCACCAGCCCGTCGGGATGGCGGGCGAGCCACTTGCCGAGGCAGCGCAGGTGCAGCGCGTTGCCGAGGTCGACGAACTGCGGCTTGGGCAGCGCCCGCCGGTACCGGGGGTCCCCCGGCGTCTCGACGGCCTCCGCGGCCGTCACCAGGGGCGGGTGCAGGAACAACTGGTCGGGTACGCCCAGCAGGGCACGCCAGCGCGCGGCGGCGGCGAAGGGCACCTCCCCGCCGGGCAGGTCGGCGGCCAGCGCGGCACGCAGCGCGTCGACCGTGCCGGGCGCGAGCTTCCAGCGCCGCCGCCGGAGCACGACGTGCCGGTGGCGCAGCCGCGGAGTGCGCACCAGCGGCCCGCCGGGCACCTCGGTGACCACCCGGGGCACCAGGGAGGCGAAGGAGACGACGCCCTCGGGATGGTCGTGGACCAGCGGGGCGTCCCGCGTGGGCAGCAGGCCGCTCACCAGCAGGCCCGGGTAGAAGACGTCCAGCGTCTCGCCGGTGGCCCGCAGCCGCAGCCGCACCTGGTCGGTGGCCTCGTCGTGGACCAGCTCCACGTCCGAGTCGCGCAGGGGCGCCCGGTCCCCGCCGCCGCCCTCCGCGTGCGGGGCGTACTCCTGCGAGACGATCTCCTCGGGCATGAACCGGGGTTGCAGGTTGGCGTTGAAGCCCTGGACGGGCCGGAACTGCACCGGCCGCGAGCCGGGTCCCGCCGCGTGCGCGACCTCCCGGGTGACGGCCTCGACGGCGTCCGGGCCGAGCAGGCCGAAGAAGCGGCTCCCGGTCCGTCCCCAGCCGCCGTAGAGGTGGTTGAGGGCCAGCAGCCCGCGCCCGGCGTCCCGCTGGAGGAAGTGCGCGTACGACAGGGGGCGCGTCGCGGCCCAGCCGGGCAGCCGCGCCGCGTGGGACGCGACCAGCTCCGCGGGCAGCACCACATCGGCGTCCGGGTCCTCCCGGAGGGCGGTCCGCTCCCGCACCGCCTCCTCGAACGAGGCCCGCAGGCCCACGAGTTCGGCCGCGCGGCTCGGGAGGGAGCCCAGCCCGTCCCGCGGGCTGAGGAGCGCGTCCCGGACGGTGTCCTCCCAGGCGGCGACCGTCGAGGGCCCGAAGTCCCAGACGGGGTGGCAGACACCGCCCCGGCCGTAGCGCGCCACGAACCGGTCGCGCAGGGCCCGGCGCACCAGGTGCCCGAGGTCGTACAGCTCGGCCAGGGCGGCGACATCGCGCAGCGCCTCGTGGTCCTCGGCGGAGAGCAGGCCGTCGGCGTCCACCGGGTACCGGGCCACCACGTCCTCCGCCAGCACGGGGGGCACCGGGTCCTGCGCGGGCAGCGGCCGTCCCGCCGAGGCCAGCAACGCCGTCCAGCGTTCGCGCAGCAGGGCGAGCAGAGCGGTGCGCTCGCGGGGCCCGGCCGCCCCGAACTTCCGTGTACCGTCGGCGATTTCGTCGACCCGGGTGGCCAGGGCGGTCTCGCCGCCGGCGCGCAGCCAGGCGGCGAGACGTCCGAGCGGGTCTCCCTCCTGTGGTCCGACGGGCGGTACGGGGACCAGCAGTCCGGCCTCCACGAGCTGGTCCAGGTACGCCGTGGCGGCCGCCCGGTCCTCCGGAGCGGCCAGCGCCGCCGCCAGCCGCGCGGGTGTCGCGGGAGTGCGGCAGAGCTCGGCCACCCGCTCCAGGGGCGCGCTCGCGGCGACCTCGACCTCGTCCTGCCCGGGGACGGCGAAGCGGCCGACGGCGGAGAGGCCGCGGGCCCGGGCGAAGGCGGCGCGCCCGTCGGCGGTACGGGCCGCGCTCGCCATCCGGTGCGGGAGCCGGGCCCGCCGGGCGGGGTCGGCGAGCAGGGCCTCGCACAGGGCGGTCACCAGGCTCCGGCCGGTCCGGACGTGGTTGCCGACCGCGCCCGGCAGGTCGCCCTCCCCCCAGTCGGAGCCGCCCGGCTGCCGGGCGCCGGGGGCGGCCGGCAGCGGGCCCCAGCCGACCGCCGTGTACCAGGACACGGGACTGCTCCGGGTGGCGGCGCGCACGGCGTGCCGCAGCACTCCGGGTTCCTCCTTGCGGGCGCGGCGCCCGACGGCTCCGGCCGCGGTCCGCTCGACGGCGGCCAGCAGTTCGGCGCTGGTCGCCGAGGCGGCGAGGGCGAGGGCCGGCTCGCGGCACTGCGTGGCGAGGGCGCGGCGCTCCGCCGCCAGGGCGGCCGCGGCCGGGCCGCGGAGCCGGGCCCGCAGCGAGGTGCGCCGGCCGTGCAGCCCGAGCCACTCCCGCAGTGCCGGGACCCGTTCGGGCAGGTCGCCGAGGGCTGCGAGGAGTGCGGGCCGGGGCTCCCGGCCGTTGTGCAGGGCCCGGCGCAGCGGCAGCACCACGTCGCGGTGGAAGGGGTCGGGATGGCCGCCCCGGCTCGCGTACAGGGCGTCGGTCAGTGCGGGCGTGAGCCGGGCCAGTGCGCCCTCCAGCCGTGTCAGTTCCTCGAACGCGGCACGGAAGGCGGCCGCGTCCGGCGACTGCGCGGGGTGGGTGAGCGTCGTAGCGCGCACCAGCGCGTAGGAGGAGGTGCGCACGGCGGGGGCGGGTGAGGTCATGGCGTCCCGGGTCCTTCCGGCTCGGCCTGGGCGGGGGCAGGAAGCGGACCGCCCGCTCCGGGCCCGGGGGGAACGGGTGCCGGAGCGGGCGTCTGCGGGGCACTCTCAGATGACGCCGGGAACCGTCTGCGGCTGCTGTGTGACGCACTGGCAGGCGGTGGCGGTGGGAATGCCGCAGGTGGAGGTGGACGAGCCGGCGGCGAAGGCCGAAACGCCTGCGGTGTCGCGCATCGCGGTGACGGTGATGCCGCCGAGGTCCAGGTCGTGGGCCTCGAAGGACAGGGCCGCGTCGAAATCTGCCATGAGAACTCCCAAGGGTGTGGGGCGATGTGTGGTGGCCGGATCCGTGTTGCGGACGAGCGGTCGCCACGGTAGCTCCAGGGGCGATCCGGGCGCAGCGGACGCATTTCGACATCAGGGGATAACTCCATGTGAAGCCAAGGAGGTTGACCGAAAGACAGCGCAATCGGCCCCCGGACGGCCCGGGTCGGCCGGCGGTACGCCACCCACCGCCGAATTCGGGCCCGCATGGCCGCAAACCGCCGCCGGGTGCGCGGGGCGGGTCCCGGCGGGTGCGGCGGAGCCGCCGTCGTGAAAGGGGGGCGCGCGTGCGCGTAGGGGGGGCTGCGGCCGTGCCGTGGAGGCGGGTCATCCACGCGGGGCGGCGCAAACAGCAAAGGCAAGGAGGGAAACCCGCTCCTTGCCACTCTCAAGTTATAACGCACCGGGGGGCTTGCGGCAAGGCCCTGGTCGTGACGCAGAATCACCGACCTGAGCCGAACACACCGCAACACAGCCGTACACACGCAACAGCCGAACACACCGCAACACACGGGTCGCGAACGACCTCGGATCGGAGCCGCATCAGTGAACCCGCTGACCACCAGCGTGTTTGACCTTCCCGACCACCTCGCCGCCAAGGCCGACCCGAAGCTGGTCGCCGGGGACGAACGGCACTTCGCCGCCATCGAGGAGAGTCTCGAACGGACGATCGCCGAGGTGTCCGACCGGCTCGACGCCGCACGCAGGGCACCCGGCGGCATCGGCCGGGAGGCCATGGACCGGGACGCGGAGATCCACCGGCTGACCGCCCGCCTGCGCGTGCTGCGCCGCTTCGGCCTGGACCTGTGCCTCGGCCGCATCGTCCTCGCCGACGACCCCGAGCCCCTGTACGTCGGCCGGTTCGGCCTCACCGACGCCACGGGCCGCCGGCTGCTGATCGACTGGCGCTCCCCGGCCGCCGAACCCTTCTTCGCGGCCACCCACGCCGACCCGATGGGCCTGACGAGCCGCCGCAGGTACCGGTGGAACCGGGGCCGGATCGGCGACTACTGGGACGAGGTGTTCAGCGTCGACGGGCTGGAGGGGCACGCCGCGCTGGACGACCAGTCGGCCTTCATCGCCAGCCTCGCGGGCAACCGGTCGTCCCGCATGCGGGACGTCCTCGGCACCATCCAGGCGGACCAGGACGCCATCATCCGGGCGGGCTCCCGCGGCGCCCTCGTCGTCGACGGCGGTCCCGGCACCGGGAAGACCGTGGTCGCCCTGCACCGCACCGCCCACCTCCTCTACTCCGACCCGCGCCTCGGACACCGCCGCGGCGGCGTGCTCTTCGTCGGCCCGCACCGCCCCTACCTGTCCTACGTCGCCGACGTCCTCCCCAGCCTCGGCGAGGAGGGCGTACAGACCTGCACCGTCCGGGACCTCGTCGCCGAGGGCGCCACGGCGGTGCCCGAGAGCGACCCGGAGGTGGCCCGCCTGAAGTCCTCCGCGGACCTGGTGAAGGCGATCGGGGCGGCCGTCGCGTTCTACGAGGAGCCGCCCGCCGAGGGGATGACGGTCACCACCCACTGGGCCGACGTCCGGCTCACCGCCGACGACTGGGCCACGGCGTTCGAGGCGGTCGAACCCGGCACCCCGCACAACGAGGCCCGCGAGCAGATCTGGGACGAACTGGTCGCGATCCTGCTGGACAAGCACCACGACGAAGGCGACGGGGACGAGGACGACCTCTCGCCCGAGCTGCTGGGCAGGTCGCTGCGGCAGAACCGGGAGCTGGTCACCGCCCTCGACCGGGCCTGGCCGACGCTGGAGGCGGCCGAGATCGTCGCCGACCTGTGGACGGTCCCCGCCTACCTGCGCAAGTGCGCTCCCTGGCTCGGCCGCGAGGAGGTGCAAAGGCTCCAGCGCGAGGACGCCGAGCGCTGGACGGTCAGCGACCTGCCCCTGCTGGACGCGGCACGGCAGCGGCTCGGCGACTCGCAGGCGTCCCTGCGCAAGCGCCGGCACGAGGCCTCCGTCGCCGCCGAACGCGAACGGATGGCGGGGGTCATCGACAGCGTGCTCGCGGCCGACGCCGACGGCGAGGGCGCGGTGACGATGCTGCGCGGCAAGGACCTCCAGGACAGCCTGATCGACGGGGCCGCGCTGCCCGCCGCCGACCGGGACCTGCTCGCGGGCCCCTTCGCGCACATCGTCGTGGACGAGGCCCAGGAACTGACCGACGCCGAATGGCAGATGCTGCTGCTGCGCTGCCCCTCCCGCAGCTTCACCATCGTCGGGGACCGGGCCCAGGCCAGGGACGGGTTCACGGAGTCCTGGCGGGAACGGCTCGAACGGATCGGCCTCGACCGCATCACCATGGCCTCCCTGAGCGTCAACTACCGCACCCCGCAGGAGGTCATGGCCGAGGCCGAGCCGGTCATCCGGACCGTCCTCCCGGACGCCAACGTGCCGGCCTCCGTCCGCAGCAGCGGCATCCCCGTCGTCCACGGGTCCGCCGCCGAACGGGACTCGGTCCTCGACGCCTGGCTCTCCGCGCACCCGGAGGGGGTCGCCTGCGTCATCGGCGATCCCGCGTTCCGTGCCACGCCGCGCGTCCGGTCGTTGACGCCGGCGCTGTCGAAGGGCCTGGAGTTCGACCTGGTCGTCCTCGTCGACCCGCAGGAGTTCGGCACGGGCGTCGCCGGCGCGGTCGACCGCTACGTCGCGATGACCCGGGCGACCCAGCGCCTCGTGGTCCTCACCGGCGCCGGCGGGCGGTAGTGGACTTTCGGCGGTGTCGCGGGAACGGCACGCTTCCGTAGGGTCGTGTCCGTGAGAAAAACGATCACCAAATGCCGGCCGGTGCCGGGACGGATGCGGATGCCCGTCCCGGTGCTGTCCGCCGGCCTGTTCGCCGGGGCGGTGGCCGGTGTCGGTACGGGCGTGTCCACCCTGTGGTGGGGCCTGCCGGCGGCGGTCTGCGCCTTCCTCGCCGGCCGGCAGCGGGGCCGCGGCCGGAGCGCGGCGGCGGCGCTGGCCGCCGTCCTCGCCGCCGCCGTGGTCTGCGTGCTCCTGGTGCCGGCCTGGCTGGAGTGGGCGAGCCGGTTCGTCGGGCTGCTCCTCGTGGCGGCGATGCTGCCCTGGTTCGCGGGCCGCTTCCTGCGCCAGCACCGCGAACTCGTACGGGCGGGATGGGAGCGCGCGGCGCGGCTGGAGCGGGAGCAGCGGCTGGTCGCCGAACAGGCCCGGCTGCGCGAACGGACCCGCATCGCACAGGACATGCACGACCTCCTCGGCCACGACCTCAGCCTGATCGCCCTGTCGGCGGGGGCGCTGAAACTCGCCCCCGGACTGCCGGACGAACACCGGGCCGCCGCCCAGGACATCCGGGCCAGGGCGGGCGCCGCCGTGGACCGGCTCGGGGAGGTGATCGGAGTGCTGCGCGAGCCGTCGGAGCCGACGCCGGGGTCCGGTCCGGCCGCCGGGCTCGCGGAGGTCGAGGGCCTGGTCGACCGGGCCGCCGCGGCCGGCCTGGACGTGGGGCTGCGCGTGGAGGGCGTACCGGACGGCGCCGGAGCGACCGCCGGCGGAACGCCCCCCGCCGTCGGGCGGGCCGTCCACCGGGTCGTCCAGGAGGCACTGACGAACGTCGCCAAGCACGCGCCCGGGCACCGCGCGACCGTCCTCGTCCGCCACACCGGGGACCGGACCGAGGTCGGCGTGACCGACGAGCCGGTGCCCGGGGTCTCCGGACCCCGGGACCACGCCGTCCGGCCCGCCGCGGACGCCGGGGCCCCGGCAGCCGGGGCAGAGCACCGCTTCGGGCTCATCGGCCTCGACGAACGCGTCCGGCTGGCGGGCGGCACCTTCACCTGCGGTCCCGAGGGCGGCGGTTTCGCGGTACGCGCCACCCTCCCGCACCGCCCCGGGACCGTGCCGCCGCCGCGGCCCGGCCGGCCCGCCGGCGCACTGCCCCCCGAGCACCGCACGGCCCGCCGCCGGCTGGGCCGTACCGCCGCCGCGGCCGTGCTCGTGCCGCTGTGCACCTGCGCCCTGCTGATCGGCGGGGTGCGCGCGTGGGACACCGTGACCGCACGGCAGTCCGTCCTCGCGCCGGGCGACTACGCCCGCCTGTACGCGGGCCAGCCCCGCGAGGAGGTGGCGGCGTACCTTCCCGAGCGCCAGACGACCCGCCGCCCGGCGGCGCCCACACCCGCACCGCCGGACGCGGTCTGCGAGTTCTACGTACAGACCGGCGACCCGTTCGACGACCGCTCGGGGGACGTCTACCGTCTCTGCTTCCGCGCCGGACGCCTGGTCTCCACCGACGACTACACCGCGAAGGACGTCCGATGATCCGGATCCTGATCGCCGACGACGAGCCCATGGTCCGCGCGGGCGTCCGCGCGATCCTCGCCTCCGACCCGGGCGTCACCGTGGTCGCGGAGGCCGCCGACGGCCGCCGGGCCGTGGAACTCGCCCAGTCCCACCGCCCGCACGTGGCCGTCCTCGACATCCGGATGCCCGGAACCGGCGGCCTGGAGGCCGCTGCCGAGATACGCAGGACCGTTCCCGGGACGGGGGTCGTGATGCTGACGACCTTCGGCGAGGACGAGTACATCCTGCGCGCCCTGGGCGAGGGCGCCGCCGGCTTCCTGATCAAGTCGGGGGAGCCGGAGGAGCTGATCGCCGGAGTCCGGGCCGTCGCCGACGGCGCCGCCTACCTGTCACCGAAGGTCGCGGCCCGGGTCGTCGCCCATCTGGCCGCGGGAGGCGCCGGAGCCGGAGCCGGCCGCCGCTCCGCGGCGCGGGCCCGGGTCGAAGCCCTGACCGGCCGGGAGCGGGAGGTGCTCGGCTACCTCGGCAGCGGGTTCTCCAACGGTCAGGTCGCGCGCCGCCTGGGGCTGGCGGAGGGCACGGTGAAGGCCCACGTCAGCTCGATCCTCGCCCGCCTCGGCGTCGACAACCGGGCCGCGGCCGCGGTGGTCGCGCACGAGGCCGGCGTGGCCCCGGTGCCGTCCGGCCGCCCGGAGGCCGGGGAGGGCTGACACCGCCCGTACGGCGTACGGCAGTACGAGGACCCGTACGGCCACCGCGGCCGCCGTGCCGAGGGCCGCGCCCGCCAGGACGTCGTGCGGGTAGTGCGCCCCGGCCAGCACCCGCAGCAGGGCGGCCGCCGCGCCCACCGGCAGCGCCAGGGCGGCGAGCCGGGGCCGCACGAGGGCCACCCCCACGGCCAGCGCGACCGCCAGGGTCGCGTGGTTGCTGGGGAAGGACCAGTCGCCCGGGTCGGGGCACGGCGCGGGGGCCGTGACCCCGGTCAGGGCGCGGCAGGGGCGTTCCTCGTCGACGAGGAGCTTGACCGCCTCACTGGTCCCGTAGGCGAAGACCGTCCCGGCGGCGGCAGCCGCCACTCCGGCCAGGCCCAGGGCGTCCCGGCGGCGCAGGGAGCTCCAGCCCGCCCAGAGCAGCAGCAGCCCGAGCAGCAGCAACGTCCCGTCACCGGCCGGCCCCGGGAGGGCCGTCGCCCACGGCGGGCCGTCCGCCACGCTCCCGGTCAGCGCCCGGTACCCGGCGGCCGACCAGCCCCCGGTGACGTGCACCGGCGCGTTCGTACCCACTGCTCCGCCGGGGGCCAGCCACACCACGGCCGCCGCTCCCGCCCCTGCCGGGGCGGCCGCGAGGAACAGGCGGCGCCCCCAACCCCATTGCGTGATCGAATCCATGCCCCGACCGTAGGAACGGCGCGGCCCGCGCACCCCGGCCGAACGGCTGCCCGCACCCCCGACGATCGTCGGGGTTGACGGGACCGCGGGATCCCGGCAGGGAGCACCGGTCCGTCGGCCCGACGGCCCGGCCGCCGGTCAGGCGGTCCCGGTCAACGCCCGCACCAGGCGTTCGACCCGGGCCCGGACCGAGGGCTCCGCTCCGGCCGGGCCGGTCATCAGCAGGTGGTGCAGCGTCGCCACCAGCGCCAGCGCGGCCGACTCCACGTCCACGCCGGCCCCCAGCCGCCCGAGGGCCTGCTCCGCGCGCAGGTAGCCGCCGACCGCCCGCTCGATGGCGTCGAACCCCGGGGCGCCGTCCGCCCAGGCCTCCCGGACCCGCCGCGCCGCGACCGGCCGGATCACGGCCAGTCCCACGAGGCCCGGGTCCAGGGACAGCACCGCCGACGCCACGTCCGCGAGGTTGTCCGCCACCGCGCCCGTTCCCGCCCTGGCGGGAAGGCCCTCCGACAGGGCGGCGGCGGTCCCGAAGCGGAAGAGGACGAGCTCGGCGACGAACTCGTCCAGGCCGGCGAAGTGGGTGTGCAGCACGCCCTTGGCGCAGCCCGCTTCCTCGGTGACCGCCCGGCTCGTCAGGGCGGCCGCCCCGTCCCGGGCCAGGACGCGGTCCGCCGCCTCGAACAGCCGCTCCCGCAGGCCTTCGATGGCCACTCCTCGCGGTGACATCAACATCCTCCCGATGTAAGGGGATTGCCAGTATGGGCAGACGCCCATACTGTTTGGGCACTCGCCCATTCTAGGGGGCGCCACTCCTACCGGAGGTCCTTCCGCATGCACACCACCAGCAGCGCCAACACCGCCCAGGCAGAGGCGTGGAACGGCTACGAAGGCGCCCACTGGGCCGCCCACCACGACCGCTGGAACGCGGTCAACGCGGGCTTCGACCGGACCCTGCTCGCCGCCGCCGCGATCCGGCCCGACGGGCGCGTCCTCGACGTCGGCTGCGGGGCCGGCGCCACCACCCGGCTGGCGGCCCGGACCGCCTCCCGCGGCCACGCCCACGGCCTCGACCTCTCCGGCCCCATGCTCGACCGGGCGCGTACGGTGGCCGCGCGGGAGGGCATCGCCAACGTCTCCTTCACCCACGGCGACGCCCAGACCCACGTGCTGCCCGAAGCCGCCCACGACGTGGCGATCAGCCGGTTCGGCATCATGTACTTCTCCGACCCCGCAGCCGCCTTCGCCAACATCGCCTCGGCCCTCAGGCCGGGCGGCCGCGTCGCCCTCCTGTGCGCCGCCGAGCCCGAAGGCAACGAGTGGCTGACGGCGATCACCGCACTCGCGGACCTCCTGCCGGTCGGGGGCTTCGGATCGCCCGGCGGCCCGGGGATGTTCTCCCTGGCCGACCCCGGCACCGGCACCGGCCTGCTGCGTACGGCGGGCCTGCGCGACGTCCGCGCCGAACACGTCCGGGCGCTGGGCACCTGGGGCCGGACCGCCCGCGACGCCGCGGACTTCCTCCTCGACTCCGGACCCGGCCGCCATCTGCTCGGCGCGGTCGGCCCCGACGTGCGCACCCGGGCCCGGGACCGCCTGACCGACACGTTCCGCGCGTACGAGGCCGAAGGCGCGGTCAGGCTGCGCAGCACGGCCTGGCTCCTGACCGCGACCCGCGCCGCCTGACCCGTACCGGCGGCTGGGGCCCCGGGCGCACGCGTATCAGTAACCCCAGACGCCGAGGTCGACGATGGCCGCGAACAGGTGCTCCCACACGTCCCCGCCGGGCGTGGAGGGATCGACGGCGAGCGGGTCCAGGGCGGCCGCCTCGCGCACGAAGTCCCGCTTGCCGTCCTCGCCGGGGTACGGGCTCCAGCACGCGCCCATGAACCGGTACACGGCCTCCAGCAGCCGTACGAAGGTCTCCACGTCCCGGGCGAAGAGGAACGGCCCCTCCCCGTTGCGGACCATCCACACCGCGCCCGTCTCCGGGTGGACGGACACCCGGCCGGTGTCGCCGTACCTCAGCTCGAAGGTGCCGAGCGGCAGCAGCCCGTTCTCCTCGGGCAGCACCTGGTGGGCGCCCTCCCCGGTCCACCCCAGGCTGAACGAGGCCACCCCCGCCGCCCACCACCGCGGCAGCCCCGCCGCCGCGATCACCTGCCGGCTGGGGGAGTGGACCAGTGCCGCGGGCTGCCGCTCCGGCGCCAGGCGCAGGACCCAGTCCGCCCCGAAGGCCTCCGCCAGCCGGCCGGCGTCGAGCGGGGTCTCCGCGGGCGCGGGCCCCGCGAACCAGGGCCCGCCCGTCCCCCATCCGACGGCGTCGGCGGACCGGTCGGCCACCCGGTCACCGTTCCGCTCGACGACGGCGATCCCGCGCTCCTCGGCGAACGCGAACCGGCCCCCGCCGAGCGGTACGGGCTCCTCCCAGGTCCGCGGCCAGTGGAGGGCCGGCTCTTCCCCGTCGTCGAAGAAGACGTCGTCCCCCTCATCGGGAACGGCGTCGTACGGCCGCTCGGTGAACTCCCCCTCCGCCGGGGCCGGGACCTGCTCCCCGGTGGCCGGGTCGAACCAGCGCTTACCCGCCCACTGCGCCTCGAGCTTCAACAGGACCCGGCCGTCCGGCGCTTCGTGCACCTCGACGTCCGCGCCGCCGGACAGGTTCGGCTGGGCCCGGTAGGCGCCGACCGGACGCCACCAGGCCCAGACGGTCCGCCACGGCATGTCCGGCGCGGCCCCGGCGACCAGTCCGGCGTACGCCTCGTGGCCCAGCACCCGCGCACCGAAGTACAGCCACGACGCGAACTCGGCCCGTGGCACCTCGGCCCCGTCGAGCACCGAGACCGCCTGGCCGAAGGCCTCGCGCCCCACGCCCCCGCCCGTGGCGGGCAGTTCCCCGAGGCCGCCGGGTCCGGCTGCCAGCAGCGCGGCGGGAGAGGCGAACAGCGTTTCAAGATCGTCAAGGGCCATGTGCCCATGCTGCCACCATCTCGGCGGAGCCCCCCGGTTCCGCCCGCCCCCGGCTCCCTAGGGCACCGACCGGGAGCCGAGCGCGCCGGGCGTCTTCGGGATCCACGACGGCACGGCCGTGGCCGCGGCAGGTTCCGTCTCGTCCATGTACACGTACCAGTCGCGGTCCTCGCCGCCCATGCCCGAGCGGACGCCGATCTGCTTGATCTGGCCGGTCGCGTGGAAGTACAGGACGACGCTCTGCCGCTTGGAGCCCTCGTCGTAGAACTCCGCGGTGACCCTTCCCCGGGCGCCCTCGCCGAAGGCTGAGATCCAGTTCCGCGCCGTCGCCGTGACGGCGCCGTGCGCGGTGCCCGGCGCCGCGAGGGCGGCCAGTTCCCCCGCGTCTCCGTCGGCCGTACGCCAGACGACCTCCTGCGCCGTCCGCAGCGTGCCCGCGGACGGGTACCCGAGCACGGCCAGCGGCTCGTGGTTGCCGTAGTCCCCCGCGTAGCGGACGTCTTCTTCGCCCGGCGAGTCCGAACAGCCCGTCAGTACGCCGATCAGCGCGGCGGTGGCGGCGGCCGCCCGCCCGGCCGTGCCCGGAACCGTCCACCCGGCCCGGCGATACGGCTCCGGCCTGCTGTGTCTGTGCATCCGGTCAAGGTAGCGGAGGGGCGGAGCGGGTCGGCGGGGCGGGTGTCCGGGCGCCCCGGGGGTGCTTTCGGGTCGGGCCGGGCAGGCCCAGCGCGCCCCGCCCCGGCCGGCCGGGCGGTACGTGCTTCCATGGCGGACGTGCCCGGCCCGGCACTCCCCGCCCCGCCGACGGAAGGCGCCACGATGGCCGCGATCCTTTCCCCCGCGACCCGTTCCCCCGTGACCACCCCCTCCGACATCGGTCTGCCCGTGCTGCGCCTCGTACTCGGCGTGATCATGGCCGTCCACGGGACCCAGAAGCTGTTCGGATGGTTCGACGGCCCCGGCCTCAAGGGCACCGGCGTGTTCTTCGCCAAGGCCGGCTACCCGGCGGGCGAGGCCATGGCGGCGGTCGCCGCCCTCACCGAGACCTTCGGCGGTCTCGGCCTGATCCTCGGCCTGTTCACCCCACTGGCCGCCGCGGCCGTCGTCGGCGTCATCGTCAACGCCCTCGCCGTCAAGTGGGCCGGCTCCGTGTTCGGCCCGGAGGGCATCGAGTTCGAGTCCCTGATCATCGCCGCGGCCGTCACCCTGGCCCTGACCGGACCGGGCCGTTTCGCCCTGGACCGCTTCCTGCCGGTCCTGCGCGCCCACCGGCCGTGGTACGGGCTCGCCGCCCTCGCCCTGGCCGTCGTACTCGCGGCCGTGGCGCTCCTGCTGAGGGACTGATCCGCCGGGCATCATGGCCGGGTGACGACCCAATCCGGCGACGAACCCGGACACGGCACGGGCCGGCGGCCCGTCCTGCTGCCCTACGCCGATCCGTCCTTCGTCGCGGACCCGTTCCCGCTCTACCGGCAGCTGCGCGAGGAGGCTCCCGTCCACCGCGCGGTCATCGCGGGCGGCCTGGACGCCTGGCTCGTCACCCGCTACGAAGACGGCCTGGAGGCCCTGTCGGACCCCCGCCTCAGCAGCGACGTACGGGACGCCACGGACGCCCGCCTCCTGCGGCAGCTGCCCGGCACCGAGCGGGAGGCGATGCTCGGCAACATGCTCCGCAGCGACCCGCCCGACCACACCCGGCTGCGCCGCCTGGTCTCCAAGGCCTTCACCGCCCACCGGGTGGCGGGGATGCGGCCCCGGATCCAGGCCGTCACCGACCGGCTGCTGGACGCGGTCACCCCCGCCGGCCGCGCCGACCTCGTCGGCGACTTCGCACTGCCGCTCCCCGTCACCGTGATCAGCGAGCTGCTCGGGGTCCCGGTGGACGACCGCCACGACTTCCAGCGCTGGACGGACCGCCTGATCACCCGGGGCGCGGAGCCGCCGGACCCCGCCGTCGTGAACGAGGCGTGGCAGCACATGCGCGGCTACGTCACCGGGCTCATCCGGGACAAGCGGGCGCACCCCGGGGACGACCTGCTGAGCGGCCTGGTCACCGCCCGGGACGAGGAGGGGCGGCTGACCGAGGACGAGCTGATCGCCATGGTCTTCCTGCTGCTGGCCGCCGGCTACATCACCACGGTCAACCTGATCGGCGGCGGCCTGGCCATGCTGCTCGCCCACCCCGGCCAGCTCGACCTGCTGCGCTCCGATCCCGGTCTGCTGCCGGGGGCGATCGAGGAGTTCCTGCGCTACGACGGCCCGGTCAGCCCCGGCATCGCCCGGTTCGCGCGCGAGGACGTCGAGATCGCCGGCGTGCGGATCCCGCGCGGATCGACCGTACTGATCGCCTCCGCCATCGCCGACCGGGACCCGGTGCGCTTCCCCGACCCCGACCGCCTGGACATCACCCGGCGGGAAAACGCCCACCTGGCCTTCGGGCACGGCATCCACTACTGCCTCGGCGCACCGCTGGCCCGGCTCGAAGGAGAGATCGCCATCGGCACGGCCCTGCGCAGGCTCCCCGGCCTCGCCCTCGCCGTACGGCCCGACGAGATCCCCTGGCGCCCCGGCGGCCTGCGCGGCCCCCTGACCCTCCCGGTGGCCTTCACCCCGGCCGGCTAGACGCGTCCGGCCGGAGCGTCGCACCTCGTCCGCCGGCCCCGCGTGCCCCGACCACCCCGTCGATGTCGACACCCGTGCCCAAGACCCAAGTGGCTCAACCTTTCTCCGCCGGCAGGGGTCTTCCCGACCGACAGGGCAGCACAACGGCAAGGAAACGAGACGACATGACGTTACGGAAGACCGCGCGGGCCGGCGCGGTGGGCCTCGCGGCCGCCGCCATCGCGGCCACCGCCCTCGCGGCCCCCGCCCACGCCGCACCGGACCCCGCCCCCGCGAAGGCCCGGCACGCGGCGACCCAGCGCGCGATGGACGCGGACGTGAAGGCCGGCACCCCCGGCATCACGGCACAGGCGCGCGACGCCCACGGCGTGTGGCAGTCGACGTCGGGCGTCGGGGACCGGGCCACCGGCGCGCCGCGCAGCGCCGACGACCGGTTCCGCGTCGGCAGCATCACCAAGACGTTCGTGGCGACCGTCCTGCTGCAGATGGAGTCGGAGCGCAAGCTCGACCTCGACGACACCGTGGAGTACCACCTCCCCGGCCTGGTGCAGGGAAACGGCAACGACGGCAACGGGATCACCGTACGGCAGCTCCTCAACCACACCAGCGGCCTCTTCGACTACCTGGCCGACGAGGAGTACGTCGCCACCTACCTCCGCGAGGGTTACCTCGCGCACCGGTACGACACCCTGCCGCCCGAGAAGCACGTACGGGTGGCCACGTCCCACCGGCCGCTGTTCGCGCCCGGCGACCGGCACTCCTACTCCAACACCAACTACGTCCTCGCCGGACTGATCATCGAGAAGGCGGGCGGGCGGACCTACGAGGCCGAGGTCCGCGACCGCATCATCCGGCCGCTGGGCCTGAGGGCCACCTCCAACCCCGGCAACGGCACCCGCATCCCCTCGCCCTCCAGCCGCCACTACTCCAAGCTGTTCGAGTCCGCCCCCGACCGGATCGACGACGTCACCGAGATGAACGGCTCCCAGGGCTGGGCCGACGGGGACGTCATCTCCACCACCGGAGACCTGAACCGCTTCTACCGGGCACTGCTGCGCGGCGAACTGCTGCGGCCGGAACAGCTCAAGGCCATGAAGACGACCGTCCCCGTCCCCGACCGCCCCGACATGGCCTACGGCCTCGGCATCACCCGGTTCCGGATGAGCTGCGGGACGACCCTCTGGGGCCACGGCGGGGGCACGGTGGGCTCGACCTCCCTCGCCGTCTCCACCGAGGACGCCCGCCACCAGCTCGCGTACAACCGCAACGGCGACTGGAACGGGGAAGCCGTGCGGAAGATCGCTGAGGCCGAGTACTGCCCCGCCACCCCGGCCCCCGCCGGCTGAAATCCCCCGGGCGGGGATGTCGAGGAGCCGCGACCGGCTCCGTCGCGGGCAGGACTTCGCGGCCCGGAAGGCCCCCGGCCTCGACGAGCGGGACCACCTGCCGCCGCGCCGCCCGGCTCAACGCCCGCGGGCCGCGCCGAGCGGACCACGGAGTACCCGCACGGGTGCCTTCCCGGCCCGGCCCGGGGGCGGGAGCGCCCGCCGGGGAACCCTCAACGGGCGGCGGTGAAGGAGCGCACAGCTCCGGATGTGTAAGCACCATCGATCGCCTGACCAGGCGGGCCCGGGGGTGCGAACCTGGCCGGGCCGCTCGTCCGAGCGGGAGCGCCCACGAGCCCCCCGATCGTGTGCGCCGCTTTTCGACGACCCGTCACAGAGGGAGTCCGCCGTATGCAGAACCGTTTCACCGATGAGCCGCGCAAACGAGTGGTGTGGGGGATGACCCTCGTGCTGGTCGCGGTCACCGCCCTGCTCGGAGCCGCGCCCGGGCCCGCCGCGGCGGCGTCCCCCGCCGCCCCGCCCGTCCCCGCCCTGTCCTGGGGCCCCTGCGAAGGCGCCGCCCCCGGGGACGCCTTCGAGTGCGCGACCGCCCGCGTACCGCTCGACTACCGCGATCCGACCGGGCGTACGATCCCCCTCGCCGTCACCCGGCGCCCCGCGCCCGACCGGGCCCACCGCACCGGCGTACTGCTGCTGCACCCCGGCGGACCCGGCAACTCCGGCGTGGACTTCGCCCGCAACAGCTACGAGAACCTGCCCGCCTCCCTCCGCGACTCCTTCGACGTCGTCGGCTACGACATGCGCGGCGTGGGGCGCAGCGGACAGGTGGAGTGCTGGAACGACAAGGAGTACTCCGCCGCGGTCGACGCCGCACGCGGCGTACCCGCCCCGGGAGCCCTGCGGGAAGCGGTCCGGCAGGGCCTCGACTTCGCCACCGCCTGCCGGCAGCGGGCCGCGGACCTCGCCCCGTACATCGGCACCGGCTCCAACGCCAAGGACATCGACCTGCTCCGCCAGGCCCTCGGCGAGGAACAGCTCACCTTCTACGGCCGCTCCTTCGGCAGCTACGTCGGCACCGTCTACGCCGCGCAGTTCCCGCGCCGCGTCCGCGCCATGGTCCTGGACGGCGCCTACGACCCCCGCACCTACGCCGACCTGCCCTACGCCTACGACGCAGCCCAGTTCACCGCCCTGGACGGGGCCGTGGGCCGGTTCCTGGACTGGTGCGCGCAGGACCCCGCCGGGTGCGGCTTCGGCGACGGCCGGCCCCGTGAGGCCTTCGAGGAGCTCAAGCGGGCCCTGGACGCCGACCCGGTCGTCACCGCGAGCGGACGCCCCGCGACCGGCTACACCCTCGCCTACCGCCTGATGTTCAACATCAACTCGGGCAAGGAGATCTGGCCCTACCTGGGACAGGCCCTGCGGGCGGCCCAGGCGCGCCAGGCCTCCTTCCTGCTCAACCCGCCCTCACCCGGCTCCTTCGACTTCCTCAACGTCAACCTGGCCGTGGAGTGCGCCGACCGCGTCTACCCGAAGAGTCCCCTGCTCCTGGGCGCGCTGGTGAGCGCCGAGGCGGCCTCCGCACCGCTGCTGGGCCCCGCGATCGGCTTCGGGCCGCCCACTTACGACCACAACCACGCGACCACCTGCGCCCAGTGGCAGGCGGAGCGCCCGAGCCGCCACGTGGGCTCCTACCGGGCGGCCGGGTCCGCCCCGATCCTGGTCCTCGGCACGACGGGGGACCCCGACACCCCGTACCAGGACGCCGTGGCCCTCGCCAGGACGCTCGACAACGGCCGCCTGCTGACCTTCGACGCCGAGGGGCACACCGCGTACAACCGGAGCGCATGCGTCAGCGCCCTGGCCACGCAGTACCTCGCCACCCTGGCGCTGCCGGCCCGGGGCACCGTCTGCGCGGACGAGGCGCCCCCGGAGGCGCCGGGCCGCCGTACCGCGGGCATGGAGGTCGACGAGACGCGCGACGTGATCCCCGCCCTGCGCTGAGCGCGGGGCGCCGCGCGGGACCGCGGCCGGTCACCGGCCGTGGTCCCGCGCCGTTAGGCTCACCCCATGACTGTGCTCGTATACGAAGACTTCGGCACCGGCCGCCACCGTGAGGCCTCGCTGATCAGGCACGCCCTGGGCAGCGTCCACGACGAGGAGCTCGTGGCCGGCCTGGCCGGAGGCATCGGGTTCATGTACTTCGTCTTCGAGTACGAGGGCCGCCTGCCCATCCTCACGATCGTGGCCCAGGCCCACCCCGAGCCCTGGGTGCAGGTCGCGCTCGGCCGCCTCGGGGTCCCGTACGAGGCCACCCGCGCGATGAACCCCCGCTGGGGCCGGGTCCGCGCCGCGCTGGACGGCGGGCAGCCCGCGTTCTGCGTGGTCGACCGCTCCTCCCTGCCCTGGCACGCGGCCGACCCGGACGCCGAGATGACCGGTACCGACCCGTACACGGTCGTCATCGCCGGGTACGACGGCGACGACCTGCTGATCGAGGACGGCGCCGAGACCCCGTACCGGATCGGCCGCGAGGAGTTCGGCGCCGCCTGGACCGCCCACCGCAAGGGCCGCCACCAGCTG
Source organism: Streptomyces sp. NPDC040718 (assembly GCF_055593565.1). Classification (NCBI taxonomy): domain Bacteria; kingdom Bacillati; phylum Actinomycetota; class Actinomycetes; order Kitasatosporales; family Streptomycetaceae; genus Streptomyces; species Streptomyces sp. NPDC040718. The sequence continues at coordinate 215,693 of NZ_JBVIXO010000006.1, read as the reverse complement.
GTGGTCCCCACCGGGCCCGCCGAGGGGGAGCCGGACGTGGACGGGGCGATCGCCTCCACCGTCACGCACCTCACCGGGGCCGTCCTCGGCAACAGCTTCGACGTCAACTTCGGCTTCACCGGGATGGAGAAGCTCGCCGCCCAGCTGCGCGACGGCACCACCAAGACGGGTTGGGAGCGGCGGTTCGGCAGCTCGCCCGAGGCCCTGCGGGCCGGCACCGGGCGGCTGTACGCCTGCCTGGAGGAGGAGTGGACCGCCCCGGGTGCGACCCGGCCGCTGTACGCCGACTTCCTCGACCTGGTCGGCCGCCCGGAGGCCGCCGGTCTCTTCCGGGAGTCCGCCGGCCACTGGGCGGAGCTGGCCATGCTGGCCCGGGACGCCGCCCCGGAGGCCGGCGCGGAGGAGCGGCGGGCGCTCTTCGACGCGTGCGCGGAGCGCGTGGACCGCTGCGTGGAGCTGGAGCGCGAGGCGGTCCGGGCGCTGGAGAAGTAGGGGCCGCGCACACCCTTGACGGATGGTTGGTCTGGACCAATCATCCGTGGTGGCGCGCCACCTCCGGCGCGAACGGACGAAGGGAGCACCCCCGTGATCCGTCGCACCATCCGCCTGCTCGGCCTCGGCCTCGGACTCGCCGCATTGTGCGTCCAGTTGCCCGCGGCGGCCGCGGCCGAGCCCCCCGGGCCGGGCGCGCCCGACACCTGCGCGGTGAAGCCGAAGCCGGCCGGCAAGGTCCTCCAGGGGTACTGGGAGAACTGGGACGGCGCCGCCAACGGCGTCCACCCGCCCCTCGGCTGGATCCCCGTCACCGACGGCCGCATCCGCGCCCACGGCTACAACGTGGTCAACGCGGCCTTCCCCGTCATCCGCTCCGATGGCACCGTCCTGTGGGAGGACGGCATGGACGGCACCGTGAAGGTGCCGACCCCCGCCGAGATGTGCCAGGCGAAACAGGACGGCCTCACGGTCCTGATGTCCATCGGCGGCGCGGCCGCGGGCATCGACCTGAACTCCACCGCCGTCGCGGACCGCTTCGTCGCGACGATCGTCCCCATCCTCGAGAAGTACAACTTCGACGGGATCGACATCGACATCGAGACCGGCCTCGTGGGGTCCGGCAGCATCACCCGCCCCTCCCCGTCCCAGGCCAACCTGATCCGCATCATCGACGGCGTGCTCGACCGGATGCCGGCCGGATTCGGCCTGACGATGGCCCCCGAGACCGCCTACGTCACCGGCGGCAGCGTGGCGTACGGCTCGATCTGGGGCGCGTACCTGCCCATCATCAAGAAGTACGCCGACAACGGCCGGCTGTGGTGGCTGAACATGCAGTACTACAACGGCAGCATGTACGGCTGTTCCGGGGACTCCTACTCCGCCGGGACCGTCGCCGGCTTCAAGGCGCAGACGGACTGCCTGGACCGCGGCCTGGTCGTCCAGGGCACCACGATCAGGGTGCCCTACGACAAGCAGGTCCCCGGGCTCCCGGCCCAGCCGGGCGCAGGCGGCGGCTACATGGCGCCCGGCCCGGTCGCCCAGGCGTGGAACGCCTACGGGGGCCGGCTCAAGGGGCTGATGACCTGGTCGCTCAACTGGGACGGATCCCGGAACTGGACCTTCGGCGACAACGTCAAGGCGCTCCAGGGCCGTTGACGGTGCGGCCCCGTCAGGCCCCCAGGTGCTTGCGGATCAGCTCGTACGACCGGACCCGGTCGCGGAAGTCGTAGACCGGCGTGGTCAGCATCAGCTCGTCCGCGCCGGTCCAGGCGGCCAGCTCCGCGAGCCGGCGTACGACGGTCTCGGGGGTGCCGACGGCCTGCCGCGCGCGGAAGCCCGCCAGCGCCTGCCGTTCCTGTTCCGTGAAGGAGTGGGCGCCGGCCTCCTCGGGCGTGGGGAAGGGCATGTCGCTGATGCCCTTGAGCAGCCCGGCCTTGACGACGTTCATCGGCTCCCCGAGCCGCTGGGCCTCCTCCTCCGTCTCCGCGCACACCGTCTCCACGCACAGCAGCACCCGGGGCCGGGCGCTCCAGCGCGAAGGGGTGAACGCGGCCCGGTAGTGCTCCAGGACCGCGCGGGTGTTCTCCGGCCGGATGTGGTGGGCGACGGCGACCGGCAGGCCGAGTTCCGCGGCGAGCGCGGCCCCGGCGGGGCTGGAGGCGAGCAGCCACGGCTCCGGCAGCGGGCCGAGCGCGACCTCCTCCACGAGGAAGGACAGGACCGCGGCCACGTCCTCCCGGTACTCGGCGTCCGTCGTCGGTCCGGCCCCGCGGCGCAGGGCGCGGGCGATGCCCTCGTCGAAGGTGCCGGGGCCGCGGCCGACGCCGAGGTCGATGCGGTCCTCGTGCAGGGCGGCCAGGGTCCCGAACTGCTCGGCCAGGGTGAGGGGAGCGTGGTTGGGGGCCAGCACGCCGCCCGAGCCCAGCCGGATCACGGAGGTGGACGCCGCGGCGTGCGCGGTCAGCACGACCGGCGGGAACGCTCCGATCGCGGGGGAGTGGTGGTGCTCGGCGTACCAGACCCGGTGGTAGCCCAGCCGTTCCAGCTCCTGCGCGAAGGCCGCGGTGTCCCGCAGGGTGTCCACGGCCCGGGTGCCGGTCTGGACCATCGCGACTTCGAGCGCGGAGAGCGGTATGTCGATCATGTCCGCCAGCATAGGGACCGCGCGCCGCGGTGAGAGCCGGAGTGATCCCTTTCGCGCCACCGGCAGAGGTTGACAGCGACCGCGCCCTTGCATCACCCTTTCACTAGTCAACTAGTGAAAGGGTGATGCTGTCGTGCTGGAGTACCGCATCGACCGCCGCAGCGGCATCGCCACGTACCTCCAGATCGTCCAGCAGACCAAACAGGCCCTGCGCCTGGGCCTGTTGGAACCCGGCGACAAGCTGCCGGCCGCGCGCGAGGTCGTCGAGGCCACCGCCATCAACCCCAACACCGTCCTCAAGGCCTACCGCGAACTGGAACGCGAAGGGCTCGTCGAGGCGAAGCGGGGGATGGGCACCTTCATCCGGAAGTCCCTGGGCGGCGCCCCGGCCGACTCCCCGCTCCACGACGAACTCGACGACTGGGCGCGGCGGGCACGGACCGCCGGGATGGAACGGGACGACGTGGCCGCGCTCTTCGCATCCGTACTCGACACACACTTCAAGGGGGACGGCGACGCATGACGGACACCGTGATCGAGGCCGAAGGCCTCGCACTGCGCTACGGACGCAAGGGGGACTGGGCGCTGCGCGACTGCACCTTCCGGCTGCCCGAAGGCCGGATATGCGCGCTCGTGGGACCCAACGGGGCCGGAAAGTCCAGCCTGCTGGCCCTCGCCGCCGGGCTCGTGCTCCCCACCGAGGGCACCCTGCGCACGGCGCCGCGCGAGGAACTGGCCTACGTCGGCCAGGACAAGCCCCTCTACCCGCAGCTCACCGTCGACGAGACGCTGCGCCTCGGCCGTGAACTCAACCCCGGGCGCTGGGACGCGGCGACGGCCGAGCGGATCGTGGAGGCCGGCGGACTGTCCCGGCGGGCCCGGATCCGTACGCTCTCCGGAGGCCAGCGCACCCGCGTCGCCCTGGCCCTCGCCCTGGGCAAGCGCCCCGGCCTGCTCCTGCTGGACGAGCCGATGGCCGACCTCGACCCGCTCGCCCGGCACCAGCTCATGGGCACGCTGATGGCCGACGCCGCCGAGAACGGCACCTCCGTGGTGATGTCCTCGCACATCCTGACCGAGCTGGAGGGCGCCTGCGACCACCTCCTCCTCGCCGACGGCGGCCGGATCCGCCTCTCCGGCCCCATCGACGAGGTCAACGCCGCCCACCGCCTGCTCACCGGCCCGGCAGCCGCCTCCGCCGAACTCGCCCGCCACACCGTTGTCGAAAGCCGTACGACGGGCCGCACGCTCACCGCACTCGTGCGGCCGGGCGGACCCGTCGACAGCCGTACCTGGCAGACGGCCACCCCCTCCCTGGAGGAGCTCTTGCTCGCCCACCTGCGTTCCCCCGACGCCCCGCCGTTCGCCGCCGCGGGGGTGCGGGCATGAGCGCGCCGACGCTGAAGGGTCCCTACTGGGCCACGGTCCGCCAGCACCGGCGCGCGACCTGGGCACTGCCCGCCGTCGCGGCGGCCGGCCTCGCCGCGGTGATCGCGCTGCGCTTCCAGGTCGGCGACCCGGGCTCCGACGGGCCGTTCGTGCTCCCGACCCGGGCCTACAACCTGCTGCGGCTCTGCATGGAGTACGCCGGCACGGGCCTGCTCCTGCTGCCGCTGCTGGTCGGAGCCTTCGTGGCCGGCCCCATGACCGCGCGCGAACTGGAGAGCGGCACCTGGCGGCTCGCCCTCACCCAGTCGACCACCCCCAGGGCCTGGCTCGGCGCGAAGGTCCTCGTCGCCGCGCTGGTGTCGGCCCTCGGGGCGGGCGCGCTGGTGCTGGTCTACCGCCTCGGCTGGTCCCGGGTGTCCAACACCTATCAGCTCACCTGGTTCGACCGGGGCCCGTACGAGTCCACGGGGCCGGTGCTGGCCGGCTACTGCCTGCTCGGCGTGGCCGTCGGAGTCCTCGTCGGGCAGCTCGTCCGGCGCACGGTCGCGGCCATGGCCGTCACCGGTCTCCTGACCGGCCTGGTGCTGCTGGGCCTCGGCTCCCTGCGCTGGTCGCTCATGCCCACCCAGACCAGCACCATCCCCTTCCCCGGAGACCCGGCCCGGCTGATGCCGCACGGCTCCCTCGCGACGGACATGGGGCTGCTCACCGCCTCGGGCGAGCGCCTGCCCTGGAACGCCTGCTACGTGCGGACCCAGAACATGAGCGTCTGCCCCGCCGACCTGAACGTGACCGGACGGTACGCGGACTTCCACCCGGCCTCGCACTACTGGCCGACCCAGCTGATCGAGACCGGCCTCGTGCTCGTCCTGGCCGCCGCCGCCCTCTACGCGGCGTTCCGGGTGCTGCGCGCCCGGCGCGGCTGAGGCCTACAGTCCCGCCCCACCGGTCGCGTCGACGACGCGGCCGGTGACCCAGCGCCCGGCGTCCGAGGCGAGGAAGGCGACGACGTCCGCGATGTCCCGCGGCTGCCCGACCCGGCCGAGCGCGGCGAGCGAGGCCGCGTGCGCCTCGGCCTCCGGGTTGCCGCGCAGCCAGCCGGCGTTGACGTCCGTGTCGACGATGCCGGGCGCGACGGAGTTCACGGTGATGCCCCGGGCGCCGAGGGCCTTGGCGAGGTTCAGGGTCAAAGTGTCGAGGGCGCCCTTCGTCGCCCCGTAGGCCAGGATCTCGGGCATCGCGAGCCGGGCGGCGCCGCTGGAGATGTTGATGACCCGGCCGCCGTCGCGCAGCCGGCCCAGGGCCTCCTGCACGACGAAGAACGGGGCCCGTACGTTGACCGCGAAGACCCGGTCGAAGCCCTCCTCGGTGACCTCGCCCAGCGGGGAGGGCAGCCCGATGCCCGCGTTGTTCACGATGATGTCGACGCCGTCCAGGCCGAGTTCGTCGTACGCGGCCCAGAGTGCGGCCGCGTCCCCGTGCCGGCCCAGCTCGGCCCGCAGCGCGAAGGCCCGGCCGCCGTCCCCGGCTATCCGCTCGACGGTCTCCCGCGCGGCGGCCCCGTCGCTCGCGTAGGTCAGCACGACCGTGACCCCGTCCGCCGCCAGCCGCTCGGCGACGGCCCGGCCGATACCCCGACTGCCGCCGGTGACGAGTGCGTTCTTGCCCATGCCCATGAGGAGCTCCCCGTTTTTCTGTAGTGGTTGTTACAGAAAGAACCTAACACAAGATCCAGAACGGCCGCGACGCCCTGCGGCGGCCGCTGGGATCCGGCCATGCCGATCACGCCGATACCCGTCCTCCGAGGTGGCAAGCGCACCGAACTCCGAGCCGCCGACGATGCGTTGGTCCTGCGGCGGGCGGGCCGGGAGCACCGCATCCCCCTCGAGGCCGTCGCCCTGGTCCACACGGAGCGACGGGCCGTCGAAGTCCGCCTCAGGGCACCCGACGGGAGCGCGCCCGCCGTCTACCGGATCGACGGCGTCAGCGCGGCGGCCGCGACCGCCTTCGCCCGGGCCGTCCACTCGGCACTCCCGCCGGTCCCCGGGGGCGCCGCAGCCGTGGACGGCGCCGCCCTGGTCACCACCCGCCCCGCCGAGCGCGAGCCGGACACTCCGAGGGAGGCGTTCGGCCGGCGGGTGAAGCGGATGGTGTGGACGTCCGTCCTCGCGATCGCCGCGATGAGCGTGCTCGTCTCGTTCGCCACGCACCCCATCGTGATGATCTTCGTATGGATCGCCGGCGGTGTCGGCTTCCCCTTCGCCGGCGCGGTCGTCCTGCTGCTGCCCAAGGCCGCCGAGCGCTGGCGCCTGCCCCGGCACGGCATCACGGTGACGGCGGAGTACGCCCACAGCGCCGCGGAGCCGACGCTCTACCTGTACGGGGACCTGGACGGCAACACCCGCACGTACTACGACACGAGCGGCCGCCTCAGGCTGGAGGTCAGCTACGACCCGCAGGACCCCACCAGGGTGGTCCGCGCCGACGGCAAGGGCCGCTGGCTCGACGCGATCCTCCTCACGGCCGCCGCCGCGATGGCCGCCCTGGCCCTGCTGGCCTTCCTGGCGACCCCCTTCATGTCCGTCTAGGACCGGCCCGGCCGCCACCGTGGGAACTGCGGGCGCTGGTCCGGGCCTGGAACGTGGACGACGGCCCGCCCGGACGAGCGGGCTGACGGGCGGGCGCGAACGGCCGTGCCCCCGCACGCGGGGGCGTGTGCGGGGGCACGGGAGTCCGGGGGCTTCGGGGGTGTCAGCGGGTGTTGCGGTAGCGGTTCGCGATCAGGGAGACCGTGAGCATCGCGGTCATGACGCCCACCGCCAGGGTGAGGGTGCCGGCCCTGCCGCCCGCCATCGACCAGCCGTTGCCGAGCAGCAGCGCGGTGCCGCCGACGAGGGCGAGCGCGGTGTGGCGGCGGTCGCGCAGGCGGCCGAAGTGGCGGGCCAGGACGTAGCACGCCGCGATCAGAGAGACGAAGGTGACCGACCCGGCGGCGAAGTGGGCGTAGCTGTGCCAGGTGAGCGCGGCGGGCGGCCCGTAGGGCGTGCCCGCCGGGAAACCGTCGGCCGGGTCCATGACGAAGACTCCCGCCAGGATCATGCCGATGCCGCCGATCCGCACCAGCCGTGGCGCCCACGTGCCTCCGGGGGTGCCGCCCAGGGCCTGGCGCAGGCCGGCCGCCCCGATGGTGAACAGGACGCCGACGGCCAGGAAGTTGGCGATCTGGAGCCAGCCCAGCGAGCCGTTGCTCAGCGCGCTCAGCGGGTGGCGGGTGATGTCGAAGCCCTCGCGGGTCGCGGCCTGGGTGAGGGCGACGACCGTCCACAGCGGGGTGGCCGCGACGGCGCAGGCGAGCTTCCTTCCGGTCGCGGTGCGGGCGGTGCGGGTGGCGCGGGCCGTGCGGGTGGTGGCGGTGCTCATGTGTCTGTCCTCCGGGGTCGCCGTTCGGTGTTCGGTTCTCGCTGCTCGCTGACACGTCGATCCGGCGATGTGACAGGGAACGCCGTGCATTCCCTGTCACACGGACCCGTTCGACGTGTGGGTGGTGGACACAGACGAGACACCGGCCGCACTCCGTGACGAGAAGAGGACCCCGTGCGCTACCTGATGACGACCCGTCCTTCCGACACCGCTCCCGACGAGAACCTGTACGCCGAGATGAGCAGGTTCATCGAGGAGCTGTCGGCGGCCGGCGTGCTGCTGGCCACCGGCGGCCTCGAACCGGGCGGCGTCCTGGTGACCTCGGTCGGCGACGAGATCACGGTCACCGACGGGCCGTTCGCCGAGGCCAAGGAGGCCGTCGCCGGCTTCGCCCTGATCGAGGTCCGGTCCAAGGAGGAGGCGGTCGAACTGGCCCGCCGGTTCCGCAGGATCGTCGGTGACGGCGAGAGCGTGGTCCAGCAGGTCTTCGGCCCCTGAGCCGCCCGGCGTCCCGGCGCCCCGGCGCTGCGAAGTGCCCCGGACGCCGCTTGCGGGCCGGCCGGGGCACGTGCTGTGATCGGCCCGTGCCGGATGTCAATCGCACCGTGGACGCGGTCTGGAAGCTCGAATCGGCGAGGATAATCGCCGGGCTCACCCGCATGGTGCGCGACATCGGCCTCGCCGAGGAGCTGGCCCAGGACGCGCTCGTCGCCGCCCTCGAACAGTGGCCGGTCCAAGGCGTTCCGGACAACCCCGGCGCCTGGCTGACCACGACCGCCAAGCGCCGCGCCGTCGACCACATACGCCGCTCCGAGCGGCTGACCCGCAAACAGGAGCAGCTCGCCCACGAGCTGGACCAGCGCCAGGACACCGGACACGGCCCCGACGCGGATGCCGGACAGGAAGACGTCCTGCGGCTGATGCTCATCTCCTGCCATCCCGCACTGCCGACGCGGGCGAGGGCGGCACTGACCCTCCGGCTCCTCGGCGGCCTGACGGCCGAGGAGATCGCGAGGGCCTTCCTCGTCACCCCGTCGGACATCAACCAGCAGATGGCCGCCGCCAAGCGGACGCTGGCGGAGGAACGCGTACCGTTCGACCTCCCCGACGGCCCGGAACTGGCCGGGCGCCTCGCGTCCGTGCGGGAGGTCGTCTACCTGATCTTCAACGAGGGCTACTCGGCCACCACCGGCGACGACCTGCTGCGCCCCGCACTCTGCCTCGAAGCACTGCGGCTGGGCCGCGTGCTGGCGGAGCTGGCACCCCAGGAGGCCGAAACGCACGCGCTGGTCGCCCTCATGGAGATCCAGGCCTCCCGCTCGGCCGCGCGCACCGGGCCTGCCGGCGAACCCGTCCAGCTGCACGAACAGAACCGCGGCCGCTGGGACCAGCTGCTCATCCGCCGCGGCTTCACCGCCATGCTGCGCGCCCGGCAGGCCGGCGGCGCGCCCGGCCCCTACCTCCTGCAAGCGGCGATCGCCGTGTGCCACGCACGGGCGCGCACCGCCGAGGAGACGGACTGGACGCAGATCGCCGGCCTGTACGGGGCGCTGGCGAAGCTGCTGCCGACGCCGGTCGTCCAGCTGAACCGGGCCGTGGCGCTCGGGATGGCGTACGGCCCCCGGGCGGGGATCGACCTGGTCGACTCCCTCACCGCCGATCCCGCACTGCGCGACTACCACCTCCTGCCCAGCGTCAGGGGAGACCTGCTGGTCCGTCTGGAGCGCTACGGGGAAGCCCGGCTGGAGTTCCACCGGGCGGCGGCGCTCACCGGGAACGCCGCCGAGCGCGCCTTCCTCCTCCGGCGCGCGGACGCCATCCCCGCCACCGGCCCGGCGGACCCGCCCGGTCCCACACTGGGGGAGGCCGCCCACGCCTTCCTGACCCGAGGGGATCTGGACGCCTCGACCGTGCACTCGTACGGGCAGACCCTGCGGCGCCTGCGCCGGACCCTCGGAGAACGGCGGCCGCTCGCCTCCGTGACCGCCGGCCAGGTGGCGGCGGCGTTCGCCACGGCCTGGGGCGGGGCGGCCCCCGCGACCTGGAACCGGCACCGCTCGGCCGTCCGCTCCTTCGGCGCGTGGGCCTCCCGGGCGGACCTGGCCGCGGACCTGGAGCGCCGCACCGGGAACCCGGCCGACGGGCCCCGCCCCCGGACACCGGCGCTGGACCCCGCGCAGCTCGACGTGCTCTGGAGCCGCACGGACCTCCCGCTGCGCGAACGCACCCTGTGGCTGCTCCTGTACGAGTCGGCCGCACCCGTGACGACGGTCCTGTCGCTGGACGTCGAGGACCTGGACCTGGACGACCGCCGCGCCCGACCGACCCGCTCGGGCCGCTCCCGGGTGAGCTGGCGTTCCGGGACCGCCGCCCTCCTGCCCCGGCTGCTGGCCGGCCGCGCCCGCGGCCCGGTGTTCCTCTCGGACCGCCGGCCCGGCCCCGCCCGCACCCCCGGACCGGCCGACCTCTGCCCGGAAACGGGCCGCCGCCGCCTGTCCTACGAGCGGGCCGAATACCTCTTCAAGGAGGCCACCAGGCCCCTGGACCCGACCGGCGACGGCTACACCCTGCGCCGACTCAGGGGCGCCCCGCACCCCTGACGGGCCGTCGCCGCTTCGCCCGGTCGGGCGCCTCCGTCGTACGTGCCCGGCGAGCTTCGCCGGGCCGGGCGCCGGACGGGTCCAGGCTCGGACGACGTCCGTACGGCTCGGTGGGGAGGCAGCACATGCCCGGTCGTCGGCGCGCCCCGGAGGGGTACCGGGCCTACCTGCTCGCGGTGCCGGCCGGGGCCCTCGTGGGACTGGTCGGCGGTGCGTTCCGCTGGTGCCTGGAACGCGCCGCCGCGCTGCGCGGCAGGGTGCTGGAGGCCGCCGACGCACTCGGCGGCCCGGGCTGGCTGATCCCGGTGGCGCTCGCCGCCGCCGGCGCGGCGGTGGCCTGCGCGATCGCCCGGCGGGTCCCGCACGCCGCGGGCAGCGGCATCCAGCACGTGGAAGCCGTATGGCGGGAGGAAGCCGGCCCGGGCCCCCGCTCGCTGTGGCTGGTGCCCGCCAAGTTCCTCGGCGGTCTCATCGCCATCGGCTCGGGCCTGGTGCTCGGACGGGAGGGCCCGATCGTGCACATGGGGGCCTCCATCGGCTCCGGGGCGGGCCGCCTCACCCGCCTGGACGCCGAGGACACCCGGCAGCTGCACACCGCGCTCGGCGGCGCCGGCCTGGCCGCGGCCTTCACCGCGCCCCTCGGCGGGCTGCTGTTCGTCTGCGAGGAAGTGACCCGTACGGTCCGGCCCCGCCTGGTGCTGCTCACCTTCATCGGCACGGCTTCCGCGCTCGCCTGCTCCCGGTTCCTGGTGGGTGACGCGCCCGTCTTCCCGGTCGTGCCGACACCGGTCCCGCCCGCGTGGACGCTGCCGGTCTTCCTGCTGTTCGGCGCGGTGGCCGGGGTCCTCGGCGCGGCCTACAGCGCCCTCGTCGTGGGTTCGCTGGCCGTGTGCGACCGGCTCACCCGGGTTCCGCCCGTGGCCCGGGCCGCGGTCATCGGGGCCGTCGTCGGCCTGCTCATGGCGTACGACCCGCTGCTGGCCGGGGGCGGAGACCCGCTGAGCGAAAGCCTGCTGGCGGGCGGGGAGCCCGCCGTGGCGGTGCTGGCGGGCTGGTTCGCCGTCCGGTTCGTGGCGGGCCCGCTGAGCTACGCGGCCGCGACCCCGGGCGGGCTGTTCGCCCCGCTGCTGGCCCTGGGCGCCCTGTGGGGGACCTTCGCGCACGCGGTCACCGCGCCGCTGCTGCCGGCCGGGGCGGCCGGTCCGGGGGCGTTCGCGGCCGTCGGGATGGCCGCCCTGTTCGCCGGCGTCGTACGGGCGCCGCTCACGGGTGTCGTGCTGGTGCTGGAGATGACCGGGGCCACCCCGCTCGTCCTTCCGCTGCTGGTCGCCTGCTTCGCCGCGGTCCTGGCCGCGGACCGGCTGGAGAGCGAGCCGGTCTACGACAGCCTGCGGCGGCGGATGCTGGAGCGGCCCTGAGCCGGCGGAGGGTGATCGTTGCCCGAAACCCCCGTGGGGGAGGCGGCACTGTGATGGTGTGGCCTTCCGATATCCAGCCGGACTTCCAGGGGAGGCCGACGTGTCGCCGACACCGCAGCAGATCTTCGAGGGCTACCTCCACGCGGGCACCATCAGCCGGAACGCCGACGCCCTCGCCGAGACCTTCACCGAGGACGGGGTCTTCGAGGCACCGCTCATGCCGGACGGAGCCTCCTTCCCGCGGAGGCTGGCGGGCCGAGAGGAGATCCGCGGCGCGATGGCGGCGTACTACGCGCGACCGGTCGATGGCGGCGGCGCGCCGAACTTCGAGAAGTCCGGGTACGTGCTGCACACCACCTCCGACCCCGACGTCTTCATCGTCGAGATCGACACGGTCTTCGACGGTGACGGCTCCACGGCAGACCGGGCCGTCTCGCTGGTGCAGATTTTCCGCGTCCGGGACGGGAAGATCGCGAGGCTGCGCGACTACTTCGCCCCCGGGCTGGTGGACTGAGGGCCCGCCCCGCCGGTGCAGTGGCGTTTTGCCAGGTGAACGCACTAGCCCACACGGGTGAGTTTCCCCTCCGTGCCCTGTCCCGGCCCGGCCGCGGGTCGTTACAACCGGATCGTGATCAAGAGCGGGGCCCCCGTGGGCACGACGGTCACCGCCGCCCGCCGGCGTTTTCCGAGCAGCGACAGAGCGACAGAAAGAAAGACGGCTCTTCCATGAACAACCGCCTGCGGTACCTCGCCGCGACCCTGGCAACCGGTGTCACCCTGGCGCTCACCGCCGGTGCTCCCGCCGACGCGCGTCCCAGCGGGGTCCACAGCCAATGCGGGAAGTACATCTGCGTGATGACCGCCCACCACAACCGCTTCGTACAGGACATCACCGTCCAGACCAAGGACGGCCTGCCGGGCACGCTGCGCTCCTACTGGGGCAACTTCCACGGCCCGAGGGTGAACGCGGCCTCCCACCGGTGGGACGTGGGCTACGAGCAGGCGGGCGCCAAGCTCGTCTGCGGTGGCCTGGAGCGCGACGGCCGCACCATCGAGGACGGCATCTGCGTCACCATCTGACCCGGGCGGAGCCCCCGACGCCGCCGGCCGGGCCCCGGTGCCCCCGGCGGCAGGCCCGGCCGGCAGGACCGCCCGCGTACCCGGTTCGCCGGCCACCGGCCCGGGGCGACCGGCGTCCGCCGGATGCATGATGAAGCCATGAGCGACCGCGACGAGTTCCTGGCGTGGGTCAGGACCTCCCTGTACGAGGCGGAGCGCGCACTGCACAACGGCGACCCGGCTCCCCGCCGGGCGCTGTGGTCGCGCAACGAGCCGGTCAGCGTCCTGGGGGCGTGGCGCAACGCCATCGGCCGGCGGGAGCTCGACGAGCTGTTCACCGGTCTCGGCGAGAGCTTCTCCGACTGCACCTCGTACGAGTTCGAACTCCAGGCGTACGACGTCGTCGGCGACATGGCCTACACGGCCGGCCTCGAACACACCTCCGCCTCCGTCGACGGAGAGCCCCGGACCTACACCCTGCGGGCGACCCAGGTCTACCGCCGGGAGGACGGCGAGTGGAGGGTGGCCCACCGCCACGGTGACACCGTGACCGCGTGACGCCGTGACCGCGTGCACCGTGACCGGGTGGCACCCACCAGGCCCGGACGGGACGGGCTAGCGGCCGGACCCGGCGCCGTCCTCCGCGATGCGGCGACGGACCTGGTCCTCCTGGGCGAGGCGGCGCAGCAGTTCGAAGACCGGGGCGCAGATCGCGAAGACGATGACGGCCCGCTCCGCGAGGGCCACCGGTTCGTCGAGGCAGGACGCCCGCTCCAGGTCCAGCCGGGCCACCGACCCGGCCAGTCTCGCGTAGGCGGCCAGCTCGCCGGGGGCGTACTGGGCGTCCAGCCGGCGCAACTCCTTGAGGGCCGCCGTCAGCCCCTTGACGTGCGGTGACGTGCCGGGCGCCCGCCAGTCCAGGGCCGCGAGCAGCTCCGCCACCTCCGCCCCGGCGGCCTCGTCGGCGTCGGTGTCCTCCTCGTCGCCCCCGGGGCCCTGGGAGGCCACCGGCACCGGGAGCGCGTAGCTGATCGCGCCGAGGGCGCCCTCGGTGCTGTGGGCCTGGTCGACGGCCCCGAGCACCTCGCGGGTGGCGGCGATGGAGAGGCCGCCGAGCGTGGTCAGGGCCTTGATCAGCCGCAGCCGCTCCGCGTGCTCCTCCCCGTACTCCGCCAGCGTCGCGGCCGTCGCCCGCCCGGCCGGCAGCAGACCCTGCCGCCGGAAGTACTTGATGCTGGCGACCGGCACGCCGGTGAGCCGGCTGAGCTCCGAGATCTTCATACGGCTTCCCTGCTGGTCATGCGATCCGGTCCGGTGTCCGGCATGGGCGATTGGACACCACAACAAGATACTGCCAGTATCCAGTCACTGGATACCAGAAGTATCCAACTCAGGAATCGCAGCCGCACCGGAGAATCGATGCCTCACCCCACGCCACCCTCCGTGCTCCGCCGACCCAAGTTGTGGATCGGTACGGGACTCATCGCCGCAGTGGTCTCGATGTTGTTCGCCCTGCTCTACGTGGGCGGCAACGTCAACCCCAGAGGGAACCTGCGCGACCTGCCGGTGGCCCTGGTCAACGCCGACGCGGGCGCCGACGCGGGCGGCCGCAGCGTCAACCTCGGCGAGCAGGTCGTCTCGGGCATCGAGAAGGCCGCCGAGGGCGACAAGAGCATCGACTGGCAGCTCGTCAGCCGCGAGGAGGCCGACAAGCGGCTGGGCCGCGGCAAGGTCTTCGGCGCCCTGGTCATCCCGCGGGAGTTCTCCGCCACGGTGACCGCGCTCGCCGCTCCCCAGCCGGCCCAGGGCAAGCCCGCGCCGCCGACGATCACGGTGCTGACCAACCAGTCCGCCGGCAGCATAGGCTCCTCCATGTCCTCCCAGGCCGCCCAGAAGGCGGCCCACGCGGCTTCCGCGCAGATCGGCCAGGAGCTCCTCAAGCAGGCCGCGGCCCAGAAGGCCCCGCTGCCGACGGCCGCCCAGCTCAAGCTGGCCGACCCGGTCACCGTCACCGTCGCGGACGGCCACCCCCTCGGCTCCCGCAGCGCCATGGGCCTGAGCGCCTTCTACTACGCCCTGGTCCTGGTCGTCTGCGGCATGCTCGGCGCCAACCTGGTCAACTCCCAGGTCGACACCGCGCTCGGCTACCTGCACACCGACTACGGCCCGGTCCGCAAGCGCGAACCCGTGCAGCACACCAGCCGCGTCCGCACCCTGGCCGTCGGCATGGCGCTCATGCTCGGTATGTCGGTGATCATGGGCACCCTCGTCGAGGTCGCCACCGTCGCCATCCTCGACATGGACGCCTCCCACCTCGGCCTGCTGTGGCTGTACTCCGTCGCCACGATCGCGGTCGTGGGCATCGGCAGCCTCGCCCTGTTCGCCGCCTTCGGCACCCCGGGCATGCTGCTGGCCACCATCGTCTTCATCGCGATGGCGGTTCCCTCCTCCGGCGCCACCGTGCCCCTCCAGGCGCTGCCCGGCTTCTTCCGCGGCCTCGCCGAGTTCGAGCCGCTGCGCCAGGTCACCGAGGGGCTGCGCTCCCTGCTCTTCTACGGGGCCCAGGCCGACGCCGGCCTGAGCCGGGCGTGGGCCGCGATGGGGATCGCCCTGGTCGCCGCACTGCTCTTCGGCTTCGCGGTCACCCGCCTCTACGACCGCCGGGGCCTGCACCGCATCCCCCGCCCCGACGCCGACGGGACCTCCGCCGACGAGACCCCGGAGCCGCCCGCGGCCGCCGAGGCCGCGGCGCCCGCCACGGCCTGAGACGGGCCGGGCCCGGCCGCCGGAGGGGCCCTTCAGGGCAACGGGCGGCCGGCCACAGCCGGGATCCTTGGAAAGGCGGGTTCCGCGCGGTACCCCTGACAGGGCGTACGCGCGGAACCCGCCTTTCCGCATGCGGCCGTCCCGGCCGACCGGCCGGGCGGCGCGGCCCGCGCGCCCCGACCGACGGCAGGAGCGCCGCATGACCACAGGCTGGACCCCCCGCCCGCCGGACGCCGGCCACCCGCAGGGCGAGCACCTGCCCGAGCTCGACGTCCCGCCGCCGGGCCGGCAGCGACGCTGGACGGTGCTGCTGCGGCTGCTCCTGCTGCTGCCGCAGCTGATCGTCACGGCCCTCCTCGGCATCGCCGCCTTCTTCGTGACCATCGCCGGCTGGTTCGCCGCTCTGGTCCAGGGCCGCCTGCCCGACGGCATCGCCCGCTTCCTCGGCGGGTTCCTGGCGTACGAGACCCGGGTCGCGGCCAGTGCGGTGCTGCTGGTGGACCGGTACCCGCCGTTCTCCTTCGAGGCGCCCGGCCATCCGGTCCGGATCGAGCTGCGCCCCGGCCCGCTGAACCGGGCGGCGGTCCTGTTCCGCCTCGTCCTCATGATCCCCGCGATGATCGTGGCGGGCCTCCTGCAGTACGGCTGGGGCGCCGTCTGCTGGGTGTTCTGGCTGATCACCCTCGTGCTGGGGCGCATGCCCACCGCGGTCTTCGGCGCCGTCGCGGCGGTCGCGCGGTACCGGATGCGCTACCAGGCGTACACGATGATGCTGACCTCCGCGTACCCCAAGCGCCTGTTCGGCGACGCGCCGGCCGCCTCCGCCCCGGCACCCGGGCCCGGCGCGGGGTCCGGCACCCGGCCGCTGCTCCTCGGCACGCCGGCGAAGGCGCTGATCGTGCTCCTCCTCGTACTCGGGATCCTCGTCGCGTGCGCCTCCCCGACGGTTCAGGTCCAGGTCAGGGACGACGACCGGTTCCACGGCAGGGAAACCGCAGCGATCCGGACAAGCTGAATGACCTCCAGGTGAACGCGGGCCGCTCGACGGCAGGTCAGCGGCCCGCCTTCGGCCGGGCGGCCCCCTCCTCACCCCCTGTTTCCGTCCGGACACGGAGCGGCGCACACCGCCTGAGCTGCCCGAACGACCATTCGTTATCCGATATTCGAACGGCCTGTCCGTAAATCGGCCGTCGATATGCACTCCACCTTCATACCCGACAGACTCGGTCGCATCGGAGCCCGACAACGAAAGTAATTGTCGCGCTCAACCTTCGTATCGAAAGTGAGTCTTGTCGTGCGCTACCGCTTCGCTGCCGTCTCCGCCGCCGCCCTCCTGTGCCTGGCAGGCGCCACCGGCATGGCGGAGGCCAAGCCCACCAGCCTGTACGCCCCGTCCGCCATGGTCTTCTCCGTCGCCCAGGGCGACGACGCCTCCGCCACGGTCCTGCGTGCCGCCACCCTCAGCTGCATGCCGAGCGCGCAGGGCACGCACCCCGACCCCAAGGCCGCCTGTACGGCCCTGAACTCCACCGGAGGCACCTTCGACCGCCTGCTGGCCGCCCCCGACACCAACCGCGCCTGCCCCATGCACTACGCGCCGGTGACCGTCACCGCGGAGGGCGTCTGGCAGGGCAGCCGCGTCACCTGGAAGCACACCTTCTCCAACGCCTGCGCCATGAACGCGACCCTCAACGGCAACGCCGTCTTCGCGTTCTGACGCCCGCGCCGCAAGGACGGGCCCCCGGACGGGACGCCCGTCACCGCTTCGGGCGTCCCTGGAGCACCGCCTCGATCTCCCCCGCGACATCGCCCCGCCCGAGCCGCGCGCGGCCGAAGTCCGCGGTGCGCGGCAGGTGCAGCACCAGTTCGTACCCCACGTCGACACGCACCCGCCCGGAGCGCAGCACGAAGTCGTACGCGTGCCCGCCGCGCGTGCGGCAGCGGGAGAGGAAGTGCAGGTGGTACCCGGCGGCGGCCACCCCCAGCATGTGGGCGGGGCTGCGGAAACCGACGACGGTGCCCGCGAGGCCGGTGTGGGTGGAGACGATCTGTCCCGCCACCGCGTCGATCAGCCTCGCGTACGGCCGGTGCTGTTCGGGGAGCATCCGGGTGACCACGTGGTCGAAGTACCCGTCGACGCGGACGGCGTAGAAGTGGTTGGGGCTCGGCAGCCGGTCGTCGATCAGCGCCCGCAGCCCCGCGGCGTCGACCGCCTCCCGCGTACGCCAGTCGTGCTCGCCGTGGAAGTAGGTCACCGCCGCCAGCGGCGTGCGCGTGGACGGGTCGGCCTCACCGGCGGACCCGTCGGCGCGCAGCCGGTAGCAGCGGCCGTCGAGGACGATCATCTCGCCGTCGAGCCGGTCGAAGGTGCCGATCCCGAAGTCACCGTGCCGGCGCAGCTCGGCGATGGTGGTCGTGCCCTCGTAGACGCCCTCCAGCATGGCCGTCATGGTCGAGGTCTGGAAGATCCTCCCCTTCGGCCGGTGCGTGTCCGGCGTGCTCGCTCCCGGTGCGCTCATGTTCCCCCTGCTTCCCGTGCGTACGACGACGGTCCGGCAGCGGAACCGGCGCCTTCCCCTCGCCGCCGGACCCGCGCCGAGCACGCTAGGGAACCGCCGCCCCGGTCACAACGGCGCGCACGCCGTCGCGCGTGGCGCGCCGGGGTGTGCGCGCCCCGCGGAGCCCCCGCGCCCGAAGGGTGGTGAACCGCGGCCGCGCGGGGTAGACGCGGCCCATGACCGGACAACCCCTGACAAGAAGCGGCTCCCGCGCCTGGTCGCGCCGGCTCCTCGCGGGTCTGGACCGGCTGGAGCAGTGGCCCGCGCCCGACCGCCTCGCGTCCGCGGTGCGCGGGGCCGTGCGCGCCGTTCCGCTGGGTCCGGCCCGCGACGTACTGCACGGCCTTCCGCTCGGGCACCCGCTGCATCCCCTGCTGGTCCAGGTACCCCTCGGGGCCTGGCTCTCGGCCGCCGTGCTGGACTGCCTCCCCGGGCGCCGGCGCGAGCAGCAGGTGCTGATCGGAGTGGGCCTGGTCTCGGCCGCACCCGCGGCGGTGGCCGGCTGGGCCGACTGGGCGGAGCTGCCGCCCGAGCAGGCCCGGGTCGGACTCGTCCACGCCGCCGCGAACCTCACCGGCGTATCGCTCTACGCCGCCTCCCTCGCCGCGCGCCTGCGCGGCCGGAACACATCCGGCAGGCTCCTCGGAGCGGCCGGCCTCGCGGCGGTCGGCGTCGGCGGAGCCCTGGGCGGACACCTCTCGTACCGTCAGGCGGCCGGGGCCAACCACGCGGAGGCGGTCCCGCACATCGTGCCGGAGGGCTGGAGCCGGCTCGGTGCGGTCGCGGACTTCCCCGTGGGGCGGGCCGTGCGGGCCGAGCTGGCGGGAGTGGACGTGCTGGTGGTGCGGCAGTCCGGGGGCGAGATCCGCGCGCTGGCCGGCCGGTGCTCCCACATGGCCGGCCCCCTGTTCGAGGGCGAGCTCGCCGACGGCTGCGTCCGCTGTCCCTGGCACGGCAGCGTCTTCCGCCTGTCGGACGGCTGGAACGTCAGCGGCCCAGCGACCGCACCGCAGCCGGTCTTCGAATGCCGCACGGTCGACGGCGACGTCGAGGCCCGCCTGCTCCGTCCGCACTCCGGAAGGTGACACCGGCCGCACCGGGGACCCCGCATCCGAAGCTCTGAAGTTGCTCAACACGGGGTTGGGGCCGTTCCCGCGCAGGGCATCGTGCCGGCACGGAACGAAGAGGGAACGGAGAGCAGGATGGAAGTGGTGCTGACCATGGCGGTCGTCATCCTCGTGGTGGCCGTCCAGGTGCTGTTCGGGCGCAAGCGGCCGCGGCGGCGGAGGTCCTCGTGGGGCGACGGCGGCGGCGACTCCTGCGGCGGAGGCTCGTCCTGCGGGGGAGGGGGCGGCGGAGGCCGGGGCGACTGACGGACCCGGGCGAAGCGGCCGGGGCCGCCGGCCCGGGGTCCGGCCGTACGGCTCAGCGCACGGGCGGATGGGCGGCCAGCCAGTGGCGCGCGATGCGTTCGCGGGTGGTGACCCATGCCCCGCCGCGCCGGGCGACGTGCCGCAGGAAGCCGTCGAGCGCGCGGATGCGCCCGGGCCGGCCGATGATCCGGCAGTGCAGGCCGACGCTCATCATGCGCGGCCGGTCGGCGCCCTCGGCGTGGAGCGCGTCGAACGTGTCGACGAGGTAGCCGAGCATGTCGTCGGCGGTCGTGAAGCCGTGGACGATCAGGAACTTGAAGTCGTTCGCGTCGAGGCTGTACGGCACCACGAGGTGCGGCCGCCCGGCCGCCTCGACGTAGAAGGGCAGGTCGTCGGAGTAGTCGTCGGAGTCGTAGAGGAAACCGCCCTCCTCGGCGACGAGCCGCCGTGTGGCGGGGCTCGTCCGCCCGGTGTACCAGCCGACCGGCCGGCGGCCGACGAGCCGCTCGATGGCGGCGGTGCAGCGCGCGATCTCGGCGCGCTCGGTGTCCTCGGGCACATCGCGGTAGTCGGTCCAGCGCCAGCCGTGGCCCGCCACCTCCCAGCCGGCGCCGCCCATCGCCCGCGCCGCCTCCGGGTTGCGTTCGAGCGCCTGCCCCACGGCGTGGACGGTGAGCGGCGCGCCGTACTCCGCGAGGGTGCGGTGGATGCGCCAGAACCCGGCCCGCGAACCGTAGGCGAACATCGACTCGACGTTCAGGTCGCGCCCGCCCACCACAGGCGGCGCGCCGACGATCTCGTGGAGGTACCCCTCGGAGGCCGGGTCGCCCTCCAGAACGCTCCGCTCGCCGCCCTCCTCGTAGTTGAGTACGAGGCTGACGGCGACCCGGGCCCCGCCGGGCCAGGCGGCGTGCGGCGGCTCGGCACCGTAACCGACGAGGTCGCGCTGATGCTCCGTCACGGCCGCACCCTACAGCCCCGCCCGGCGGGCCGCCGGACGGAGTGCAGGCCGTGTCGGGGTTCGGGCCGGGCCGGATTCGGGCCGGATCAGGCTGTGGGCCAGGGGATGTCGGTGGCCACGGCGGCGGTGTAGTCGATGCCCGGCACCGAGAACCCGTACAGGCGCCGGACCTCGTCGCGGAACCAGTCGAGGTCGGCGAGCCCCGCGATGGTGCCGGTCGTGGCGGCCTCCCAGCGCTCGGCGACGGCCGCCTGGACCCCGTCGGCGAGCTCCCAGGTGTCGAGCCGGACCCGGCCCTCGTCGTCCTGGGCGAGCGGGGCCGCGCCGGTCAGCTGGTCCCACAGGGCGGCGAGCTGACGGATCGGCGGGACCAGGTCCTCTCCGAGCACCCCGCGCAGCAGGCCGGTGTACAGGGCGATGCCGGGGACGGCGGTGGAGGACTGGGTGACGGCGGCGCCGTTGACGGAGGTCACGGCCCGGCCGCCCACCGTCTTGGCGAGGCGCTCGTCCAGGGTGCGGGCGGTCGCCTCCAGGTGGGCCTTGGCCACGCCGATGGTGCCCTGCCGGTAGATCGCCGCCGTCAGCGGCGAGCCGATGTACGACAGCGCGGCGGTGGCGAAGCCTTCGGCGAGCAGGCCCCGTCCGGCGAGGTGGTCGATCCAGCGCTCCCAGTCGGCGCCGCCCATCACGGCCACGGTCTGCTCGACGTCGTCGCCCTCGGCCGGCCCGGTCTCGACCTCGCGGACCTCGGGAGCGCCCTCGTCGTCGAAGACGAGGGTCTTGGTGCGGTTCGCCCCGCCGATCGGCTTGAGGACGGAGGCGTACGCGGCACCGGTGTCGGGGTCGGTGCGGCGGGGGGCGGCGACGGAGTACACCAGGTAGTCCAGCCGGCCGCCGAAGCGCCGCTCGACGAGCTCGGCCACCTGCTCCTTCATCGCGTCCGAGAACGCGTCGCCGTTGAGGAAGACCAGGTCCCGCCCGGCCGAGCGGGCGATGTCGGCGGTGGCGGCGGTGCGGTACCAGCCGGCCGTGGCGGTACGCCGCGGCGTGGGGGCCTTCTCGAAGGAGACCGCGATCCCGCGGATCCCGGCCCGCTTGAGTCCGGCGAGGGTGGCGGCGAGGCCGTATCCGGCGGAGGAGCCGATGACCAGTGCCACTGGGCCGTCGCCCTCCGGGACGTCGGCGGGAGCGGGGCACGCCTGCCACATGTCGTCCACCAGCCGCCGGCAGCCCGCCGGGTGGGAGTCGAGGAAGAGGAAGCCCCGGTTGCGGGGGGTCAGAACGCGCTCGTTCACGGTGGCAGTCCTTGGGTCGGCCGGGACAAGGACGCGGCGGCCGACCGGCCACCGCGTCCCGCCAGTCTGCGTCGGCAGCGGTACGCACCGGAGCCGTGGCCGGGAACAAGGATCCCGAATCGATCTTGGAGTGTTCCCACCACATCCGCTCCCGCCCGACCGGACGCCCTCTAGGTCCGCGCCGGGGCGAGCTGCGTGAGGACCATCAGCGCGTCGACGAGGTCCTCGGCCGGGGCGCCGGTGGCCAGGCGGCGCAGCTGCTGGCCGAAGACCAGGGCGACGGCCGCGCCCGCCAGCCGTTCGGGATCCGGCACGCCGAGGTGGCTGAGGACCCGCGTGGCCAGCAGGTCGTAGGCGGCGAAGCACTCGGCCGCGGAGGCGCGCAGCCGCTCGTCGCGGCCGGCCTGGACGTACAGCTCGAACGGCGCGATGTGCCGGCTGTCGAACGCGTTGCCGCCCGCGACCCGCGCCACCACCTCCGCCGCCCGTCCGATGTCGAAGCGCTCGTCCGCGCACGAGTCGGCGAGCTCCGTGAAGTGCCGGGTCTCCTCCGCCACGAAGTGCAGCAGGCTCTCGCGCAGCAACTCGTGCTGGGTGGCGAAGTGGTAGGTGACGGAGCCCAGGGAGACCCCTGCCTCCTTGGCGATCCGCCGGTTGGTGACGGCGGCGATCCCGTCCTGCCCGATGATCCGCAGTACGGCGTCGATGATGCTCTGTCGGGTTTCGGAAGCACGGGGCATGTCGGCATTCTGCCCCATCGGCCGTGCCGGGCCACTTCCCCTGTGGGTGAGGGGAGTTGAAAGCGCGCGGGGTGTGGACAACGCGCGGGGCGGTCCCTACTGTTCGTTCGAACGAACAGTCCGAGGGAAAGCCGTACGGGAGTCGTCGTGGAGATATCCGGATCGAACGTCCTGCTCACCGGGGCCACCGGAGGCATCGGATCCGCCCTGGCGGTGCGCCTGGCCGCCCAGGGGGCCCGCCTCACGGTCACCGGGCGCCGGGAGGGGGCCCTCAAGGACACCGCCGGTGCCTGCGGCGCCCGCACCGTGGTCGCGGACCTCGCCGTACGCCCCGACGTGGTCCGGCTCGCGGAAACCTGCGCCGGGACGGACCTCCTCGTCGCGAACGCCGCCCTGCCCGCCAGCGGCGACCTGCTGGACTACACCGAGGAGCAGCTCGACCGCGCCCTCGACGTCAACCTGCGCGCCCCGGTCCTGCTGTCCCGGCTGCTCGCGGCGCGCATGGCGGAGCGCGGCCGCGGACACATCGTGCTGGTCGGCTCCATCTCCGGGAAGGCGGCCACCAAGTCGACCTCCCTGTACAACGCGACGAAGTTCGGGCTGCGCGGCTTCGCCCTCGCCCTGCGCCAGGAACTCAGGGGCACGGGAGTGGGGGTGTCCCTCGTGCAGCCGGGCTTCGTCCGCGACGCGGGCATGTTCGCCGCGACGGGTGCCGCCCCGCCGAGCGGCATCAGGACGGTGACGCCCGGGCAGGTCGCCGACGGCGTCGTGCGGGCCGTCCGCCGCGACCGCTGCGAGGTCAACGTGGCACCGCTGGAACTGCGGCTGCTCAGTGCCGTGGCCGGACAGTTCCCCGGCTTCGCCGAGCGGATCCAGGCCCGGGCCGGCCTCGACGGCTCGGTGCGGCAGATCGTCGAGGCGCAGCGCTCGCGCCGGTGACCACTGCTGCTCACACCCCTGCTGATCCGTTTCGCCCGCTGCTCGTTCAATTGGCCCGACTGTAGCGGGCGGTGCCGGTCCAGATGCGTTCCAGCCGTACGCGGGTGCCGGGTTTGGGTGCGTGCCAGATCTTGTCGTGGCCGGCGTAGATGCCGACGTGGCCCATGGTTCCCCCTTTGGGGAAGAAGACCAGATCACCGGGGGCGCGCTGCGTGTGCGGAATGTGGAGGGTGCTCTCGTACTGGGCTTCCGCGGTGCGGGGAAGGGCCCGGCCGGCCTTCCGGAAGGCGTAGAGAGTGAGGCCCGAGCAGTCGAATTCATTGGGCCCGGTGGCGCCGTAGACGTAAGGTGCGCCCTTCTTGGAAGCGGCGATGGCGACGGCCTTTATCCCGTACTGGGAAGCGGCCTGGGCCGGGCGGGCGGGGACGAACAGGGCGGCGGCCACGGAGAGGGAGAGGAGCAGGGCGGGGAAGCTGTGCCTCTTCACGCGTTTTTTTGTTTTCGGC
This sequence comes from Streptomyces sp. NPDC040718, assembly GCF_055593565.1. Classification (NCBI taxonomy): domain Bacteria; kingdom Bacillati; phylum Actinomycetota; class Actinomycetes; order Kitasatosporales; family Streptomycetaceae; genus Streptomyces; species Streptomyces sp. NPDC040718. Next base: position 192,031 of record NZ_JBVIXO010000006.1, on the reverse strand, counting down.
AATCGTGATACCTCCGCATTCATATACAGGAACAAGACCGTGATGGTGACTGTTCTCGGTGACTGCGTAATGGCTCCCGACGACCGCCCATTTTGCACGAAGTCTCCACTCATGCACGGTCGGACACGGCGTGAAATTTTTCGGGTCGGGCAAATCGGCCCGAGATGATATGCCCGGATGTCCTCCGGCCCGCAACGCGGGTGCCCGGCCGGGCGGTTCCGCCGGTATCGGGCCCCGAACGCCCCGACCGGGTGTGAGCCGGGGGATGCGGGGCAGGCGCGGTGACACGGAGAACGACTTCCGTCGAACGGAAAGGACCACTTCTGATGACCGAGAACGTGTGGGGCTACCGCGAGACGTCCGGGCGGTTGCAGGGCGTCGATCTGAGCGGATACAAGGTGGAGGCCGTCGACGGCGGCATCGGCAAGGTCGACAGGCACTCGGACGAGGCCGGCTCCGCCTACATCGTGGTCGACACCGGACCGTGGATCTTCGGGAAGGAGGTACTCCTGCCCGCCGGCACCGTCTCGCGGATCGACGTCGACGAGGAGAAGATCTACGTCGACCGGACCAAGGAACAGATCAAGCACGCACCGGAGTTCCACCGGGAGAAGCACCTCGGTGACGCCCTCTACCACGACGAACTGGCCGACTACTACCGCGCCGGCGGCGCCTTCGGCGGCCGTCCCTTCTGAACCGGCGGGATTCCCGAACGGCCCCGCGCTGCCGGGGAGATGACCGGACACCGGCCCGCGCCACCGGCGCGCGGGCCGGCCGGCCGGCCCGTGCGCGGCCGGTCAGCCGAGGAAGGACAGCCGTACGGTGCGCCGGTGGTTGTCCTTGTTGGTGTCCACCAGGACGACCGACTGCCATGTACCCAGGGCGAGTTCGCCGCCGACGACCGGCAGCGTGGCGTGCGGCGGCACGAACGCCGGGAGGACGTGGTCGCGACCGTGGCCGGGGGAGCCGTGGCGGTGGCGCCAGCGGTCGTCCGCGGGCAGCAGCTCGGCCAGGGCGCCGAGCAGGTCGTCGTCGCTGCCCGCACCCGTCTCGATGACCGCGAGCCCGGCCGTCGCGTGGGGCGTGAACACGTTGAGGAGCCCGTCGCGCCCCCGGGCCGCCTCGCGCAGGAAGCCGGCGCAGGCCGCCGTCAGATCGTGGACGGTCTCCGCGGAGCCGGTGGTGACGTCGATGGTCCGTGTCGTGAATGTCATCCCGCCATCCTCGGGCAGACGTCCTGCGACACGGCGGACGCGTGGGCGCGCCGGGGACGGCCGCGGGAGCGGTCAGCGGCCGGAGTCGCCCCAGAGGGCAATCGGTCCCACCGCCTCGCGACCGCCGCGGCCGCTGGCCCCTTCACCGCTCCCGACGGCTTCGCCCGGGTGACCGCCCGGGCGTGGCGGCCCGCCCGCCGGCCGCCCGCCCCGGCCGGACGACAGGAACTCCCGGAACACCTGCGCGGAACGCGGGTTCTGCCCGCACTGCCACACGCCGTGCGGGCAGTAGTCGGTGATGCTGTGGTAGAGCGGCTTGTGGTCGGCGATCCAGGCCAGCATGTCCCGCATGTACTCGGCGTTGTCGCCGTTGCGGAACAGCCCCCATTCGGGGTACGAGATCCGCTTGCCGTGCGCCCGCGCGAAGTCGACGTGCTGTTGGAGGCCGTACGGCTGGGTGACCTGCTCCTCGAAGCTCTCCCCGGGCGGCTGGTCGTAGGAGTCCATCCCGACGATGTCGACCACGTCGTCCCCCGGATAGCACTTCGTCCAGCCGATCGCGTCCCTCCCGCGGTTGGGGGCGAAGTCGAAGCGGAACCGCTGCCCCTGAACCGAGCGCATGGAGGACACGATGTTCCGCCAGTACCGCTTCCAGCTCTCCGGGTCGGGCTTGCACCGGTGGGTGTAGTTGAACCCGTTCATCTCCCAGCCGAGCACGATCACCGTGTCCGGCAGTCCCAGGGAGACCAGGCGTCCGGCCAGCCGCCGGAAGTGGTGGTCGTACTCGCCTTCCGCACCGGCGCGCAGCAGCTCGGCGACCCGGTCATCGGGGACGTCGGCCTCGTTCTGGTTCAGCATGGGCACGTTGAGCACGAACAGCCGGTCGGGCCGCTCCTTGCGCCACCGGGCCCAGCTGTGCAGGGAATCGGGTGCTCCCTCGATGTTCGCCCACGTGTCGCCGGGCAGGTAGGTGTGGCCGGCGCGCAGGTCGGTCCCGCCCAGCCAGTGCGAGAGCCCCCGCATGCGGTCGACGCCGGGCGAGCCGTAGTGGAGGTAGGCGCCCACCGCGACCCCCTTCCCGGAGCCGCTCCCGAAGCCCCCGTGCGGTGCGGGGGCCGGGGCGCCCCCGGTGGCGAGCAGTACGGCGGCGGCCGTACTGGCGCAGGCGCCGGCCATCCAGCGGCCTCTACGGGACATGGCGTCTCCACAAGGTCTGCGAAAGGTCTGCGAGAACAGGTCTCCGAACGATGTGCCTTGCCAGCGACGTTAGGCACCTCACCCCGACAACGGCCTGTCCGGTGTCCCGATCCTGGACCATTCGCGGTAGCGGACCGCCGCGGCTTGGCCCGACCGGGTGACGGCCGGAGGCCCCGCGGCCGGACCCCGGCGGCTCGGTCCGCGCCCGGTGCCGGTCCCGCCAGGCCGTGGAGCGGCAGGGCGGTGAGGGCGTCGGGGATCTCCTCGTCGGTGGCCGGCGGGCCGCCCTCCCCGGCGGCGGCGACGGCGTGGCCGAGCATCGAGACCATCGCCCCCATGGCCGCGGCGACGACCGCCGGGTCGCCGGGCAGCCGGTGGCCGCGCCCGGCCAGCCACTCCAGGTGGACGCCGTCGCCACCGAGCAGGCGCGCTCACCGGCCGCGGAGCCCTCGGTGGCGGCGGCCCTCGCGGCGTACGACACCGCCCGGTCCTCGCGCGTCGCCAAGACGGCCAGGGCCGCCCGGGACAACCGGGACGCCAAGACGGCGGGCCCGGTCGCGAGGCGGATGCGCGACCTGGCCATGCCGCTGGGGATCCGCCTCTTCTGCGAGAGGGCCACGGCCTGGCTCGACACCCACGACTGCGGTGAACTGCCGGCCGTTCCCCGTCTTCCGCGGCCGGCGGGGGACGGGGAAGACGGTCTGCACCCGGTCAGGCCGGGCGGGAACCCCGGAGCGCACGGCTGACGACCGACGCGGCCGGCCGCGGGTCCCGTGCGAACCAGGCGCCCAGCTCTCCCCGTACGGCCTCCGCGACGCAGCCGCGCACCACGGCATTGCCGAGCGCACCGCGCGTGGCGCCCTCGAACTCGGGGCGGTCGAGCTTCACCGAGACCACCGCCGTCAGGCCCTCGCAGACGAGGTCGGCGCCGAAGTCGGCCTCCGCCGCCGACAGCAGCCCGCGGTCCCGCGCGAAGGCGCTGACCGCGGCCGCCACCCCGTCGCGGAGGCCGACGACGTGCGTGCCGCCGTGCGGGGTGGGCGAGCTGTTGGCGAAGCCCAGGACCCGCTCCTCGGGGGAGTCGTTCCACCTCAGGGCCACCTCCAGCGTCCCGGCCATCCGCGGGACCTCCAGCTCGAAGCCGCGGACGCCGGTGCCTGCGGAGACCCCGGCCCGGTCGTCGAGGAAGGCGACGAACTCCCGCGCCCCGAGAGGGAACCGGAAGCGCTCGGACCGGGACCCGCCCTGGGGGCGCCGGTCGAGCAGCGCGATGTCGAGGCCGCGGTTCAGGAAGGCCAACTCCCTGAAGCGGCCGGCCAGCTTGTCGAAGTCGTACTCGGCCGTGCCGAAGATCTCGGAGTCGGGCCGGAAGGAGATGACGGTCCCCGTGTCCACGGCGGGCCCCGCCGGCGAGGGCGGGGCGAGTGCGGCACCGCGCTCGTACTCCTGGAGCCAGCGGACACCGTCCCGGCGTACCTCCACCGTCAGGCGGCTCGACAGCGCGCCGGCGACGCACGGGCCGATCCCCCAGGGCCCGAGGAGCACCGAGTCCCGACCGCCGGGCCGCGGCCCCGGTACGCCGGTCATCAGCGCCTCGACCCCTTCGACGGGCACCCCAGGACCGTCATCGGCGACCCGTACGAACCCCTCGGGCGTGAGGCTGACGTGGACGGAGCCGGCGCGGCCGGCCAGCACCTCCTCCACCGCCCGGCCGGCGATCTCGAAGAGCATCTGGTGCAGGCCGCGTTCGTCACACGAGCCGACGTACATCCCGGGCCGCAGCCGGATGGCCGCCGCTCCCTCCAGCACCTGGATGCGGGAGGCGTCGTACTCGATGCGGTCCTTGCTCATGAAGTCCCCCTTCGACGGTGTCCAGCAGACCCCCACAGCCTAGGTGCGATCTCACAAAACACCAGGTCAGAGTCATTTCCCTGAAGCGCTGGACGGCCGGTTGGCGCCCCGCGCGGGCGCGGCCGGCGAACCGGTCGCACACCCGTGCGGCGGGTGCCCCGGACCCCCGCCGAAGGCGCCCAGGACCCCTTCCCAGTCGGTCCCCGGGTCCCCGATTCCGGTCCGGCGGCGGTGACTTCAGACCATGAGCAGCAGACGCGTCTGCGGTACCAGCTTCCGGTTGACGCTGGTGCTCTGCACGAAGATCGTGAAGTCGTCGTTGTGGTCGGGCTTGACGCGGACCTCCGCGTCGGGCAGGCCGAGCAGGGCGCGGGCCTCCGGCCCCGTGTAGACCCGGTCCGTCTTCTTCTCCAGCACCGCGATCTGCTTTCGGGCCTGGACCTTTTCCGACTTGCTCAGCTGGTAGAAAGCGCAGCCCGTGCGGTAGGTGTGCCCGCTCTCGACGACCCATTCCCGTATCGCGGCGTCGCGGGCCACGGGAATGAGCTGGTACTTCGAGACGTCCACGGGGGTGAGTCCGGCCGCCTCGATGGCCTTCTTGTTGACGGCCTCGCCGCCCGTGGAGAAAACGGCCCGCGAACCGCGGATTCCCTTGGTGCGGCCCACCATGAATTTCTCGGTGGCCTCCTGGATGACCTGTCCGGCGTCTTCCAGCCCCCGGGTGCTGGTGGCGTCCCAGATGGCGATGTTGTCCTTCGGGAAGCCGCACTGCATGGCCTCGCGCTTGCCCATCTGGTCCGGCACCAGGACGGCCAGCGTCCAGTTGTCGTCCTGGGTCTCGATCATCGTGCCCACGGCCTTCACCAGGTCACTCGGGGTGCGGCCGGGGGCACCCGGGCACCGGTGGCTCGCGTTCTCCTGACCGTCGGTCAGCACGAACGTCAGGAAGCTGTGGTCGCCGTAGAGCTGGGCGGTCTGCGCCAGCTCCCGCTGCGACTGCAGCGTGGCCGCCAGCAGCGCCGTCATCCCGCCGACCCGGTACAGCTGCTTCAGGGACGGCATTCGCAGCACGTCCTTGTCGTAGATGACGCATTCGACCTTGTTCGAGAACACGTACACCGTGACGCGGGTTTCCTGGTCCAGTTCCTTCGAACGGCGGGCCAGATATGCGATCTGCTGGTCGGCGACGTCGACGACCTTCTGGCTCAGGTGCGACATGGACGAACTCGCGTCCAGTACGAGGGCAACGTGATTGATGTAATTCTGGATTCCGGACATGGCCGCTCCCCCTGTTTCCGACTTGATGCTCCGATCCTCGCACCCGCCACTGACAATCGGCCCGGGTCCGGTACGCCAGCGGATGAAGCCCGCGGCCGCGGGTGCGCCGTGACGGTGTCGGCGCCGAAGTCGGCGACGAGCAGGGTCCCTTCGGGGGTGGGGCGGCCGGCGGGCAGCGGGGTCCCGCTCGGGGCCGGCGGGGCTGCGGCACGGCCCGCCCCGCCCTCGGCCCCGGCCGTCGTGCAGCCGCCCAGCAGCGCGAGGACGGCCGGTACGGCCACGAGCAGCACCCGGGTACGGGCCCGGCGGCTCACCGCGCGCTCCGGCCGTCGCCGCCCGGCCGGTCCTGCGCCGCGCGCAGGAGCCGGGCCAGGCCGTCGAAGCCGCGCCGCACCGCGTGCTCGTACGCGGTCACCCCCTTGGAGTCGGCGAGCCACGGGTCCGCCCCGGCGGCCAGCAGCAGCCGCACGACCTCCTCGTGGCGGAAGTCGCCGTCGCCGAGGATCACCGCCTCCAGCAGGGCGGTCCAGCCGAGCCGGTTGACGTGGTCGACGCGGATGTCCGTCTCCGCCAGCACGGCCCGTACGTATCCGACGTGCCCGCGCTCGGCGGCCGGGATGAGGGAGATCCCGCCGAACCGGTTCCGCTGCGTCAGATCGGGCCCGGCCGGGAGCAGGACCCGCATCATGCGGACGCTGCCGGTGACCCCGGTGACCAGCCAGGGGCTGTCCGCACGGGAGTCGGGGGCGTTCGGGTCGGCGCCGGCGGCCACCAGGACCTCGGCCACGCCCACGTGGTCGCCGAGCACCGCGAGCAGCAGCGGTGTGCGGAGGTCCTCGTCGCGGATCTCCGGAGAGGCGCCGGCGGCGAGCGCGGCGCGCACCGCGTCGGTGTCACCGGCCTTGGCGGCGTCGAGCATCAGTCGGTCGTGCGGGTTCATGCCTCCATCGTGGCCCGGCCCGCCCGGGCGGGCGGTCCGCCCGCCGTCCCTGCCGTGCCGCCCGCCCGGCCGACCCTCCCGTCATCCGATCGGCTGATCCGCCCCGGCCCGGCATCCGCTACGGACACCCGGCGGCGGCGACCACCGGGTGGGGGCCTCAGCCGGTGCAGCCCGGCACCGCGCCGGACGGGGCGCAGCTGTTGGGCTGGTGGTGCCGGACCACGTCACCGCTCAGGGTGAGCGGGCCCGACGCCTTGAAGATGCCGCCGCTGTCCCCCGCCCGGTTGTGGTGGGTGATCCGCATCACCCCGTTGTTGGAGATGCCGCCGCCGCAGGAGACGCCCACGGCTTCGGGAAAGGCGGGGCGCCCTCAGTTTGTACGTGCACCCGCGAGCGAGCTGGAGCGTGTCCGGTCCCCGTGCGGCGTTCGCGGCGTTGATCGCCTCGACGGGATCCGGGACCGAGCAGCGGACCTGCACGGTGGCGGCGTGCGCGGCCTCGGCCTGGACAGCCACCAGCGCTCCCGCGACAAGGCCGAGGACGGCCGGGACACGCCGACGGAACATCGGGGTTCCTCTTTCTGCGGCTGCGGGGACGGCCGGCCGCCGGGGACCGTGGCGGGCCGAGCCCAGCCGACCACGCCCACGGGAGGACGGCTCCCCGGCGTGATCCGTACGGGCGGCCGGACAGCCCGTACGGATCACGAGGTCGTGCGAACGGCCCGGGAACCCCGCCGTGCTGACCCCCGGTCAGCGGAACCGGGGTGCCGGTTCTCGCGGAGGAAGGCCTCCGGCGTGTGCGGGGCACGTCGGCGGAGGAGGCCGCGGTCCCGGAGGGGGCGCACGGCCGTGCGCCGCGCCGGCTGCCGGCGGCCTGGGCGGACCAGGAGCCGGAAAGCACCCGGAATCAGCCCTACCGCTTCAGCCCGCCGCCGCGTGCGCCCCGGCGCCGCGGCCGCGCCCGCGGAGCGTGACGCCGGTGCGGCCGGCCGCCAGGCCGCTCGCCCGGGCGCCGGGCTTCGGCCACGTGCGCCCCCGCGCCGCGGACGCGGACGTTCCGACCCGGTGGTTGCTGGGCACCCGCTTGGTGCCCGTTGATCAGCACCCGAGGAGAGCCCCGATGACCAAGGTCCTCGTCCTGCACAGCGTCAGCCTCGTGAGGTCGGCGCTCGCCGCCCTGCTGAGATCCGAGGGCGGTTTCGACGTCACGTGCGCCGGCTGGCGGTCCGCGGCGCGCGAGGCGGAGTCCTTACGACCGGACGTGACCGTCGTCGACCTCGACTGTCCGGGCGCTTCGGCCACCCTGGAGGCCCGGGCGGGGGCCTCCCGCCCGCTCGACGAGCCGCCCGCCCCGCTGCTGGTGCTCGCCACGTCGGGGGCGCCGGGCTCCCTCCAGCGCGGAGTCCGCGCCGCGGCGCGCGGCTACGTGGACAAGGACGGATCGACCGGCCGGCTCGTCCGGGCCATCCGCAAGGTCGCCGCCGGAGAGCGGTTCGTCGACCCCTCCCTCGCCTCGGCCCTGCTGGAGGCCGACCCCATGCCGCTCAGCCCGCGCGAACTGACCGTGCTGGCCCGGGCCGCGGAGGGCGACTCCATCGCGGAGATCGCGCACGCCCTGCACCTCGCCAGCGGCACCGTGCGCAACTACATGGCCGCCGCCACCCGCAAGACCGGCGCCCGCAACCGGATAGACGCCATCCGGATCTCCCGGCGGGCCGGCTGGGTCTGAGACCCCCCGTTCACCCCCGCCCGTTCACACCCGCGCGTTCCAGAGCCCCACCAGCTCCCGGTACAGCGCCGACCTGGCAGGGAGGTCCGCGTGCGTGCCGCAGACCGCACGGCTCCCGTCGAGTACGAGGACCCGGTCGGCCCGGGCCGCGGAGGAGATGCGGTGGGCCACGACGACCAGCGTGCCCGGGCGGTCGGCGAGCGCCCGCTCGGCACGCTCCTCGGCCGGCGGATCGAGGTGGCAGGTGGCCTCGTCGAGCAGGAGCAGCGGAGCGGGCGACAGGTAGGCGGCCACGAGGGCCAGAAGCTGCCGTTCGCCCTGTGAGAGCGCGGCGGGGTCCAACGGCGCGTCAGGCCCGCCCAGCCGTTCCACGAGGCCGTCCGCCCCGATGGCCGCCACGGCCGCGTCCAGCCGTGTCCCGGGCACCGGCCCGGGGCACAGGTGCGTCAGGTTCTCGCGGACGGAGCCCGTGAACACGTACGCCTGCTGCGGCAGCAGGGTCCGCCGGGGATCGGGACCCCGAGCGGGCGCGTGCCGGGCGGGCGCGCCGGCCAGCAGCACGCTGCCCCGGCCCGGCGGGAGCAGCCCGGCGAGCAGCGCGGTGAGCGTGGACTTGCCGATGCCGCTCGGCCCGACGACGGCGAGGTGCTCCCCCTCGCGCAGGGCCAGGTCGAGACCGTCGATCACCGGCGGGGAGTGGGCCCCGTACGCGAACCGCACCCGGCGCAGCTCGGCGGCGAGATCCCCGCCATCGCCCCCGCCACCGCCCGGCGCGGACACCGGCTCCGGTGCCGGTGCCGGATCCCCCATCCCGGTGTCCGGTGCCCGCCCCGGGCGCGGGAGGCAGAAGCGGTCCAGGACCACCACCAGCCTGGTGCCCGCGGAGCCCAGGGCGCCCATGAACGCGTCGAGTGCCGGCAGCAGGGACTGGACCAGGTACGTGAGCGCGGCGGCCAGGGCCCCCGCGCTCAGCCCCCGCCCGAGCAGCCAGGGCGCCCCCAGCAGCAGGGCGACGACCGGGAGCCGGCCCGCGACGCCGAGCGCCACGGTGCGCAGTGCGGCCCACCGGGCCAGCAGGCGGGTCAGCCGCTCCTGCTCGGCGATCAGCAGCCGCAGGCCGGCCCCCGCCTCGGCGCCGCCTCCGCAGGCGACCACGTCGCGCAGGCCCGCCGCCAGCTCGCCGGTCCGCGCGGCCAGGGCCTCGTCGGTGTCGAGCGCCCGCCGCTGCACCCGTGCCATCGGACGCAGCGTGAGCAGGAATCCGGCCGTTCCCAGGAGCAGCGGCGGCAGGACGAGCAGGAGCAGCACCGGCGCCAGCGCCGCCATCCCGGCCAGCGCCCCCGCCGCCGTGAAGACGAAGGACCGGGCGACGAGCACCAGTCCGGCGAAGGAGTCCCGGGCCGTCTCTGTCTGCTGGGTCAGCCGGGAGACGCCCCCGTCGTGCGCGGCCCGCGCGGGGTCGGCGACCGCGCGCTCCAGGGCCTGGCGCACGGCCCGGCGCACCAGGCCGTCGCGCATCGGTTCGACGAGGTCGGAGAGCCCGCCGAAGACCCCCCGCAGGGCCAGCCCGCCGAGGAGGGCGCCGGCCCCGGCCACGGCCAGCCAGGCGAGGCCGGTGCCGGTCCGGGCGGCGAGGAAGCCGTCGTCCAGGGCGCGGGCCACCGCGTACCCGCCGAGGAAGGTGTGGGCGGACTCCAGCAGGGACCACAGGGCGAGGCGGCGCAGGATCCGGGTGCGGCCGCGCAGGAAGCGGCGTCCCTCGCCGCCGACCCGCCGCCAGGTGCCGTGCCCGCTCACCGGTCCGCCCCGGGGCCGTCGGCGCCGGGGTCCGTGCCCGCCCCGAACAGGGAGCGGTAGGCGGGGTCCCGCCACAGCCCGGCGTGCGTCCCCGTGGCCCGGACCCGGCCCTCGTCCAGCCATACGACGAGGTCGGCGCGGGCGGCCGTGGAAGCGCGGTGGGTCACCACGAGGCGGGTCCCGGCCCGCACCCGGTGGGCCAGGGCGTGTTCCACCTCGCGGGCGGTGACGGTGTCCAGGCCGGAAGTGGCGTCGTCCATGACGAGCACCCGCCCCGCACCGCAGAAGGCCCTTGCCAGGCCCAGGCGTTGGAGCTCACCTCCGGACATCGGGGCGTCGGCGAGGGGTGTGCCGTAGCCCTCGGGCAGGCGGAGTACGAACGGTTCGGCTCCGGCGGCCCGCGCGGCGGCCCCAACGGCGTCGGCCCCGGGCTCCGGCCGGGCTCCGAAGGCGATGGCCGCGCCCACGGTCGCCCCGAACAGGGCGGGCCGCTCGAAGGCGTGGCCGACCTCGCGGCGCAGCGCCCCGGCGGTGAGCTCCTCCAGCGGGGTGCCGTCGAGCAGTACGCGTCCGCCGTCGCAGGGGGTGAGCCGTCCGGCGGCGGCGGCCAGCAGGCTCTTGCCGGACCCCGAGCGGCCCACGACGGCGGTGGTGGTGCCGCCCGGCAGACGCAGGTCGACGCCGCTCAGCACGGTCCTGCCCGCCCGTACGAGGCGGACCCCGCGCAGCTCCAGCGTGCCGGGGCCGCCGGCGGCGTGCTCCAGGTCCCCCTGGGGGAGTTCGGCCAGGCCGAGGAGGGCGGCCGTGCGGCGGGCGGCGGCGCGGCCGCGCACCACCGCCGCGAGCCGGCCCGTGACGGCTCCGGCGCCGGCGGCGAGTCCCGCGTAGCGGACGGCGGCGAGCAGGCCGCCGACGCCGAGCGCCCCGGCCGCGAGGCGCATGCCTCCCACGCCGAGGACCACGTAGAGCAGGAGCGGCATCAGGGCGCCGGTGCGGGCGGCGGTGCCGCCGTAGATCCGCCACATCCGCCGTCCCTCGCGGCCCAGTTCGGGCAGCGGGGCGAGGATCCGCGCCGCCTCCCGGTCGGCGGTGCCGGCCGCCGCGATGGTGCGGGCGCCGGCCAGGGCCTCGGCGAGGCGGCCGGCCATGGCGAGCTGCACCTGCTGGTAGCGGCCCACGCTGGCTCCCGACGCGCGCGCGAAGGTCCTCAGCAGCAGCGCGAGGACGGGCACCCCGGCCAGGAAGGCGAGGCCGGTCCAGACGTCGACGAGGAACAGCGCGACGAGTCCCCCGACCGGCGGCAGCAGGGCCGTGACGGCCGTCGCGACGGCCGCGGGAACGGTTCCGGCGCCCGCGGCGTGCGCCGTGAGCCGGGCCGAGACCTCACCGGGGGAGTGCCGCGCGGCGTGGTGCGGCGCGGTACGCAGCAGCGCGGCGAGGCCGCGCCGGCGCAGCCAGGCGGTGGAGCGGGCGTCGACGCTGCCGGTGAGCCGTGCGGTCGCGGCGTCCAGCAGGACTTCGGCGGCGATCACCGCCGCGCAGCACAGGGCCCACAGGGTGCCCGAGGGGTCGCGGCGCAGGAGCAGGTCGAGGGCGTGGCCGAGGACCGCCGGTTCGGCGAGTGCCGCGCACGCGGCGGCCAGCGAGCAGCCGGCCACGGCGGCGGTGCGGCCGGCGCTGTGCCGGGCGGCCGCCTTCAGTGCCCGGTCGGCGGCACCGGTGGCAGCCGTCTCGCCGGGGGCGTCGAAGGCCGCCGCCTCGCCGGGGGGTTCGGGCGGGGTCATCGGCGGCGGCTCCTCGTGTCTCCCGGGGGCCCGGGACGGGGGCGCCCGGGATGAGGTGCGGGCCCGGGCGGGGTCGCCCGGGCCCGCAGGGACCCGATCAGTTACAGGTCGTGATGCTCAGGCTGCTGTCGCCGCACAGGAGGAGGCTGGCGCGGCTGCCGCCCCCGCCACCGCCGAGCTGCGCGGCCTCGGTGTTCTCTTCCTTCGGGGTCTCCATGGACTGCAGGTCGAGAAGGGTCATCGCTGCTTCCTTTCCTTCGCTGGTGTGTTCCGATGGGTCACGGCCCCCCGGTGGGGGACCGGCTCTGGGGCCGCCGCGGTGCGCGGCGGCGGGAGGAACGGCAGGTGCGCGCGTCCGCCGGTGGCGGCGCTGCCGAGGGCCAGGAGGGCGCCGGCCGTGCCGGTGGACAGGTCCATGGACAGGCGCATCATCTGCTCGCCGGGGAAGGCGAGCCTTCCCTCGTACGGGAGTGCGTGGCGGGCCAGGGCCTCGATCTGCCGGCCGATGTCCTCGGGGCGGGTGCCGGGACCGGGGGCGGTGGTCCGCGACAGGTGCAGGATCATGCCGGCGGCGCCGCGGAAGAGGCCGGGCTGCGCGTAGAAGGTGGCCTGGCAGGCCTGCACGATCTCGGGCCGGGCCTTCTCGAAGCGGTCGTCCGCCGCGTGCCGCGACCAGTCGTCGAGGACCATGCCGATGCCCACGCTGCCCGCGCCGAGATAGGGCATGGTGCGCCAGCCCTCGTCCACCTGGAGGGTGCCGAAGGCGCTGGTCACGCAGCGGTTCAGGTCCCGGTGCAGGAAGTGCCCGGCGCGCCGGAGCAGTTCGGGGTCCCCGGTGCGCTCGTACAGGCGCAGGTGCAGCAGGGCGATCCCGCTGTGGCCGTACAGCAGCCCCGCCCGCTTCAGCCCGGGGGCGGCGGCGTGGGCCAGCTCGGCGCAGCGCAGGGCGGCGCCGTGCAGGGTGCCGTCGCCGGTGGCCGTGCCGAGGGAGTCGAGGGCGAGCCCGATGCCGGCGAGGCCGCCGTGCAGATCGGGGCCGGCGGACTGCCACGGCTGGTCGAGCAGGCGCTCCACCAGGGCGAGCGCGCGGTCGTGGTGGCCGAGCCGGTGGTGGGTCCAGGCCAGTCCGGCGAGGCCGTCGTAGAAGCCGAGCGGGGTGCCGGACGCGGGGTCCCGGGTACGGGCGAGCAGCCACTCCTCGGCTTCGGGCCAGGGCGCGTCGCCCGTCTCGGCGAGTGCGTACAGGACCCCGGCGGCCCCGTGGCCGAAGGCCGTTCCGCCGCCGGCGGTGGCGAACTGGGCCGGGTCCCCGGGGAAGAGCCGGTCCTCGCGGCCGGGGGTGGCGGTGGCGCGCAGGACCGCCGTCAGGGAGGCGCGGGCGGCCGGCCAGTCCTCGGGGCGGGCCGGGAGGTACGGCCGGGCGGGGGCGGGTGTCCGCCCGCCGGGGGCGCCGCCCGAGGGGTCGGCGAGGATCTCCCGTACCGCCTCGTCGAGGAAGGAACGGGGTACGGGGAACTGGGCGGCGGCGATGTCCGCGAGGTGCGCGGCCTTGCCCCGGTCCATGACGAGCAGGCTGGTCAGAGGCAGGAACAGCGCCAGGCGCAGACAGGCCAGGGCGTACCGGTCGACGGCGAAGCCGCGCCGGCCGGGCGGTGCGACGAAGGCCGGGTTGGCCACCGTCTGGCGCAGGCCCTCGTCGACGTGCGCGGCGGCCTCGAAGTCGAGCAGGGCGACGGAGGGTTCGCCGGTGGCAGGGTCCTCCGCGACCATGATGTTGAAGAGGTGGAGGTCGTTGAAGACGATGCCGCGGGCGTGGACGGCGTCGACGGCCTCCGTCACGCGTGCGTGGATCTTCAACGCCCAGTCGGTGTAGGCGGCGAGCTCCGAGGGGTCGGGGTCGGCCTCGATCAGCGGATGGCGGCGGGCGAAGTAGGTGTTGAGGGGTTTGCCGTCGAGGTACTGGAGCGCCAGGAAGTGGTGGTCCCCGACGGTGAAGGCGCCGCGGACGGCGGGTACGCAGTCCAGCCCGGCCAGCCGCTCCAGCGCCCTGCGCTCCCGGTGCAGCCGGGCCACGGCGTCCGCGCCGTCGGCGGCGAGCCCGGCGAAGGGGCGGGCTTCCTTGAGCACGACCGGCTCGCCCGTGCGGGTGTCGCGGCCCGCGTACACCCCGCCGCCGTTGGAGAAGTGCAGGGCCCGCTCGACGGTGTACGGCATGCCCTCCAGGGTGACCGCGGAGCGCCGTTCCAGGTGCGGCCGGAGGAAGTCGGGCGGCTCCACCCAGGAGGGCGGCCGGAACACCGGGCCGCGTACCTCCGGCACGAGCCGTCCGCCGGGCTCCTCGATGGCCGGGACCAGCTCGCCCTGCTCGTCGTAGCAGTGCCGCAGGGTGAAGCTGCCGTAACGCAGGTGCACCGGGCCGTCGTTCCAGCGCAGGTCGCTGAGGATGTACGGGCCGGGCTCGCCGGCCAGGAGGGCGTCCAGGTCCTCGGCGACGCCGCGGCAGGCGTCCGCGTCGGCGGGGTAGACGGTGAGGAACTTGCCGCTCGCCCCGCGGTCCGCGTACTTGGCGTTGCGCAGGTGCAGCAGGTACCGGCTGGGCACGAACTTGAAGGCGGTCCGCCGCTCCACGCAGTAGGCGTGGACCCGGTCGAGGACGGACTCCGCGTTGTCGAGGCAGGCGGACACGTGGATCTTCCAGCCCTGGGAGGGGAGTCGGAGGCCGACGGGGCGCAGGGCGAGCCAGTCGCCGCTGCGGTGCGAGCGCCAGCCCTCGGGTACGGGGGCGAGGGCCGCCGGGAAGCTCTCTCCGGCGCGCCGGTACGGGGCGTCGTAGAACCAGCGGTCGGCGTCGCAGAAGGCCGCGTGCCCGTTGTTCACTCCTGCTCCCTCGGTCGGTGACGGGAGCAAAGGTGGCACGCGGCGAGGAGCCCGCGACAGTCTCGTTTGTCACCACCCCGACGTGCAGTACGCACGGGTCACTTCGCTGCCGCCCGCCCCGCCGTCCGCCTGTCGGCCGACCCGCCGGCGCACCGATCCGGTCACGCTGGACGGCCCCGCGGCGAGCCGGTCGCCGCCGCCACCAGGGATCCGATATCCGAACCTGGCGTCCGTAAATCGATCCTCGATGTGCGGAGACCTTTCACATCTGACAGTGTCACCCCCAACTGGCCGCTGGATAGCAGAGATAGGGCCAGTTTCAACCTTTGAATCGAAAGCGAGTCTTGTCGTGCGTCACCGCTTAGCAGCAGTCTCCGCCGCCGCTCTCCTCTGCCTCGCCGGCGCCGCGGGCGCGGCGGAGGCCGCGCCCGCGACCCCGCACGGACCGTCCGCCATGGTCTTCGGCATCGTCCAGGGCCGCGACGCCGCCACGGGTACCGTCCTGCGGGCCGCCACCCTCAGCTGCGCCTACACCGCCGAGGGCACGCACCCCGATCCCAGGGCCGCGTGCGACGCCCTGGGCGCCACCGGCGGGAAGCTCGACCGCCTGCTGGCCGCCCCGGCCCCGGACCGCCCCTGCCCCCGCCAGTACGCCCCCGTCACGGTCACGGCGGACGGCGTCTGGAACGGCCGCCGCATCGCGTGGCAGCACACCTTCCCCAACCCCTGCGAGATGTCGGCGACCCTGAACGGCAACGCGCTCTACGCCTTCTGACGCCGCGGGGTCAGCGGCCGCCGTCCGGGGCGAGCGCCGCGGCCGCCGCGAAGAGGCGGGCGCAGCGCCGGGTCATGGCGTCCGGGGTCTGCTCCGGGTGCTTGACCCACCATCGGACCAGGGTGGCGACCAGGTCCCGCCACACGTAAAGGAGCGCGTCGGCGTCCAGCGGGTCGACGTCCGACGGGCCGACGTCCGACGGGTCGACGTCCGACGGGCCGACGCCCGGTACGTCGGCGGATCCGGCGCCGCGCAGCAGTTCGGCCGTGCCGGCGGCGGCCAGCCGGTCGATGGCCGACCAGTACTCCGACGCCACGCGCGCGGCCTCCCCGCCCGGCGGCAGGGTGGTGTCGTAGAGCACGGACCACGCCTCCCGCTGCCCCTCCAGCGCGGTGAAGATCGCGTCGAGCACGCGCAGCGGGGTCTGCGGGGTGGTTCCGCCCGGCCCCATCGCCGCGCGGACGGCCCCCAGGATCCGGTCGCCGACGGGTACCAGGCAGGCCACGTACAGCTCCTCCTTGGTGCCGAAGTACTGGTGCAGCAGCGTCTTGGTGACGCCGACCCGTGCGGCGATCGCCGGCAGCGAGGCGGCCGCGTAGCCCCGGGTGCCGAACTCCTGCGTGGCGGCGTCCAGCATCTGCCGCGCGCGGTGCTCGCGGGGGACTCCCTTGGTGCCGGCTTTTGAAGGAGGGGTTGCCATGAGCCGATCTTACCAGTAGGTAATTTACCGCAAGGTAAATTCGCGCCACGGCGACCTCTGGAGTACCTCCATGGACGGCACCACCCCTCGGCCCGCCCTCCGCACCCGCTCCTGGTGGGGCTGGGGCTGGACCGACGCCCACCCCGACGACGCGGAATGCGCCGCGATGGGGGCACTGCTCCCCGGCACCCTCGCCCGGCCCCTCCCCGTCCCCGACGTACGCGACCTCCGCATCGGGGCTCCCGCCGTCGAACCGCCGCCGAGCCTCGCCCACCTGGTCACCGCCGACCCGGCGGACCGTGCCGCCCACGCCATGGGCAAGGCCTACCGCGACGTGGCGCGCGCCCTGCGCGGGCAGCCCGGCCGCATCCCCGACCTGGTCGCCCGTCCCTCCGACGAGCAGGGGGTGGCCGACCTCCTGGACTGGGCGGGCGGTCACGGGACCGCGGTCGTCCCGTACGGCGGGGGCTCCTCGGTCAGCGGGGGAGTGGAGTACCGCGGCGACGCCCACCGGGCGGTGCTGTCCCTCGACCTGACCGCGATGCGGCGCGTCCTGGAGGTCGACGCCACGAGCCGCGCCGCGCGCATCCAGGCCGGCGCCCTGGGGCCGGACCTGGAGGACCAGCTGCGCCCGCACGGCCTGACCCTGCGCCACTTCCCCCAGAGCTTCGAGTTCTCCACCCTCGGCGGCTGGCTCGCCACCCGAACCGGCGGCCACTACGCCACCGGGCGCACCCACATCGACGACTTCGTCCAGTCGATGCGCGTCGTCACCCCCGCCGGCGCCGGCGAGTCATGGCGCCTGCCCGCCTCGGGGGCCGGCCCCTCGCCCGACCGCCTCTTCCTGGGCTCGGAAGGCGCGCTCGGCGTCATCACCGAGGCGTGGATGCGCCTCCAGGAACGCCCCCGGCACAAGGCCTCCGCGGCCGTCGCCTTCACGGACTTCCACGCCGCGCTCCGCGCGGTGCGCGACCTCGCGCAGTCCGACCTCGCACCCGCCAACTGCCGCCTCCTCGACCCGGGCGAGGCAGCCCTGTCGGGAGCGGCCCGGGACGGCTCCGCCGTCCTCGTCCTGGGCTTCGAGTCCGCGTACGAACCGGTGGAGGGCCGGCTCGCCCGCGCCGTGGAGCTGGCCCGCTCCCACGGCGGCCGGCACGACGGCAGAACCGGCCCGGGCCGGGCAGCCGACGGGGGACCGGCCGGTGACGAGGCCGTGGGCGCGTGGCGCGAGGCCTTCCTGCGGATGCCCTACCTCCGCGACGGCCTCGTCCGGATGGGCGCGGTGGCGGAAACCTTCGAGACGGCCGCCACCTGGGACCGCGTCCCCGGCCTGATCGACGCGGTGCGCACCGAGGTCGCCGCGGCGGCGCTCAAGGCCACCGGACACCCCGCCACCGTCAACTGCCGCCTGACACACGTCTATCCGGACGGCGCGGCCCCCTACTTCACCGTCCTCGCCGCAGGAGTGCCCGGCGGCGAGGTCGCACTCTGGGACGACCTCAAGGCCGTCGCCGGCGAGGTCCTGCACCGGTACCGCGCCACCATCACCCACCACCACGCCGTGGGGCGGGACCACCGGCCGGGCTACGACCTCCAGCGCCCCGAACCCTTCGCACTGGCCCTGCGGGCCGCGAAGGCCGCGCTCGACCCCCGCGGCATCCTCAACCCCGGCGTGCTCGTGGACTGACGGCCCGTGCGGCGCCCCCTCCCCCGGCCGGGGGAGGGGGATCGTTCCGCGGGGCGACGCCGCGACGCCCCGCCCGGTGCGAGGTTCGGGGCATGACCAGTGCAGGACGGACGACGAAGGCGCCCCGGAGCGCCCGATGGCAGCGGTGGCCGCACCGGGCGGCCCCGGCGACGATGCTGTGGGCGGTGCTGTACACGGGCTTCGGCCTGGCGTGCGCGCTGACCGGCACCTCCTTGCCCCGTCACGGAGGCGGCCCGGGGAGTCCCGGGCTCGGGTGGGCGGTCGCGGCGCTGGGCGCGCTGGCGGCGTCGGCCAGTGGTGCGGCGGTGCTGTACGGGATCCGGCCGGCGGTACGGGCGCTGCTCTGGGTCCTCTGCGCCCTGGCCGGCGCCGGCGCGTTCAGCCTGCTGATGGACGTCGTCGCGCTGATGTTCGGCCAGAGCCCGGACAGCTGGGCCTCCGCAGCGAACAAGGCCCTCGCGGCCGTCGGGGCGGTCCTGCTCGCGGCCACGGCCCGGTCCGGCCGGCCGCCCGCGGGCGCCGCCGTACGGGCGCCGTCCGCCGCACCGCGCCCGATCCGGCTCGCCGCCTGGGCGGGGACGCTGGCCTTCGTACCGTACGCGGCGATGAAGCTGATCTGGGCGTCCGGCGGGACGTTCGCGGGCACCACCGGTACCGAGGTGCTCGCGGCGTCGGAGCGGAACGGCGCCTCGGGGCTCTTCCTCACCCTGGAGTCCTGGGGCCTGGACCCCACCGCTTTGCTGGCCGCCCTCGGCGTGTTCCTGCTCTGGGGACTGGTCAGCCCGTGGGGGCAGGCCTTCCCGCGCTGGACCCCCTTCCTGCGCGGCCGCCGCGTGCCGCGCTGGCTCCCGCTCACCCCCGCCCTGCTCGGGGCCGCCACCCTCGCCCCGTACGGCGTCCTGGGGGTCGGATACCTGGTCCTGGCCACGTCCGGAGCGGCGCCGATGCGGCGCGGCGACTTCCACTCCGCGGGCGACATGCTGCTGGTCGGCTGGATCGGTATGGCCGCCTTCGCCGTCTACGGCATCGCCCTGACCGTCGCGGCCCGCTCGTACTGGCTCCGGACGCGCCCCGCCGACGCCCCTTCCCCGGAGGTCGCGGGCACGGCCGCGGCGAGGGCCTGACCGGAACGCGCTCCCGGTGCGCGCCGTTCGGCCGTTCGGCGGACCTGTCCCGGTACGCGGGGCGTCGCCGCCCGGAAGGGATACGGATGTTCCCGGCATCCGGCCCCGTCGTTCCAGGGAGACTTCGATGAGCTGCATCAACCGACGCGACCTCGCGCTGCTGGCCCTGCGCACCGGGACCGGAGCCGTGCTCATGGCACACGGTACCCAGAAGCTGTTCGGCTGGTTCGGCGGCGGCGGTCTGGACAAGACCGCCGCCGCGATGGAGCACATGGGCTTCACCCCCGGCCGGCAGAGCGCCCTGGCCGCCGGACTCGGCGAGACCGGCGGCGGGGCGCTGCTGGTGCTGGGGCTCGCGACCCCGGCCGCGGGTGCCGCGGCGGCGGGTGCCATGGCGGGCGCGGTGTCCTTCCACGCTCCGGCCGGGTTCTTCGCCCAGGCCGGCGGCTTCGAGTACCCGGCTTTCCTCGGGTTCACCGCGGCCGCCATCGGCCTCGCCGGCGCGGGCCGCTACTCCCTCGACCACGCCACCGGCCACACCTTCGACCAGCGGTGGATGCTCGCACTGGCCTTCACCGCGAGCGCGGCCGCGGCGGCCGCGGTCGTCGCCAAACGGGCGCGCGAGCAGCGGGACGCCGACCAGGACCCGTCCTAGAGGGTCTTGAACGAGTCGCGGGCGGTGAAGTGGTACAAGCCGACCTTCGGACGGGCGACGGCACCGGGCGTGGCGAGCGGAAGGCTGACGCCGTCCGCGTTCGGCATGTGGTCCGGATCGGCCAGGATGTTGATCTCGTCGGCGACGGGTCCGCCGCCGCCCGACGGGTTGAGGTCCACCGCCGCGTACGTGGTGGCTCCCGGCCGGACCGGGTGCGCCGGAGGGCCGCCGAGGCCATCGGGAGGCGTCGCCTGGATGCCGAGGGCGGTGTCCTTGGCGCTGAAGCCGACGGCGGGGTGGAAGGCGAGCCCGCACGTGGTGGAGCCGTTGTTCGTCACCGTGATGACGCGGACGGTCGCCGGGAACCCCTGCGGCGAGGTGACCTTGACGGTGATGTTCCGTGCGGAGCAGGGGTGGGTGTAGGCGTAGCTGTCGTCGGTGCCCGGCCCGCCGGTGCCCTTGCCGTCCTGCCCCTCCCGCGTCGGACCCGCGTCGGCCGCCGGCGTCTCGGAGCGGGACGGCGTCGGAGCCGGCGCCGGCGCGACGGCAGGCGCCGTGCCCCCGCTCGGACTCGCCGCGGGCGCCTCGAGCGCCCCGTCCGAGGCGCCGCCGCCCTCGCAGCCGGTCAGGCCCAGGACGAGCCCGGCGAAGGTGGCCAGGGCCGCGTGACGGCTCCGGTGGATGCGCATGCTTGAACTCCCCGTGTGGTGCGTACGTTCGGGGCGGAAACCGCCCGGGTGGGAACCACTATCACCCGAGCGGCCCGCGACTCCGGCATCCGCGTCCACCACTCGCCGCGGCGTCCGCGGTCCGGCGCCGTCCCCCGGCCGTCAGTTCCCCTTGCCGAGCCTGGCCGCCGCCTCCGTGGCCACCTCGTAGGCGCCCGCGTGGGACGGGTCGATGCCGCCGTCGACCGGTGCGTACCGGACCGCGACCACCACGTTGCCCTGGCGGAAGTAGACCTCGCTCGTGACCCGGCCCCCGCCGGGGTACCGGACGCGGGAGAAGGCCTCGTCGCCGAAGTCCGACAGCTCCGCCGTCATCGGGCCCGTCTTCCCCTGCGACTCCTCCTTGACGCGCTGGAAGGCCTCCCGCGCCGCCGGCGTCCCCAGCCGGGTCACCTGCACCTGCAGCACCGGCTGCGGGCCGGGGCCCGGCCAGGTGCAGGACGACCCGGCCTCCACCCCCTCCGCCGGCCCTGCCGCCAGCCGGGCCGTCTGCGCCGACACGAGCGCGCAGGGGTGCGGATCCGAGGCGAAGTCGCCCTGCCGGGCCCGGTCCTGGTACAGCCAGACGCCGGCCGCCGTGGCGGCGGCCACCGCCAGTGCGACGCGGCGCCTGCGGCCGGGACGGGAGGGGGACACCATGCCCGCAGGGTAGCGGGCTCGGTGCCCCGGCCGGCGTGGGGGCGGATGCTCAGGGGTCACACAGGCGTACGGCGAGGGCGGCGACGTCGTCGTCGAGCCGTCCCCTGCTGTAGCGGAGGAGGTCGCGGTGGAGCGCCGTGAGCAGTTCGCGGGGCGGTGTCGGGGGCTGCCGGCGCATCCAGGCCGTCAGCGGGAAGAACTCGCCGTCGCGGGCGCGGGCCTCGGCGATCCCGTCGGTGTAGAGGAGCAGCAGGTCCCCGGGGGCGAACTCGAAGGTGTCGACGCTGTAGTGATCACCGATCAGCTCCGCGAGACTGAGCAGCGGCGAGGGGGTGGCGGGTTCGAGGACACGCACTTCCCCGCGGTTCAGCAGCAGTGGCGGGGGGTGCCCGCAGTTGAGGATGTCGATGTGCCTGCCCTCGTGCGGGATCTCGACGAGCAGGGCCGTGGCGAAGCGCTCCGTCGCCCCGTCGGCGGGGAAGGCGGCGTTGTAGCGGGTGCTGCTGGCGTCCATCCGGCGCGCGACGTCGACCATGTCGGTCTCGTCGTACGCCGCCTCCCGGAAGGCGTTGACGATCGCCGCGGCCGCCCCCACCGCGGGCAGCCCCTTGCCCCGCACGTCGCCGATGAGCAGCCGCACCCCGTACGGCGTGTCGGCCACCTCGTAGAAGTCCCCGCCGATGCGGGCCTCCGCCGCGGCCGCCAGGTACAACGACTCGATCGCGACGTCGCCGAAGCGGCGGGGCATGGGGCTCAGCACCACCTGCTGCGCGGCGTCGGCGACGAGCCTCACCTGGAAGAGGGTCCGCTCCCGCTGGAGCCGCAGGTGGCTTCCGTACGCGGCGGCGACGGTGACCGCGATGATCCCCGCGGCCGTCCACCACGTCCCCAGGTCGGGGAAGACGAGGCTGAGGCCGATCATCAGGATCAGGCAGACGGTGCCGAGCAGGACGGTGGGGAGCACCGGCCACATGGCGGCGGCGAGGGCCGGGGCGGCGGGCAGGAGGCGGCTGAAGGCCATCTCCGGCGGAGTGGTGTACGCCAGGCTGGCGATGACGACGGTCAGGATGACCGGCGACAGCCGCACAAGCCTTCCCGGGCCTGGGCGCCGACGGGGCCGCGGCCGTCCGGACTCGATCACAGTTCACAGGATATCTACGCAATGGGGGCATAGCGCCCTGGCGAGCGCATCCGGCCGTCCGCCCGCCCCGGACCGGCGTCAGCTCCCGGGTCGCGGTGCTCCGCCAGGCAGGCGGCGAACGGCGCTCCCGGCGCGGTGGGAGCGGGTGCCGCGCAGGCGTCGAGGAGGGCGGTCACGATCTCGGCGGAGATGGCCGCGGTGTCCTCGGCCGCCTGGTGGCCGGGGACGGGGGGTGCCGAGCAGGAAGTACCCGCCGGGGGTCGTCCAGGCCCAGCCGCGCAGGGCGTGCGCCGGCCCGGCCAGGTCCGCGCCGGCCGCGGAGGCGGCCCGGAGGGTGTCGGCGAGGCTCCGGTAGGCGTCGCGGACGAGTTCGGTGATCAGCTCGTCCCGGCCGGCGAAGTAGCGGTGACGTCTGCATATCTCTCGATCGAGGTGCCGCCACGTTCACCACCGGTACGCCGAGAGGACGCCATGTGCGGACGAACGGGCCGTTCACTTCACGGGGACGGCGTCCTTCGGGGAGGTGTGCCAGTTGGTGACGACGGGGCGGTCGACGGTGATCGTGCCGACCTTCAGGGAAACCGGATCGGGGTCGTCGTTGCCGACGGCGACGATGATGCTGTCCAGTTCCTTGCCGCCGTTCTCCTTGGTGGTCTTCGGGTTGACCCCGGTGTAGGCGGCCGTGCCGCCGCTCAGCTCGATCTGCCGGCCGGGGGCATGCTCCGCGGGGCCCGCCTCGGTGCCGTCGGAGCCGAACGCCACCGTCGGCAGCGCGGCGGGCAGGTAGCAGGTGATCCCGGGCTTCGCCTTGGCGGTGATCAGGATGTATCCGCCGGCCTGGCTCCCGGACGTGGTGCTCCAGGCGATGTCGCCGGCGCCGCAGGCCTGGCCGACGGGCTTCCGCCCGCCACTGCCGTCGTCGGCGCCCGAGCCCTTGCCCTTGCCGTTGCCCTGGCCGCCGCCCGCCGCGGGCGAGCCGGACGGGGTGCCCGGCTTCCCGGCCGGAGCGGCGGAATTCGTGGACTGGGCGGAGGGAGCGGAAGGGGTGGAGCCCTGCGCGGCGCCGGTGTCCGAGGCCGCGTCCGAGTCCTGGCACGCGGTCATCAGCACGGCGCCGCCGATGGGGGCTGCGGAGACGAGGATGGCCTTGCGGCGGTCGCCGGACATGGAAGAGCCCCTTGGTCGTCAGTGGTCGGGCCGAGGCGGTCCGGATCCCCGGCGGTCGTCCGATCACTACGAGACCAAGGTGCGGCGAGGGGATCCCGGCGTCTTCGTTCCAGGACACCGCTGTCGCAGACCGGTTACACGAAGCTCAGAACGGGTCGATCTCCACGTGCCCGGTGGAGGCCGCGCAGACGTCCCAGTGGTCACCGCTCCGGCGCAACTCCAGGACCACCGCGACCCGGCCGCCCGCCCGCGGAGCGAGGTCCACGTTCACCGCCGCCCTGTCTCCGCTCTCCGTGGAGGACACGATGCGGTGTCCGAACGCCGGCGCGATGCGGCGGAGCGCCGTCGCGGGCTCCTCCCCGCCGCCCGGACAAGGGCTTCCCTGAGCCGTGGCCGGCACGGGTCCGCCGCGTCCCGCCCCGTCGAGGTACGCGTCCACCGCCCGGTGCAGCGGCCCGGGGGCGCTGCCGCTGCCCGGGAGGACGGCCACCAGCACGATCCCGGCCACGACCAGCGGCACCCCGACCGCGAGGGCGACCACCCCGCCTCCGACGCCTCGTCCGCCCCGCATGGCCCCGCTCCTTCCGCCGCCCGTCCACCGCCGCCGCATGAGACGCAGGGGCAGCGGCTGCCGTTCCCGTACCGCACGGCAGCCCTCGGGACGCGAGGCGCCGTCCGGACGCGCCTCACAGCGCGGGCCGGCCCGTCGGAGGTTCGGGCATCCAGTCGCGCGCCGGGTCGTACTCCAGCCAACGGCTGCGCCCCGCTTCGGCGGCGCAGGCCGCGGTCAGGCGGCCGAGCCCCGGGTGCTCGTTGCCGGTGCGCCACAGCAATGACCAGGCGTACAGGGGAGTGGGGCCGACCAGCGGGACGGAGCGCAGGCCGGGGACGTCCGGCAGGGGGAGGTCGGCCGGTACGAGCGAGAACCGCCGCGGGTCCCCGGCCACCTCCGCGAGGAAGTGGGCGAGCCCGAGGTTGATGCCCCTGGCCCGGTCCGGAATGCCGAACCGGTCGGCGAACTGGTGGAGGAAGTCGAGGCGGTCCGGCGTGCCCGGTGCCCACAGCACGCTGCCGCGCAGTTGCCCGGGCCGCAGCGCGGCCGCGGACGCGAGCGGATGGGCCGTGCTCAGGACGGCGTCCACGGGTTCGAGGCGGATGAGCCGGTGCGCCAGTCCGCCGCGCAGCGGAGGGTGGACCCGGCCGAACGCCGCGTCGATGTCACCGCCCAGCAGCGCCGCCGCGACCGCCGGCAGATCACGGCCGTGCCCCGGGACCAGCTCCCCGGCCCCCGCCGCGACCCGGGCCAGCGTCCGCATCGGCGCGTACAGGTGACCCCAGACGTCCACCCGCAGCGGCCGGCCGGTCCCGGCGGCCGCCGCGACCGCGGTGTCGGCGGCGGCCACGGTGTGCCGGGCGGGCGCGAGGAAGCGCCGTCCGGACTCGGTGAGGCGGACACCGGTGCCGCCGCGCTCGAACAGCCGGGTGCCGAGCAGGGATTCCAGCCGCGCGATCCGCTTGGACAGCGCCTGCTGGGAGATGGAGAGCATCCCGGCCGCCCGCCCGAAGTGCAGTTCCTCTGCGGCGCACACGAAGGCACGTACCTGCGCCACATCAAGATCCATGGCCCTCACCATAGGCGACAACCGATGGTTGTCGGCCTCGCGCGCCGGTTGTTGGATCAGCGGGCGGCCACCGGTGTTGCATCCTCGGCATGCAGAGACTGATTCCCACCGGGGACGCGGCGCGGCCGGTCGCCTTCGCCGACGCCCCCCAGCCCGTACCGGAGCCGGACGAGGCACTGGTCAAGGTCGACGCGTTCGCACTGAACCGCGGCGAGACCTTCCTCCTCGAACGCCCCAGGCCCGGCTGGCTGCCCGGCAAGGACATCGCGGGCCTCGTCGTCCAGGCCGCGGCGGACGGCTCGGGTCCCGGCATCGGCACCCGCGTGGTCGGGCATCCGGCACAGGGAGGCTGGGCCGAGTACGCGGCCGTGCCCACCCACTCGCTCGCGGTTCTCCCGGACACCATCGACAGCGTACGGGCGGCGGCCCTGCCGCTCGCCGGGATCACCGCCCTGCGCCTGCTGCGCACGGCGGGCTCCCTGGCCGGCCGGCGGGTGCTGCTGACGGGCGCCTCGGGCGGCGTCGGCCACTACGTCACCGAGCTGGCCGCGGGGGCCGGAGCGGAGCTGACCGCGGTGACGGCGACCCCGCGGCGCGGCGAGCGGCTCACGGCACTGGGCGCACGGCTGGTGCACGACGTCAGCGAGGCCGAAGGCCCGTTCGACGTCGTACTGGAGTCCACGGGCGGCGCCGCCCTGACGGCCGCCGTGTCCAAGGTGCGCCCCGGCGGCACCCTGGTCTGGTTCGGCCAGGCCGGCCGCACCCCGGTCACCCTGGACTTCTTCGACCTGCTGAACGGACCCGAGCGCGTCACGATCCGGCACTTCCACTACGCGGGCGCCCCCTACGGCCCCGACCTCGCGGCCCTGGTGCGCCTGGTGGAGCAGGGCCGGCTGCATCCCGAGACCGGCCGGACCGCCGACTGGACGCGGACCGCCGACACACTGGTCGACCTGCGAGAACGCCGCATCCGCGGCAAAGCCGTCCTGCTGACCGGAGGAACCGCACGATGAACGCCCACGAGTTCGCCGACGCCCAGTGGACACGCGCCACCGGCGCGGGAGTCGACCCCCACGAGTTCCGGCGCGTGACGGGCGCCCTCGCGTCCGTCGACGACTGGGGCCCGGCCCTCGTCCGCACCGCGCACAGCCACCTCACGCGCGCCGACCGGGCCGCCTCGTCCCTCTCCGAGGGTGAGCACCTGCTGATGGCGGCCCGGTGGTTCCACCTCGCCACGCTCGCACCCCACGCGGGGGCCGGCCGTGCCGCCGCCCGCGCCGACGAGGCCCTGGGCCGGGCCCTGAGCGCGCTGGAGCCCGGCGCGCGACGGGTGAGCGGCGACGGCTTCACCGGCTGGCTGCGCGGCCCGGGCGACGCGCCCGCCACGGTGGTCGTCGTCCCCGGACTGGACTCGGCCAAGGAGGAGTTCCTCGACCTGGCGTCCGCGCTGCTGGCCAGGGGCCTGGCCGTGTTCGCGATGGACGGCCCGGGTCAGGGCGTCCTCGCGGAGGCGACGACCCTCCGGCCGGAGTACGAGAAGGTCGTCGGCCGGGTCGTCGACGCGCTCGGCGCGGCACGCGTCGGCCTCGTCGGCCTCAGCCTGGGCGGCTACTTCGCCGCCCGCGCGGCGGCCCTGGAGCCGCGGGTGGCGGCGGTCGCCACCGTCAGCGGGCCCTTCCG
This sequence comes from Streptomyces sp. NPDC040718, assembly GCF_055593565.1. Taxonomy (NCBI): domain Bacteria; kingdom Bacillati; phylum Actinomycetota; class Actinomycetes; order Kitasatosporales; family Streptomycetaceae; genus Streptomyces; species Streptomyces sp. NPDC040718. Next base: position 165,426 of record NZ_JBVIXO010000006.1, on the reverse strand, counting down.
CCTCGACTGGGAGGAACTGCCCCCGCCGGTGCGGGACATCATGGCCCGCCGCACCGGGGGTGCCGACGCCGCCCGCGCCTTCGCACGGCACGTGGACCTCACCGACCTGGCCCCCCGGATCACGGCGCCCCTGCTGGTCGTGGACGGGGAGGCGGACGTCATCCCCGGCGTCGTCAACGGCGAGCCCCTGGCCCGGCTGGCACCGTACGGCACCCACCTCTGCGTCCCGCACGGTGACCACCTCCTCGGCAACGTCCGTTCCGAGTGGCTGCCCCGCCTCGCCGACCACCTCACGCACACCCTGACCGGAACGGGGGCCTGAACCGGCCGGCCGGGCGGGTCCGTCAGACGGCCGTCCCGCCGGCGTTGCGGATCAGCTGCTGGAGCACCTTCACGGTGGTGGCGTAGTCCGCCTCGTCGATGCCTTCGTGGAGGGCGGCGCGGATCGCGGGACCGTTGCGCCGGAGTTCGAGCCGGGCCCGCTCCCCCTCCTCGGTGAGCCACAGCCGGTCCTCGTCGTCCCGGTGCAGCCAGCCGCGCTCCACGAGCACCGCGGACTCCGCCGCCAGGTCGTCCTCGGGCCGGATGTAGGAGGCCATGGCCTGCCGCAGCTCGGGCAGGGTCATCCCTTCGCCGTCGGGCGAGATGTCGTTCGCCGACAGGTTCCGCAGCAGCCAGAACTGGGGCTGGGTGTAGCCCTTCTCGGCCTGCCGGGCGCGGGTGAACGCGATGAGGGCCTCGTAGGCGACGCCGGTCACGTAGGCGGCGGGGTATCCGGTGAGTGCGTTGCCGGAGCCCTGCTCCGATTCCGGACTCTGTGGGGGTGTTGCCTGATTCATCCGATGATCTTGGCAGGGTGTCCTGGAGATCCGGTCGAGGCCGAGTGGACCCCGGATGCGGTCATCGGCCGGTGCGGATCTCGTCGAGCCGCTCCGCGAGGGCCTTCGTCTCGGCGATCAGCCGCGCGTGCGCCTTCTTCCGCTCCTCGTCACCCCGCGCCCGGTACGCCGCACCGAAGTGCGGCTGGAGCTGCGTCCACCAGCCGTTGTCCAGCATCGCCCACGCCTGCGGGCACAGCGGGGCACGGGTCTTCGGGAGGTATCCGCCGTCCACCAGGGGCCGCTGGTACTTCTCCGGGTCGCTGCCGTCCAGGTAGCAGAGGAAGTTGAACACCCGCTGCTGGGTGACGGGGTGGTCGCTCGCCAGGTTCTCCAGGGTGAGCCGGCCTTCCTTGCGGGCGATCTCGTCGAAGAGGATCGCGGCGGCCAGTGAGGGGCCCGGCCCGACCTCGTTGACGGTGTAGAAGGACGCGAAGCCGTCGGCCGCGTCCTCCTCGAGGCCGAGGTTGGCCAGGAGGAGCTGGCGTTGCAGGGCGTGGCCCATCTCGTGCCCGAAGACGAACTCGGTGGCCAATACCGTCAGTTCGCCGGTGTTGTAGTCGGACGCGGGGAACGGGGCGGGCCGTTCGACCGTCTTCACGATGGTGGCGGAGGTCTCCTCGACCTCGGTCAGGAACGAGGGCGGGATGAAGATCGTCCTGCCGTCCGGCTGGGTGACGGCGTCGGTGACGCCGGGCGGCACTGCGGCGGTGACCTTCACGACCAGGTCGTGGGGGAGCGCGAGCGTCCCGTTCACCCAGTCGGCCAGCCGCTGGAGCACACGGGAGTCCCGGACCAGCGCCACGACCTTGCGGTCCTCCGGTGCGACCGTCCGGTCCTCGTAGACGACGGTGACCTTGCCGGACGGCGCCGCGGCTCCGGCGCCGCGCGCCCCGTCGCGGTCCTCGCCGCCGCACCCGGTGACGACGGTCCCGGCGAGGAGCAGCACGCCCGCGAGGGCGCCGCGTGCCTTGTACGAGTGACCGGCGGTGTTCGGCATCCTGGTCGGCTCCCGTCGCGTGTCCCCCCGCCCATCCTCCGGCCGCCCGGACGCCGGGGCCCGCCGGGCCGCCCGTCCGGGGGACGGTGCGAGGGGTAACCGGGACGTCAGAGCATCCGGCGCATGCAGGCCCTCGGCCACCGGTCCAGGCCGTGGGCCGCTTCGAGCTCGCGGATCCTGCGCAGACCGGGAGTGAGGCCGTCGTCGTCCATGAGGCGGAAGCCGCAGCGCGCGTAGTAGGGAGCGTTCCACGGCACCCCGGTGAACGTGGTGAGGGTCAGGGCCGGTACCCCCTCGCTCCTGGCGCGGGCCGCGAGATGTTCCAGCAGCAGCCGGCCGACACCGCGACGCGAGCTGTGCGGATGCACCGAGACCTGCTCGACGTGGAGGTTCCCGTCGACCCGGTCGGCGATCAGGTAGGCGGCCGGCGCGTCGGCCTCGTCGGCCGCGGTCCAGGCCAGGCCGGCGTGGTGGTAACGGGCCAGCTCATCGAGGGGGAGCGGCTCGTCGTCGGCGATCTCCGGCATGCCGATGTCCCGGAAGCACTGCCCGGCGGCCCTCTCGATGTCCTGGAGGAGCGGCAGTTCGTCCAGGCGTACGGCTCTGATGCGCATCCACGCATTCTCCCCGGCACGCCGGACGGCGCCACCGGTGAGGGACCGCGGTCAGGCGCACTCGACCCTCGGGTGGACGGGGGTCCAGTCCGACGCACCGTCTCGTCGGTCGTGACTCAGCTTGACCAGCCTGGTGAACGGGAAGTGCTGCGTGGTGCGGCTCGAACCGAAGCTGGGGGCGTCCGACACCGTCAGGGTTCCGGTCATGGTCACGGTGTGGGTACTGGCAGCGGCGGCCGGCGGGGCCGGGCCTCGGTCGGCCCGCCGTACCGCCCCCTCGATCCGGCTCAGGCCCAGGATGCGGCGGACTCGTCCACCACGTCCTCTGCCTCCCAGCGCAGCAGGTCGCCGGGCTGGCACTCGAGGACCTCGCAGAGCGCGGCGAGGGTCGAGAAGCGCACCGCCTTGGCGCGGCCGTTCTTGAGCACGGCGAGGTTGGCGGGGGTGATCCCGACGCGGTCCGCGAGCTCGCCCACGGACATCTTGCGCCTGGCCAGCATCACGTCGATGTCAACGAGGATCGGCATCAGATCACCTCGTCCAGCTCCGCCTGCATGTGCGCGGCCTGCGCGTCGCGCACCACGGCCTGGGCGAGCAGCATCCGCAGCACCAGCACGATGAGCGCGACACCGATGAGCCCGATGCCGATCCCGCCGAGGAACAGGAACCCGGGCGGCTCCATCTGCGGGCGCGCCAGCAGGAAGACCGCGAACACCAGCAGGTCGGCCGCGACGAACGAGCCGATGACGGCGTCCACGTACCGGAACGCGGCGTGCGAGAACACGGTGCCGCGCCGCACCATCGCCACCAGCCGCCAGACGCAGACCAGGACGACCTGGACCGTCACGGCTCCCAGGATCACGATCACGCGGAGCGGGGTCAGCGGTAGCGCCGTCCCCTCCTCCGGGTCCGCGGCCAACGCCCACACCATCAACGCCTGTACGAACACCGTGCCGGCGAGCATCACCGCGAGCACGGCGCGCAGGGCGTGCACCGTCAGCTTTCCCATTGCCTCTCCTTCTATCGAATCACGATGTGAATCTATCGAATTTCAATAGGTCGGGCAAGATGGTCCGCCCTCGCGTTAATCGCTGGTGCGCGGCCCGGCGGTCCTTGTAGGTTGTCGTCCGCGACCACGCCTGCGATGCGCCCGGCCGCGGCTACTTCTTCTGACACCCAAGTGACGCCGCCGCCACCTTTGATCTCCGCAGGCGTGGTCGTCGTCCGCCCCGCCGGCAAGTCCGGCCGGGGCCGCCCAGTCCTTTGAATCCGGGGGGATTCGCTGCCTCGCCACACCCCGCGCGTCTCCAAGACGTGGTCCGAGATGCTCGTGGCCCCGCACATCGCGGCGGCCGCCCGCTCCCAGAGCCCACCCCTGCTCCACCACCGGCCCGCCAGAGCGGACCACCTCACCTACGAGGGCGGCCCGGCCTTCGTCCGGGAGCCCCGCGAAGAACTCTTCCTCCTCGCGGTCGGCAACTTCGTCTCGCAGCGGACCTTCTACGAGAGCGGCGAGGACCGGGACGCCCGGTACCTCCGTCTCGTCGGCGAACTCGCCGTCCAGGACCCCGAGTGGACGGCCGGCCTGCTGCGGTGGCTGCGCGGCGAGGGCAACATGCGTACGGCGTCCCTGGTGGGCGCCGCCGCGTACGTGAGTGCCCGGCTCGCGGCCGGGGCCGCCGCGGGCCCGTCCAACCGGTCCGTGATCGACTCGGTGCTCCAGCGGGCCGACGAGCCCGGCGAACTGCTCGCCCACTGGACCTCGGCCCACGGGCGGAACGTGCCGCAGCCCGTGAAGCGCGGCATCGCCGACGCCGTACGCCGGCTGTACACCTCCCGGTCCCTGCTGAAGTACGACACCGCCTCGAAGGCCTTCCGCTTCGGCGACGTGCTCAACCTGGTCCACGCCTCGCCCGACCCGGCGAAACCCTGGCAGGGCGCGCTCTTCCGGTACGCCCTGGACCGCCGCCACCACCCGGAGCAGGCAGTTCCGCCGGCCTCCGACCAACTGCTGGCCGCACACCGGGAGCTGATGGGGGCTCCGGCGGACGAGCGGCGCGCGATGGTGACCGGGCCGGGCGGCTCCGAGCGGCTGGCCTCGGCCGGCATGACGTGGGAGGCCCTGGCGGGCTGGCTGCACGGACCGATGGACGCCGCCGTCTGGGAGGCCGTGATCCCGGCGATGGGCCCGATGGCGCTGCTGCGGAACCTGCGGAACTTCGACGGGGCGGGGGTCTGCGACGAGGTCGCGGACCGGGTCGCGGCCCGCCTCTCGGACCCGGCCGAGGTCGCCCGGTCCCGCCAGTTCCCCTTCCGCTACCTGGCCGCTCACCAGCACGCGCCCTCGCCGCGCTGGGCGGGCGCGCTGGAACGGGCGCTGGGCCACTCCCTGTCCAACGTACCGTCCCTGCCCGGCCGGACCCTGATCCTGGTCGACCGGTCCGGCTCGATGTTCTGGGACGCCGTCTCGGAGCGGTCCAAGCTGACCCGGGCCGACGCCGCGGCCGTGTTCGGCGCCGCGCTGGCGATGCGGGCCGAGCGCGCCGACCTGGTGGAGTTCGGCTCGAGCAGCCGGGAGGTGCCGTTCGTGCGGGACGAACCGGTACTTCAGGTGCTGAAACGGTTCCACAGCCTCGGCGGCACGCAGACCACCCAGGCGGTGCGGACCCACTACCGGGGACACGACCGGGTCCTGATCGTCACCGATGAGCAGGCCGCGCCCCACGGCCCCACAGGACCGGCGGATCCGGTCCCGGCCGAGGTCCCCGTCTACACGTGGAACCTCGCGGGATACCGGCCGGCCCACGGCCCCGCGGGCCCCCACCGCTACACCTTCGGCGGCCTCACGGACGCCGCCTTCCGCATGGTCGGCCTCATCGAAGCCGGCCGCGGGTCCGCATGGCCGTGGAGCACCGGGCCCGTTGCTCCTTAGGCGCGGGCCGGCGTCACTCCATGTCCAGGTAGTACAGCCCGGCCTTGGCGTCGGCGAAGAGGGTGAACTCGACCTGGGGCGTCCCGGGATCCTCGCCGTCGCCGGGGTCGACCTCCACGGGTTCGGCGCCCACGAGCACGAACTCGTCGTACTCGTCGAAGTCGCCGGGCGTACCGGCGACGCCGATGCTGATGGGGGCGTCGTCGGGCACATCGGCCAGGGCGGAGCGCAGCTGCCTGGCGGTCCAGACCGCGGGAGCGTGATCGAACGTGTCTGCCATGCGCCGAGGGTAGTGACGGCTCCTCCCACGTTGGAACGTGCCACGCCGAACGCCCCGTGACGATGTCCGGGGCCGGGGCCCCGAAGTACCCGTCCCGGTCAGATCCACTCGTAGTCGGAGTCGTCCACAGGGGGGAGCAGGGACGATCCGCTGCCGTCGCCTCCGGCGAGCCCGAGATCGGCGAGGGGCACCGGCGGGAAGAGGGGGAGGCCCCGGGTCTGCTCCAGGGGCAGCCAGACGACCTCCCCGCGGCCGACCGCGTCGTCATCCTCGAACGCCCTCAGCTTCGGCCGGACTCCCGGATCCAGGCGGACCTGGTAGACGAGGTGGAGCTTGCGCGGGGGCGTGGAGCCGGGCCGGCTCACCATGGCGTCCAGCAGCCACATGAAGCGCGGCGCCTCCGCGAGGTCCTCCCGACCCAGGCCGAGCTCCTCCTGGAGCTCGCGCCGCAGGGCGTCGGACAGGGGCTCGGCGGGTTCCACGTTGCCGCCCGGCAGGGAGTAGTGGGCCGTCCCCCGGCCGTTCGTCCGCCGGATCAGCGCCACGTCCCGCCCGTCCAGGACCAGGCCCGCGACACGGATCTTGATCTGGTGGAACGCGGCCGGATCACGGTCGTTCCCCGCGGCGCCCGTCACAGCCCGGCCCCCAGGGCGTCAGTTCCGGGCGCCGGCGCGGCGACGGCGACGGGGGCGGCGGGTGAGGCGACGGCGGTCTCAGGGGCGGGCGCGGCCACGGGCGCGGCGATCGCGGCGGCGATGGCCAGGACGGCGACGGCGCGCAGGGTCCACTTCAGCACGATGGGCTCCGATCCGGATGTGTGACGGTGACGGTGACGGTATGCGAACGCCTTGATCGTCGCCCGCGACCAGGGCGCGGGGGATCCTCCGCAGGTCGCGGCCGTCTCCCCCGCACGGGGGAGGCGGGAGGACGTCCGGCGCCGCGCCCCCCGCCCCCGGCCGATAGATTGTCCGAGGTCCGCGAAGGCCGGGCCGGAGCGGTGCCGAGGAGGGCGGACGCGTGCTGGGTGAACGGCTCGACCCGGACCGGGGAAAGGGCTCCGCCGAGCTGAACGAACCGCGGAGCAGGCGCCGATGACCGGTCAGCCGTACGCGGTCCGGCTGTCCCCGCATGCCGCGAAGGTGCTCACGGCCCTGCCCGGACACGCCGAGGACACGGCCTGGGACATCATGGACGCCGCGTCCGCCGGACCGTGGGGTTTCCACCAGTGGGACACGGGCGACCCCGAGGGCGAGGACGTGCGCATCGCGTCCGTCGGCGCGTTGTCCGTCATCTACTGGATCAACCGGCCGCTGCGCCGCCTGTCGGTCCTGGACATCGTCTGGCTCGGATGACGCTCCACCGGCCCCTCCCGCCCCGGCGGCTCCACTACGGCCGCCTCTCCGGAACCGGCCGGAGCCCGGGCCAGCGGGCGAGCATGCGGCGGCGCATGGCGGTGCCGAGGCCGCCCAAGCCGCTGAGCGAAGGGTGGCCGGCCGCCATCTCGCCGACGACACCGAGCCGGTGGACGAGCCGCTGCCGGGCCGTCGCGGTGCCCCACGCCCAGTCCCGGCGCGGAATCCGGGCCAGGTGATCGGCGCTCTCCCGGCGCGCCCGCTCGACCAGCCCGTCGCCGCGCAGCAGCCAGCCGGCGCACGCGTCAGTGAGGCCATGGCCGTGGAGTTCACCGGATACGTGGGGCGGTACGGGGACTTCCAGAGCCATGGCCAGCCGCAGGAAGGCATCGGCGTCCGCCCGGCTCGGGCCCCGCCACCGGGGAAGCGCCCCGACGTCCTCGGGGCGGGCGGTCGCGTGCAGCCGCGCCAGCGCGCCCGCGTAGCCGACGATCCAGTCATCGGCCGGGGGCCTGTGCTCCAGGTGCTCCAGCACCAGGACCCGTTCGCCGGGATCGGTGGCAGCAGTGCGGGTACCACGGGGGTGTCCCCCCGGGCGGCCAGCCGGAGGGCGGTCACCTCACGGCTGTAGCGCTCGTCGGCGTCAGGCCCGTCGACGACCTGCTTCACCACCGCCGTCGCGTCCGGCAACTCGACGCGCCACACGCGCGAGCGAGGGCTGCTGCCCAGCCTGCGGGAGCGTCCGGGTGTCCCCAGCTCGGCCCGTAACCCGTTCCCGAACGGCAGTCGTGACCACATGCGCCCATCCTTCCACCGCGCAGGACGAGCGCGTGGTCATTCGTCGGCCCGATGCGGCGTGAGCTCCCGGACTTGCGGTTCCGCATACCCCGCGCGGCGCCGTCGGCCCGCGGACGTTCCTTGACGGTCCGCCACGAGGACGGGGCGCATGACTCTCCTCGTGGCGGACCGACCCCGGAAACGGCGTCGCACCCGGCGGAGCGGGGTTACCGCTGTACCGGGTGCTGTGCGCCGCAGCGCGGGAGGATCATCCCCAGTCGGAGTCCGGCGGCTGGATCAGTGAACGGGCGGACACGACGGGGACGTCGGCCTGCTGCTCCACCTCTCCCTGGGCTGCGATTCCCCAATTGGTGCCGGCCGGCCCACTGGCCGCCGCGACACCACTGAGTCCGGTGACCGCGAGGATCGCGAGCAGCACGGCGGTGATGGTTGACCGGATGTTGATCGATATCAAGGCGTTCCTCCCTTGGCGGGCCCGGCCCCCGCGGACGATGCGGGCAGCGGGGCCTTCTGCGCGCCACGGGCCCTGTGGCACGGGATCAAGCCTGTACCGGGACAGGGGCGCGATCAACCTTCGCGATACTGCGTCCACCCGCAGTTCAGGAAGAGGAAGACAGATCTGATGACGGAACGGGAAATATCCGCCGCCCCCGACACCTCCCGGCTGACCGCAGGGGAACTGCGCACCTACCGCAGGGCCCTGCAGGGCGAGCAACTGCCCGACGAGGAGCCGGGCCTCGCCTCGCTCCTCGCGCGGGACATCCTCTTCCCCAACACCCACGAACCCGGTACGTACGTCCCCGCCCCGTCCCGCTACCTGGAGACCCAGCTCATCGACGCCGTCCTCAGGGCGCTCACCGGCGTCACCGCGGCCCTGGCCGCCGTCCCCGCGCACGTACGCGAGCTCGAAGCCGAGCAGCAGCGGTACCACCACACCCCGGGCCCGGTCGGGACGCTCCTGCTCCGCACCGTGCCGGAGGTCAACGCGGAGACGATACGCACCATCCAGTCCGCCGAGTCCGAGATCCTCACCGCACAGCCCGGCCACCGGAAACCGCAGGTCCTCAAGGGGGCGCTGCCGCGGGACCTGCAAGCGGCCCGGCGCGGCGTGACCGTTCGGACGATCTACCGGACCAACGGCCGGACCAACCCGACGCAGCGGGACTGGGTCGCCACCATGACGCGGGCCGGCGCCCAGGTCCGCACCCTCGGCGAAGACTTCCTGCGGTTAATCATCGTGGACCGCAAGCACGCCTTCTTCGAGGTCTACGGCGACGACGGCACCGTCCAGCACGCGGCCGCCTGGTACACCCAGGACCGCGGCGTGTGCGCCGTGCTCGCCGCGCACTTCTGGCAGCAGTGGGAGCGGGCCGACCCGTGGCTGCCGGGCGGGGCCGAGGGCGGTGCGGGGAAGGGCGACGACGACACCACGACCTCGAAGCTCCAGCGGACGATCGTACGGGGCATCGTGGCCGGCAGGAGCCACCGGCAGATCGGGGAGAACCTCGGGCTGAGCGAGCGCACCGTGACGGCCCAGGTCTCGAAGCTGCGCGAGGCGCTGGGCCTGGAAACGGTGCCCCAGCTGACGTTCTGGTGGGCGACGTCCCCGGAGCGACTGCTCCCGTAAGGGGGCACGCCGGGGGCCGCCCATTCCGGCCGGCAGCCGAGTGGGAACCCCCTCGCACGGCGAGTTCAAGCCAAAACACCCTGGAGACGGGTACGGGGAGACACCGCCCCGAGCCCGTCAGCCGCGTACGTGCAGCCCGAAACCCGTGCGGCCCGCGGGCTCCAGACCCTCCTTCAGGTGCAGCGAGGGGATCCCGTAGTCGCCGAAGTTCTGCCGCCGGAAGGCGATCGGCTCGGTGGACTCCAGGGTGAGCAGGCGCTCCTCCCAGGCCTCGGCGGCCTCCGCGTACTCCTCGTCGTCCATCCGGTCGGTGCCGTGCAGCACGAACGGCGGCAGGACCTCGATGCCCGGGTAGTAGAGGATGCCGTGGTGGATCGGGAACAGCAGGTCCTCGATGGGACCGTTGATGCCCCGGGCCGCGTAATGCGACTCCGGGCCGCCGACGGTCACCGACAGCAGCGCCCTGCGGCCCGCGAGGGTGCCCTCGCCGAAACGCTCGCCGTACTTGGTGTCACTGTGCTCGCCGACCCCGTACGCGAAGCGGTACGTGAACACCCGGTCCACCCAGCCCTTGAGGATCGCGGGCATCGAGTACCACCACAGCGGGAACTGGAAGATGACCGTGTCCGCCCACAGCAGCTTCTCCTGCTCGGCGAGGACGTCCGGGGTGAGCGTCCCCGCCTTGAAGGCCCGGCCCGAGTCCAGGGCCACCTTCAGCGGACTGGAGGCGTCGGGGCCGTAGTCCGAGGCGTCCACGACCGCCTTCCAGCCCATCGCGTACAGATCGCTCACCCGCACCTCGTGACCGGCGCCCTCCAACGTGGACACCGCGAGGTCCTTCAACGAGCCGTTGAGGGACCTCGGCTCCGGGTGGGCGTGGACGATGAGCGTCTTCATGGGAACTCCTTCGGTTCGGATGCCCCCATCCTGGGCGCCGCGGCGCACGGCGTTCAGGGATGCTCCTTCCATCGGACCGGCCGTCCTGGGAACGCCAGTACCACCCTCACGAGAGTGGCCGAGGCCATACTGGAACGCATGGACGATCTTGCGGGCTTCCTGCGGACCCGGCGTTCCCGGGTCGAACCGGCCGCCGTCGGCATACCCACCGACAGCCGCCGCCGGGTCGAAGGGCTGCGCCGCGAAGAGGTGGCACACCTGTCCGGGGTGAGCGTCGACTACTACGTACGCCTGGAGCAGGGCCGTGCGACCCAGCCCTCCGAGCAGGTGCTCGACGCGCTGGCCCGCGTCCTCGGCCTCGACGACACCGAACGCGGACACCTCCACCGGCTCGCCCGGCAGCGCCGGCGGCGCGCCAAGGCGCCGGGCGGGCGGGTCCGGCCGGAGCTGCTGCGCGTCCTCGGCCTCGTCGCCGACGCACCCGCGCTGATCATGGACCACCGGCTGGACGTGCTCGCCGGGAACCGCCTCGCCGGGCTCCTCTTCGGCCGGCCCCTGCCGGGCCTGAACACGGCCCGGCACATCTTCCTGGAGGAGGCCGAGCGCGGCCTCTACGCGGACTGGGAGCAGTGCACCCTCGACGTGGTCGGGCACCTGCGCCTGGCCGCGGGCCAACACCCCGGGGACCCCCGCCTGGCGTCCCTCATCGGCGAACTGGCCATGGGCAGCGACCGCTTCCGCCGCCTCTGGGCCCGCGCGGACGTGCGCGCCCGCACCCACGGGCGCAAGGTCTACCGGCACCCGCTGGTCGGACTGCTGGAACTGCACCAGGAGAACTTCGCGCTGCCGGACGAGTCGGGCATGGAACTGCTGGTCCTGTCCGCCGCCCCGAACACCCCGGCGGAAGACGGCCTGCGCCTGCTCGCGGGCCTGGACACGACCGGCGCCGACCCGCACCCCGCTGTCATTCCGGACCCGGGAAAAATGGGCGTGCGGCCGGGAGCCGTGCCGGATATCTTGCCTCGTCCTGAACAGGCCCCGGGAGGTCCCACATCATGAGCAGTGCCACGTCGTCGTCCTTGCCCGAGCGGATCGAGCTGTCGGGGGAGGGGCTCGTCCTGCGCGACTGGACGGAGGCGGACCTGGCCGCGATGCCGGAGCTGTTCGACCACCCCGACATCGCGTACTGGACACCGATCGTGTCGCCCTTCGACGAGGCGGCCGCCCACGCACGGCTGGCCCGGGACCGGCAGCTGCGGCAGGAGGGCATGACCATCCTCCTCGCCATCACCGTCGACGGCGGTGCACCGCTCGGCGAGATCATGCTGCGGCGCGCCCCCGAGGGCATGGAGATCGGCTACGCGGTCGGGCCCGCGCACCGCGGCCGGGGTCTGGCGGCACGGGCGGTGCGGGTGATGGCCGCGTACGCGTTCGAGCAGATGGGTGCGGAACAGGTAATCCTGGAACTGGAGGCCGAGAACGCCGCCAGTGTCGCCGTGGCGGAGAAGGCGGGCTTCACACTGCTCGACGTGCCGCTGATCACGGGTGAGGAGAAGGGCCGGCCGTTCGTCCTGCAGACGTGGGGCCTGAACCGCCCCGCGTGATCGGGCGCCGGCGGCGGGCCCGGAGGGCCGGCCGCCCGCCCGAGGTGTGCCCTGCGCGGAATCGCGCCACCATGGCCGGGACGGCAGAGCCGGGAGGCGACGGACGTGGACGAATCGCGCAGGGCCTGGATCATGCTCGGCGGCGTGATCGCCGTCGTGCTCCTGAACCTCGTCGCCATCATCCTGATGAACACCCTCGGACGCTGAGCCGGGGGAGTCCCGGGCCCGAGCAGGTCACGCCGCGTCGCGCCCGGTCGTGTCCTGGCGGTCTTCCGCGCCGTCCGGAAGCGAGGGCACGGCGAACGGGCGCACGACCATGTGCGAGTCCTCCAGCGCCGCCAGCATGGCGAAGGAGAACCGGTCGAGCTCCAGGCAGAGCGCGACGTCCTCAGGATGGGAGCCCTGGCGTACGCCCTCCGGGCCATGTACTGGGCCGGTTCGGGATCCCGGCATTTCGGAATCCTTGAGCGCCCGGAATCGACTACTGCTTCTTGAAGGACCGGATCTGGTAGTTGCCCATCAGATTTCCGCCCGCGCCGCCCGGAGTGGATCCCACGCGCGCGTTGTAATTGGTCTGGGTGTAGTACTGGACCCGGTTGTTCTTTCCGTTCCACACGGAGCGGACATTGGCCCCGCGCTGGATGAAGCCGCAGTTGTCCGCCGTGTTCGCCTTCTGGGCTTCGGGCCACTCGCAGCGTTCGCCGCCGCCGTTCCAGTCGCTGTAGATGCAGAAGTTCCCGGAGTTGCAGGGGTACGCCGCGGGCTGGCTCCCGGTGGCGGCGGCGAAGGGCGCCGCGGCCAGGGCGAGGGCGAGGGACAGGCCGGCGGCGGCTAAGGAACTCACTCGGCGCATAACAGAAGTACCCCTTTTGGAAATCGTGGCCGGGGCAGTGCCCCGGAGAAATAGCGGGGACGTACGGAGTGGCCCGGAAAAAATGGCTCATCCATCCCGGACCTCACCAAGCATGGAGTGCCCGCCTGGGCCCGGCGAGGCCTTTTCGCGTCAGCCGATGGCGGGATATCCGACTGCGCGGTCTCATGCCTCCGCGCGCCGCGGCTGCGACCTGGCCGCGCTTCGGCGCGGCCCCCGCGGGCACGGCACGCGGTCGGAACGGCGCCGGCCTGGCCCGGGCCGGTGAACCTGTACGTCGGATGGCGGCGGGGCGGGGCGACAGGAGTGGCAGTCGGCCCGGCCGCACCGGAGGCTCGTGGCGGGGGACGATCGCGAGGGAAGGAGAACGGCCGATGCCGCGAGCCGAAGAGGACGAGGAAGGCCTCACCGCACGTCCCGCCGGTACGGCGGCCCGGAGCCGGAGCCGGAGCCGCGGCACGGCCGGGTACCTGAAGGCCGCGATCACGCGAACCAACCTGCTTCCCGCGTTCCTGGTCCTCACCGTGATGATGGTCGCCCTGTGGCTCACGGGCATGCCGTTCCTGCAGGCCCTGACGATCGCCACCGGAGTGAAGATCGCCCTGGCCCTCCTCGAACTCCGCCGGTCGCCCGATCCCTCCGGGAGCCCCGGGGGCTGAAGCGCACGCCGCCCACCGCGCCCCCGCCCACGGCCGGCCCCTCCGCACCAACGGGGCGGATCCCACCCCGCGTTGGTGGCCAAGCGGAACGGCCTTAGATTGGCCCGGAGTCCTTCTGCGCGGGTCGCCGGGCGGGAAGGCCGGCCGAGGAGGAGGGGGAGCAAGCACGTGCAACACGTAGTGGTCCTGGGCGGAAGCATCGCGGGGCTCGCCGCGACGCGCGCCCTGCGCAGCCGGGGAATGAAGGTCACCATCGTCGAGCCCGACGGACTCGACGTGAGGGGGGCGCGGGCCGGTGTGCCGCAGGGCGGGCAGCTCCACGCGCTGCTCGACATGGGCCGGACACAGGCGGAACGCTGGTTTCCCGGTCTGTCGAAGGACCTGGTGGCAGACGGCGCGGTCCTGGTGTCGGGCAGCGAGGTCCAGCTCTTCACGAACGGCACGCGCAAGGTGAGCGTTCCCGGCAACGCCCTGATCGGTGTGAGCCGCACCCTCCTCGAAGACCACATCCGCCGACGGACCGTCCTGGACGGCGGCACCCGCGTGATGGTGGGCAGGGCGTGCGGCCTGGACATCCGGAACGGACGCGTGGCGGCCGTCCGCGTACGCACCGCAGACCCGGCCGGGGTGCGCGTGGTGCCCGCCGACGCGGTCGTCGACGCCACGGGCCGGTCGAGCCGGCTGACGTCCTGGCTGAGGGAACACGGTTGGCCGGAACCGCCCGTCGACCGCATGCGGATCGACCTGGGCTACGCCACGGCCCGCTTCCGCCGCGGCGGGGAACTGCCCGGGGTGGGCGTCGCGCACCAGCTGCCCACCGCTGCCGTCGGCGCCGCGGAGCAGCCCGATACGGGGGCCATGGCCGCGGTGGAGGGCGGTGAGTGGATGGCGGTGATCGTCGCCTACGCCGAGAAGCGCCCTTCCCGCGACCCCGCGGAGTTCCTGCGGCGGATGAGGGAGATGGAGGCGGCTCCGTTCGGGGTCGTGGCCGAGCGGTGCGCGATGATCGGCGGGGTCGAGACGTACGGCATGGCGCATTCGCTGCGGCGCAACTGGTGGGCGCTGGACCGTCTGCCGGGCGGCCTGTTCGTGGCGGGTGACGCGGTGGCGTCCTTCAACCCCGTGTACGGGCAGGGGATGACCAGTGCCTTCCTGCACGCCTCCTGCCTGGCCGCCCACCTGAGCAAGGGTGGGGACCTCCACGCGCCGGCCCGTGCCTACTTCCGCCACGTCAGGGTCGTCGTGGACGCGGCATGGGAGGTCTCGACCCTCTCCGACCTGGCGCAGCCGCACGTCACGGGCCCCTATCCGCGCGGCTACCGGGTCGCCGCGAAGATGGCGGACTGGATGGCCCGGGCCTCCACGACGGACACGTGGGTGAACGAGAGGTTCCTCGACGTCGTCAACATGCGGCGGCGGCCGGCGGACCTGCGGACGCCGGAGTTCTGGTGGCGCGTCGCGATGGCGATGCGGGCACAGCGGGCACAGCGGGCACAGCGGGGACGGTGAGGGCCACGGCCGCCGGGCGCCCGGACACGGCCTAGTCGGCGACCAGCCGCCCGTCCGTGTCCACCCCCGCCGCGCTCAGGACGTCGGGGTGTTCGAGATGACGGGCCATGCGGACCAGGTGGGCGCGCTGGGCGGCCGGCTCCAGTGCGGAGCCCGGCAGAGGGCGGCCCCTCTCGCTCACGGGGCCGGCCCCGCTCTCGGCGAGCGCCACCGCGCGCAGGAGGACCGCGGCCGCCGCGGCGGCGTGCTCCTCGTCCTGCGACCAGCCCGCACCCGGGGCGGCCCGGCGGACGCGGTCCACGGGGGCGTCGCTGAAGTACGGGTACAGGCTGCGGATCCCGCTGAGGATGTCGGCCATGCGCGTCACCAGGTGCCAGTCCCGTACGTAGACGAGGCCGAGCTGCGTGACCCGGTTGGGCTCGGTCAGCGCGATCCGGGGGTCGGGGCGGCGCGTCAGCTGCCACAGGGGGGCCAGGGCCAGGTAGTCGCGGCGGTCCTTGCGCCACGTGGCTATCGCGGCCCCGGAGAAGCCCCAGTTGATGATGATCGCCCCGATGGTGCCGGAGACCGGCCCGAGGCTGTGCAGGGGGTCGAGGCCGCTCCAGCCGAAGGCGCCGGCCAGGGTGGCCGGTCCGACGCACGCCACGTATCCGGCGATGAACCAGGTGGCGACGGCGATGTGCTGGAGGGCCCGGCGCAGCCGCGGATCGTCCTGGGCGGAGAGGGCGTTGCGGCGGAACCGCAGGGCGGTGGAGACCGAGGCGTAGCCGAGGCCCAGCTGGAACGCGCCCAGCATGACCAGGGCGCCGGGGTCCCGGCCGTAGGCGATGTTGAAGTCCAGCGGGTGCGGCGCGTCGTCGAGTCCGCCGGCGAGGAACCCGGCGGCCATGGCCGTGGAGACGAGGGCGTAGACGCAGAGCGGGAACGCCAGCACGCTCCGCCCAGAGGCCGGTTCGGCGAGGGGCCGCCACACCAGCGACATGACGTGCGTGTGGGCGAAGAAGCCGAGGATGCAGAAGAACACCAGCAGCTCGGCGAGGTTCTGCGAGCCGGTGAGCCCGGCGATGCCGCGGTAGACCACGGGTGTGGCGAACACGAACGCGCCCACCCCGACCGCGGAGCACACGGCGATCAGCCGCAGGGCCGGGGAGCGCTCCCGCTGCCACGCGACGAACTTCGCCAGGGTGGTGCAGGACGCGATCGCGGCGACGATGAGGTAGACGACGTCCGCAGTGTCTTCAGACACCGGTCCCCCTGTGGCGCAGGGCAGAGCTCGCCGAGGTCGTCGAGTTGCCGCCGGTATTGGTGATCATGCTGACGATGAGACGTCCCAGCGTCTCGGCTTCCCGCTCGGGCGGACTCTGGCCGTGGGAATGCGCGGGTCCGTCACCGTCGAAGTACGTACGGGCCAGCATCATGCGGGCCACCTTGGGGTTGAGCGCGGGCGCCAGGCTGGCGAGCAGCTCGTCCTGGAGGTCGTGTCCCGCGGTCTCCGGATCGTGCCCGAGGAAGGCGTGGGCCAGTTCGTGAGCGACCACGAAGTTCTGCAGGATGCTCGGAGAGTCCTTGTCGACCACGACGATCAGTTCGCCGGGCCCTTGCAGGAGCCCCCCTGTGAGGGGGTACTTCAACGGCAGGTGGAGGATCCGGATCGGCATCCCGCAGTGGTCGGACACGGCCGAGACGACCGCGTCGATGGTCGGATGCGCGGGCAGCCCCAGTTGGGAGCAGAAGGTGTTGCGCAACCTGCGAAGGGTGCGGATCTCCCGGACCGTCTCCACGACGATCCCGACGGCTGCCCTGATTCCCGCCACGACCTCTCCTCCTACAAGACCTGCGACAGGACGCCTACTTCGTCCGGTCCACCGGTCTGCCGCGTCACTCGTGGGCGGCGCCGCATCCACGGACCGTTCACCGTGGTCCCACGGCAGCGTAAAGGAGCGAGCCCCGAATGGCTGCCCGCAGGGTTCCGCGCCGGGGGCGCCCCCGCCCGGCGGCAGGTCGAAGTCGCAGCTCAGGTCCGTGATCGGGGCGTACCCGCGGGAGCGGAGCCGGGCAGGGTGCCGAGATAGCGGCTGAGCACTGCCGGAGCGCCGACTTCCCTGAGCAGCGCGACCAGTTCCACCTGGCTCTTCGTCTCCCGCACCAGGTCGTCGTCGTCGGGGAGCAGGAAGAACCGCGGTCCCGCCTCGATGCCGAAGTGCCGAGCCAGGGCCTCCAGGGGGTCGTCCGTGAAGAAGGACGGATCCACCCCGAAGATCTTGCAGAGCAGCTTGGTGGACTCCAGGCTCGGCTTGCTCTTGTCGTCCAGCAGGTTGTAGAGCCAGGTCCGGGACTTTCCGCACGCCTTCGCCACGTCCGTGATCGTGTGCGGCTTGCCCTCGGCGGTCATCCGGGTCTTCAGCAGGTGTTCGAGCCGGCCGATGAACGGGTCGTCGTCCACGCCCTCCGTGAGGGGATCGCCCGCCCGAAGACGCTGGAGGAGGCCGACCGGCACACCCGTGGCGAGGCTGACGGCGTCCTGCGACTGCGGGCCGCCGCCCCTCGGGAAGATGTGCGCGAACAGGAAGTCGAGACGTGCTGAGATCAGCGACGCCCGTTCGTCCCCCGTGCCGCTCATCGGTCTCTTTCCTGCTGGTCGGATCGGCTGCCGGCACGGGCGCGCTGGGCGGCCGGGACGGCGAGTGCGCCACGATCATCGCCGCTTTCGCCTTGACTGGGAAGGGTCTAAAGCCCTCCTCGCTGACACGGGCTCACCAGCGCCCGCTTGCGGCGCGGAGCGGCGGACAAGATCCGGCGGCAGCCCGCGAGTTGACGTATGTGAAAACTATTGTTGACACCTGAGGGATGGTGGAGCAGGATCTTGCCATGCCGCCAATGGGGCTGCCCCTCGCACTCGCGACGGACCTCCCGTATGGCTGTATGCGCCGCCCGAAGGCAGCGATCTCCACGGGGGAGGGTTCGCAACTTTGGTACTGGGCAGCACAATCGCAGCCCAGCCGACGCCCGAGGGCGGCGCACGGCATGCTTCGCGCGGGCTACCGCGATCCCACACCCCTTACGCCGCCGGCCGCGTGACACTCGCGGCCTGGAGCCGGCGGCCGGCGGCGGAGGCGAAGCCGAGCCAGGTGTGCCGGTTGTTCCACCAACACCAGCCGACCTTGGGCGCGTTGCGCCGCGCGAGGCCGTCCCGTCCGGTGCCGTTGCTGATCCAGATGGCCGGAGTACGGGCGTCCGGCGTGCCGTTGGCCTTGAGCAGCCGCGACCCGATGGTCATGAAGCAGTGGTTGCGGTCGAGCACGGAGGGCTGCTGGAGGATCCAGTGGATGCCTTCGGTCAGCACGAGCGGGGTGCGGCCCTCCTCGGCGAGGGCGGGAAGTGCCTCGTCCGGACTCCAGTTGGCCATGCGGTCGCCGCGGTCGGGACCGGCGACGAGGTAGAGGGGCGCATCGGGCAGCTCGACCTGATGGGGCGCGAACCGGTCGACGTCGTGCATGTCGGCGACGACGAAGCCGGACTTCCCCTCGCGGCGGAGCAGCGGTGCGAGGACGGAGGCGGGGGCCCGTTCGGGGTGGACGGCGAGCAGCACACCGTCGCCGCCCCCGCTCGCGAAGGCCCGAAATTCGGCGGCGGAGATCCCGGCGAGCCCGGGCACCCCGAGCTCGATCAGGCGCTCGGCCTGGACGGCGAGCGGCGGAAGCGCGGTCACGGAATCACCGGAACCGGTATCGGACAGGGGCACGGAAACGTCCTCCCGGCCGGCATTCGGACCCCGACCGGCCACCTACAGCCCCGCGAACGCCAGAGCGGTCGCGGTGACCGATCCGGCGACCGTCGCCGCGAAAGCGGTGTCGTGGTCCTGGTCGACGAGCGTGTCCCCCGGGGTGTGGTACTGCCGGGTGCCGGTTCCGGGCGCGCCGTCGGAGGTGGAGAAGAGGTCCTCGGACACCGCGACGGCCGCCCATCCCCGCTCGTGGAAGCTCGCGTGGTCGCTGCGTCCCACCGCCGGATCGCCGGGGCCGGTGAGGTGCTGGACCGTCACCGAGGGGTCGAAGGCCGGAAGGGTGCGGGCGACGAGACCGCCGAGCGCGTCGGAAGCCTCCACGACCGGGCCCGGTACGGCCGACCCCGCGTGGATCTCGACCTTGGGCGTGCTGCCCTGCTGCAGTCCCGCGATCATGTCCATCTGGAACACCCCGGCGATCCGGTCGCCCTCCGCGGCGGCGGCCCGTGCGTAGAACTTGCTGCCCACGAGGCCCTGTTCCTCGGCGTTGAAGAGCACGAAGCGCACGCTGCGGCTCGGCCGCCTGCCGTCCGCGAGCAGGGCTGCCAGACATTCGGCCGCGGCCATGACCCCCGCCGTCCCGCTCGCGTCGTCATCGGCCCCCGGCGCCGGGTCCACCGCCGGGTCGTAGGGCCGGGGTGCGCCGTCGGCGTCCACGAAGTCACCGCCGGACGCGGTCGAATCCAGGTGGGCCGTGATGAGCACGGCGGAGTCCGCCCCGGCGACCCGGTGCTCGGCCTCCAGGTTGAACAGCCGTCGCCCCCGCCACCGGAACGGGTGCTTTCGCACGCGCAGCCCGAGCTCCAGGAACCGGCCGGCCAGCGCCTCGACGACCAGCGCGTTGTCCTCGGCGGCGGCGTCCCTGCTGCGGACCGTCAGCGGCTCGCCCTCCACCAGCGGCTCCACCCCGGAGATGCGCGCCACATGGCCCCGCAGGGCCTCGGCGGTCACCGTCGCCCGCACCGCGGCGAGCACCTCGGGAGACGGGAGGCCGTTGCCGGACGCCGCGCCGGCCGGGCCCGAGCGCGGGGACCCGGCCGCCTCGCCGGGCCGCGAGAGGAGGGCCGGGTCCGGCAGCAGGCATTCCGTGTCCCCGGGCCTGGCTCCCGGCCGGTGCACCTCCTCGACCCGCGCACCGGCGGGCACGGCGAGGTACACGCCGCCCGGTGCGGGTCCGAGCAGGACGGCCGGCGGGGCACCCATCCCGGCCAGGGCGTCGGCGATGAAGCCGTACACGGCCTCGGCGCGGCGTGCCACCCCGGCCGCCGGCTCCGCGGCGCCGGCGGGGCCCTCGTCGCGGATCAGGAAGGCCGACCTGTCGTCCACCGGATCCCGCAGGTCCACCGAGAACCCGGCGCGTTCGAGCGCCTCGGCGCCGAGCGCGCTCGCCATGACGAGCACGAGCCGCTCCGAAGCCACGTGCACCGGAACGACCTCGGTCGTCTCCGCCACCGCGGCCAGCTCCGGCAGGCCCGTGCCGTCCGGCAGGCCGATCCGCGCGAAGAACACGGGACGGTCCTCCATCGCGGCGAGGGCGAACACCGGATGCGGCGCCGTACCCATTCCGGCCTCCCGCGCGAACGCCCTCTCCTGGGCGTCCTCGCCGACGAACACGCAGTCGTCGGCCGCTGCGCCCCCGGCGCTCGCGACCGCCAGGTCGAAGAGCCCTCGGCTGTCCTTCACGCCCCAGTGCACGAGCCCCGCGTCCGTGAAACGGCCGGGAAACGCCTCGGCGAGGGCCGCCGCCGCCCGCTCGGCGGCGCCTTCGCCCGGTCCGGGGTTGGAGATGATGCCCTTGGGTACGCCGGGCAGGGCATCGAGGACGGCGAGCACCCGGGGCCGGGGCCGCAGCGTCAACGAGCCGTCGGGCTCCATGCGGGCATCGGCCAGAGTGGCCCCGATGTCGAAGAAGAGAACGGACATGTCAAGCGCCTCCGAAGTGTGCGGGTTCCCTCCCCCTGCTCTGCCCGCGCCCCGCCCGCCCACTGCGCATGACGCTCCGCCCCTACCCGATCGGCGTAGAGATCCGGAGCCGCGGCCGCCGACGCGGGAGGGCCGCCCGCGTCTCCGGCGGGCGGCCCTCCCCGGGCTCCTGGCGGTACGTCAGTCGACCTTGTGCCAGTGGGTGACCTGCACCGCTCCGTCCTGCGCGCCGATGTTCGCGTACATCGCGAGGTGTTCCGGAGCGAGGAAGGTGTCCTTCTTCTGCTGGAAGAACTCCTCGTTGTACCAGGCCACGTCGAAGATGACCTTGCCGCCGCCCTGGCCGTTGCGTTCCACCCAGGTCCGCTGCCAGTCGTAGGGGCCGTCCGACTGCTCGGCGAGGCGCTCGTCGGAGGCCCGTAACGCCTGGACGCAGCGCTCCAGCGCCTCGTCGGAGCCGAGGTCGATCTCGCAGTGGGACTGGGCGACGATGGTGCGCCCGCCCCGGCGTCCGGGCGCGGAGTCGCCCAGGAGCACCAGTTCTCGGATTACGGGATTGCCGGGAAGGATCGTGCTGGACATGGATTTCCCCCTCTGACGGGTGGCAGGTCCTGCCTGGCACCCTCTGAGATCAGAGACACGACGTACTCGACCATTCCTGGTCGAATTCCGACGCTAGGGACGGCTCTCCGGCCCGTCAACGCGCAGGAGCGCAAACCGGCCACCTACTCCGGCGCGGGATCGGCCTCCTGCTCCGGATCCCGGGACGGCTCCGGGCCGGCCGCGTCCGCGCGGCTGCGCAGGAGCACCGGACTGCCCGCCAGGGTGGCGAGCAGCGTCCCCGCGCCCGCCAGTTCCAGCGCCCCGGCCCCGCCGAGCAGCGTCGTGGCCGGCCCGCCGACGGCGGTCCCCAGCAGGTTGGCCCCGTTCAGCGTCGCCCCCGAGGTGGCGAAGGCCCGGCCCCGTACCTGCTCGGGGACCCGGGCGTGGATGAGGTTGCGGATCGCCAGCCCCTGGAGGGAGTTGGCGATGCCGGTCAGGACGAAGGACACCAGCGTGAGGGCGAAGACCGGCACGGCGGCGCCGACCGCGAGCGCGGTCCCCATCAGGACCCCGGCCCCGACCAGGACCCGGGGCTGCCACTCCAGGGGGACCCGCGGAGCGATCAGCGTGGAGGAGGCCAGCATCCCGACGGTGTGCGCGCTGACCAGGAAGCCGTACCCGGTACCGGACACGTCCAGGTCGTCCCGGATGAAGAAGACCCGGGCCACGCTCAGCACGGCGGTGAACACGATCGCCGACGCCAGCGCGAGGATCGCGGTGCGCAGCAGCCGGTCCCCGCCCAGCACCCGCACCCCCTCGCGGACCTGCGCCGGCCAGCGCCCTCCCGCCCCCTCCACGGGCTCGCGCCGGACGCCCAGGCAGGACAGCACCACGGCCAGGCCGACGAAGGTGGCCGTGTTCGCCACCAGGGCGACCCGTACGTCGAACGCGGCGATCAGGGAACCTGCCAGCGCCGGCCCGGCCACGTTGCCGGCGGACCGGAAGGCATCGAGCCGGGCGTAGCCGCGGGCGGTGTCGTCGGCGCCGACGATCCGGGGGACCAGCAGCAGCAGCGCCGGGGACGCCAGGGCCAGCCCTGCCCCGAGCAGGACCAGCAGTACGAGGGTGACGGCCAGGTCGGTCACGAACACGAGCCCCGCGCTGACCAGAGCCTGCAGAGCCGTCACCGCGACGACCAGCCGGCCGCTCTCGATCCGGTCGACCAGCGGAGCGGCCAGCGGCCCGACCACGACCAGCGGCAGCACGCCGGCGATGACCAG
Organism: Streptomyces sp. NPDC040718; assembly: GCF_055593565.1. Classification (NCBI taxonomy): domain Bacteria; kingdom Bacillati; phylum Actinomycetota; class Actinomycetes; order Kitasatosporales; family Streptomycetaceae; genus Streptomyces; species Streptomyces sp. NPDC040718. The sequence goes on along the minus strand of NZ_JBVIXO010000006.1, from coordinate 142,875 downwards.
GGCCGAGACGGCGGCGCCCGAATGCCCCTGGTCGTGCAGCCGGAGGGTCAGGGAGACGATCGCCATCTGGTCCCCCATGGAGGACAGGCCGTACGCGGCCGCCACCACGGTCAGGACAACACCACGTTTTCCGAGCATCCGCAGATGCTGCCAGCCCGGCTGCGACCCCGGCGGCCGAAGGCACCGGATCAAGCCAGGCCCGGCCGCCACAGCGGTGTGCCGTCCACTCGATTCCCGTTCGAGGAGTTCTCCTTCCCGGCCTGACAGCGTCAGGGCTCCGGGCTCCACCGGGGACGAAAGGACAAGAGGAATGACCAAGTCAAGGCGCAGGTTCGGCATTGGCGCCGTGGTGGCCGCGATCGTGGCCACCACCATCACCTTCACGGGACCGCAGCAGGGTGCCAGCGCGCATGACCAGGCACGCCGAGGCTGGGACCACTTCACGTTCGGAGTGCCGTGGGAGGAGTCCTACGGGTACTCGCAGGGCATCAGAGCCGGGGACGAGATCTACATCTCGGGGCAGGTCTCGCACGACGCGGCCGGGAACTTCGTGGGCGCCGGCGACTTCGAGAAGCAGGTCCGCACGTCGTTCGAGAACCTGGACAAGGTCCTCGCGCACTACAAGGTGCCGCGCAGCCAGATCATCAGCATCAAGATCTTCACCAAGGACCTGCGCCAGAACTTCGACACGGCGGCCCGCCTGCACAAGGAGTACGTCGGCAAGCACCGCACGACGGACACCATCGTCGGCGTCTCCGAGCTGTCCGTTCCCGAGCAGCTGGTGGAGATCGAGGCCATCGTCAAGGTCTCGCCGCGCTCCTGACCGAGCAGGCCGCGCGGCCACCACCGCGCGGCCACTCGGCACGCCGCCGCCCCCGGGCCCGGGCCCGGGAAGCCGTCACCACTGACGCTGCACGGTGGCCTTCGGGCCGGTCACCAGGCTTGCCGGCGGAACGTCGTCGGCCACGACCGCGCCGGCGGCGATCACCGCGTCACGGCCAATGCTGACGCCGGGCAGGATCGTGGCACCGGCGCCGATCCACACGTTCTCCGCGACGTCGATGGGCGCGCCGGTGAGGTACAGCCGCCGCTCCTCGGGATCGACCGGGTGGCCGCTGGTGATGAACGTGACCTTCGGGCCGACCATCACGCGCTCGCCGAGCCGGATCCCGGCGTAGTCCAGGAACGTGCAGTTCTGGTTGATGAACACGCGCTCGGCGAGCTCGAGGCGCAGACCGTGGTCCGTGTAGAAGGGCGGATGGATCGTGACTCTCGGCGGCAGCGGCTTGCCGAGGATCTGTGCGAACAGCTCGGCCTTGGCCCCTTCGTCCTCGAAGGGCAGGACGTTCAGGCGCGAGGTGAGTTCGGTGACCCGCAGGACCCTTTCCGCCATGGCCTGGAATTCGGCACTGTGGATGCGCATGAGTCGGTCACCGGTCATGCCTCGATTCTTCCCCGCACACGGCTGACCGGACAAGATCCGGTCAGGAGAAGTGGCGGACGAAGACGTCCGACTTGCCGTTGGTGTCGCCGGGCACGATGTCGTCGGCCGTGGACTGGAAGACCACGTCGCGCCCTCCGGCGCTGACCGAGTCCGTCCCGGCCGAGGCCGGCTGGTCCGATACGACCTGGTCCGTTCCGGTCTCCAGGTCGCGCAGGACCAGCGACGGTCCGCTCGTACCGTGCGGGGCGTACAGCAGATGGCGGCCGGTGGGATCGATGGCCACGCCCCGCACGTTCGGTACGAGCCGGCTGGTGCCCGAGCGCAGGTCGTGGACGTAGGTGTCGGCGCCCGAGAGGTAGACGACCGTGCTGCCGTCGTCGCTGAGCTGGAGGATCGCCGCCCCCGCGGACGGGCCCTCGACCGGTCCGGAGCTGGTGCCGGTGGTCCGGTCCCAGACGAAGACGTCCTGCGCCTGCCCGTCCTGGTAGGCGACGTAGCGGCCGTCGCCGCTCATGGACGGCCGGGACGGGGAGGTGTGTTCGAAGGCGGCGACGGTCACCTTGGCGCCGGTGTTCCAGTCGTGGACCTCGACGCGCTGGCGGTTGCTCGGCGACGGCTTCCTGATGAGGACGGCGAGGGCCGTGTAGCGGCCGTCCGCACCCAATGACGGCTGGTCGCAGCTGTAGGCCGAGCAGTTGGCGGAGGCCGTCCCGCCCGTGCTCACTTGGTACTGGCGGACGCGTACGTCGTTGAACCACTGCAGGGGATAGGCGACGTACCCCCCGTCGCCGCTGATCACCGGGGCCTGGAGCGGTGTGTAGTCCCCGAACCGCTTGGCCCGCCCCGTCTGCAGGTCGCGGACGAACACCCTGTCGCCGCCCGTCGAGCTGTCCGGCGTGAGGTTCCTCGCCGACGACGCGAAGACGACGTGGCGGCCGTCGGGCGTGATCGAGGCCCCGGTGGAGTTGCCGTCGCCCTGGGAGCCGTCGGCCGCGACACTGATCCTCTCGACACCGACACCGACACCGACACCGACACCGACACCGGCCGGGCCCGCCGCCCCCGCGGGCCCGGCCCAGGCGGCTCCGGGCAGCACCGCCGTGACCGCGCAGGCCGCGACCGCCGCGCTCAGGGCGGCCCGTACGCGTCTGGTGGTGATCCGGTTCCTGTTTCCCCTCATCATTCCCCCCAAGCAGGACAAAGCCGCTCCTCCGGCTGCCTGCCGGAGGACCAGAGCATGCAACCGCGACGGTGCGGTGGGGTCAATGCGGCACATGCCCGAGAGGTGTGGTTTCGGCCATGGATGAGCGAGTCGGGGGCTGACCGGACCGCGAACGCCCCGCGAGGCCGGCGGACCGGCGTCGCGGGGCGATGCGGGACAGGCCGTGCGGCTACCGGCTGAGCGAACCGAGCGAAGCCGCGTCGTACGGCTTCAGCTCGTCGAAGCGGTCGCCGAGGACCTTCGCCGCCCACTGCGGGTCCTGGAGCAGGGCCCGGCCGACGGCGACCATGTCGAACTCGTCGCGTTCCATGCGGTCCAGGAGGTTGTCGATGTCGCCGAGCGCCGCACCCTCGCCCGCGAAGGAGCGGATGAAGTCGCCGTCGAGGCCCACCGAGCCGACGGTGATGGCCGGCCGGCCGGTGAGCTTCTTGGTCCAGCCCGCGAGGTTCAGGTCCGAACCCTCGAACTCCGGGAGCCAGTAGCGCCGGGTGGAGGCGTGGAAGACGTCGACGCCCGCCGCCGCCAGCGGGGCGAGGATCGCCTCCAGCTCCTCCGGGGTCTGCGCGAGCCGGCCGTCGTAGGCCTCCTGCTTCCACTGCGAGTAACGGAAGATCACCGGGAACTCGGCCGAGACGCGCTCACGGACCGCGGCCACGACCTCCGCGGCGAACTTCGTACGGGCCACCGCGTCACCGCCGTAGGCGTCGGTGCGGCGGTTGGTGCGCTCCCACAGGAACTGGTCGATCAGGTAGCCGTGGGCGCCGTGCAGTTCGACGCCGTCGAAGCCGATCCGCTCGGCCTCCGCGGCGGCGTCGGCGAACGCGCCGATGACGTCGTCGAGGTCGGCGGCGGTCATCGCCTTGCCGGTCCCCTCGGTGCCGTCGACGCGGATGCCGGAGGGGCCGACGGCGGGCGCGTCGGCGTACGGCGCGTCGCCCTGCTTGCGCACCATGCCTATGTGCCACAGCTGGGGGACGATCGTGCCACCCGCCTCGTGCACGGCCGCGGCGACCTTCGCCCACCCCGCCAGCTGCTCCTCGCCGTGGAACCGGGGCACGCGGTCGCTCTGCCCGGCGGACTCGTGGCCGACGTAGGTGCCCTCGGTGATGATCAGGCCCACACCCGCGGCGGCCCGGCTGGCGTAGTACGCCTGCACGTCCTCGCCGGGCACGCCGCCGGGGGAGAACATCCGCGTCATCGGAGCCATCGCGATGCGGTTGGGGACGGTCAGGCCGTTCAGCGTGACGGGCCGGGAGAGGATCTCGGCCGCGCGGGAGGCGGTGGACGTGGTGGTGGTCATGCGGGTCCTCCGGGTTGAGGCTGTGGCTCGTCGGACGGCAACGAGAAATGCATGATACACACGATATGTAGCATGCATATTGCACCTGGACCGTAGCCTGCCCGCCCGTACGGGATCATCGGTCGGCGATAATGGAGCGCCGGAAGGAGTGGGAGGCGCAGTGCTGGAGAAACTGGAGCGGGAGCTGATGCTGCTCTCGCGGCACCAGGTGCTCGCCCGGCGCGAGCGCGACCCCGAGCGGCTGGAGCGGTCGGCGTACCTGCTGCTCAGCCGGATCGACACCCAGGGCCCCATGTCCATAGGGCAGCTGGCGGAGGCCTTCGGGCTCGACACCTCGACCGTGAACCGTCAGACGGCCGCACTGCTGCGCTGCGGACTCGCCGAGCGCGTCGCCGACCCGGACGGCGGCATGGCCCGCAAGCTGCGCATCACCGCAGAGGGCGGGCGCCGGCTCGCCGGGGACCGCGAGGTCAACCGCTCCTGCCTGGCCCGGGTCGTCGCGGACTGGACCCCTGAGGAGGTACGGGAGCTGGAGGACGTCCTGGTCCGGCTCAACCGCAGCGCCGAGGCCCTCGAAGGACGGTACTGGCCGCGCGCGGAGAACGACGACACCTGCTAGCCGCTCGTGAGGCGGCGGTCGGCCTCCCCGTTGACCTGGTCCCTGCCGCCCCGTGGACCAGCCACCGGACGGCGAGCGCGAGGCCGGCGGCATCGCCTGGTGCAGCTCGATTGTGCGGCGCCGGGCGGGCTCTGCCATGGCCGTCGCGGGCCGGATGGCAGAGTGGCCCCATGCAGATCCGGATCGAGGGATTCAACCTGCCGGGCCGCACCTGCCCGCCAGGCCCCGGCTTCCCCGGCTACGACGACATCCACGTCGCCGTCCAGCCGCGCGCCCGGGACGCGCAGCCCCTGGCCCCCCATCCCGGCGACGCCGGCGCGGCGGTCTGGACGCTGGACTGCACCGCGCGCCGGGGCCCCGCGGGCATCGACCTGACGGGCCCGTGGATCCAGGGCCGTCCCGGACAGCGGTTCGTCTACCTCTCGTGGAGCGGGATCGACGACGCCGGTGTCCGCACGATGTTCCGCCGGGCGAAGCTCATGCTCGACGCCGTCGACCCGTCGACGGCCGGCGAAGCCGCGGACGCCGGCCTGTTGACCGCCCGCCTCGCCCTGACCGACGCCCACGGCAGACCCCTGTGCGCCGCCGTCCGCCCACCGGCCGTCACCTGGTCCGCCGGACCCGCCGCCTGACGGCCTCAGGGCCGGTGGGCGTACAGGTCCCGGAGCAGGCAGACCTCCGCCGCGTGGTGGATCACCTCGCGGTTGACGTGCAGTACGAGCGTCGCCATCGGCTCCTGCGCGTACGGGCCCTCGGCGGCGCCGCACGGCCGCGCCAGACCCTCCGCGCCCAGACCGCGCACGCCGGACACCCACCGCGCGTACGCGGCGTCGAGCCGCTCCAGCGCTCCTGCCGCGGTGCCCGGATACGCGTACGCCATGTAGTCGGCGGGCGGCCCGCCGAAGTGTGCCGCGCTGCGCGCGCCCAGCACGCCGACGAGCAGGTGCCCGAGGCGCCAGGCGACCGTCGTGACGGGCGCGGGAACCGGCTCCGGGTAGGCCCAGTCGATGGTGAAGCCACCGGAACCGCCCTGCACGGCGGCCGTGCCGCTGCCGCGCGGCCGCACGGACCAGCAGCCGGGTACGGGCTCCCAGAAGTACTCGTCGTCGGTGAGGCCGTCCAGCCGCGCGCGCAGCTGGTGCTGCCAGTGCCAGTCGAGCTGGTCGGCGAGGAGCGTGTTCCAGTCCAGTCCCACGGGCCCCACGCTAGCTGCCCGCGCCCGCGCCGGCCCCGTGCGACGGCCAGTCGGGGCCGGGTCTTCGGTGAGCAGGGGGCGGAGGGCTCCGATGGCCGCGCCGACGCGGACGTCGCGCAGGCGGGTGCGCGTACAGGTCTCGTGGGTGAGCCAGTCGACGCAGAGGACCTGGACGAAGACCAGCCAGCTCTTCAGGACGCCGGACACGGCCTCGCGCGCGCTCTCGTCCGCGAGGGGGAGCACGGCCGGCAGCCGCGCCCGGAGTGCGTCCGGTTCGTTCGTCCCAGGACTCTGCGCGCACTCGCACACGTGATGGGCTGGTCCTGTGTGGCGATCGTCCTGCTCCACGCGGCCCTCGGCAACGCGGCGATCCCCGGCGCCGGTTCCGCCGGTGCGACGGTCGACAGCTGGGGCCGGTTCACGGGGGCGAGCTCCACCGGCTACGGCCCGGCCTGGCTCTGGGCCGCACGGCAGAGCCCGATCCCGGCTCGGCCGGTGCGGTGGCTGACCGGGGTCTTCCTGCTGGGCGGTGTGGTCCGGCTGCTCCCGCTCGCCGTGGCCGGCCCGCCGCACGGGTTCCAGATCGCCCTCGCCGCGATCGAGCTCGGCCTTCCGCCGCTCCTGTTCTGGCTGGCCGACGCAGAGGAGCGGACTGCGCGCAGCGACACGGAGGGCGTGCCCGCCGGGCGGTGACCGCACCCGGGCCCCGGTGTCCGGATGCCGGTCCCGGCGGACGCCCGCGCGGGGACCCCGCCATGATGTGCGCATGATGCACAGCGACGACAAGCACACCGACTCACCCGCGATCGCCCTGCTCAAGGAGCTGGGAGCCGGTACCGCCAAGCACTCCGGCGGTACGCTCCTGACCCACCTGCTGCGCGTCGAGGCGCTGCTCGCCGCGTGGGGCGCACGGCCCGTCCTGCAGGAGGCGGCCCTGTGCCACGCCTTCTACGGCACGGACGGGCTGCCCCTGAGCCTCCTGGAACTCTCCGAGCGCGCCCGCCTCGCGGAGGCGATCGGGACGGAGGCGGAAGAGCTCGTGTACTTCTACGCCAGCTGCGACCGCAAGGCCTCCTACCCCACCCTCGCCGCCCCGGACGGGGCACCGGTGACCTTCCGGGACCGCTTCACCGGCGAGGAGTCCGCCCCGTCCCTGCGCCGGCGCCGCGACTTCGCCGAGCTCACGGTCGCCAACGAACTGGACCTGGCCAAGGTGAACGCGTCCTTCCGCGAGCGCAACGGGGCGGACCTGCTCGAACTCTTCACGCGCTGGACGCCGCTCCTTTCGGAGGCGGCCCGTCGAGAAGTGAGCGAGGTCCTCGGCTGAACCGTGCGGGCGGGCGGGTTGGCACCGCGGGGCGTCCGCGTGAACTCCTCTCCCAGGACGGGAAGGCGCCAGGGCGTGCGAGCGTTATGTTTCTGATCTTGAACAGGACCTCGGGCACCCGGCAGCCGCCGGAGCCACGACCGCACAACGGAGGACGACGGCATGATCCGCCTCTCTGAAGCACCGATGACCTGGGTGGCCGCCGGCGACAGCATCACCCAGGCCGTACTGCACACCCACGGCGCACGCGGTTGGGTGGAACACCTGCAGGAACGGATCAGATGGCAGATGGACCGGCTGACCGACATCGTCGTCAACACCGGCGTTTCCGGCTGGCGAGCCGTGGACGTGCTCGGTTCCTACGACCACCTGATCGGACGCTTCGCACCCGATGTGCTGTCCATATCGCTCGGCACGAACGACGCGCGCGCCGGCCTGGCCGGGCTGCCGGAGTTCCACGACGCCATGCGCCGGCTCATCGACCGTACCGGCACGGACACCCAGATCGTCCTCCACACCCCGGTGCTCGTCAGCATCGCCGGCCGTGAGGCCCGCGGCACGCTCCCGGCGTACGCACAGGCCGTACGGGACATCGCGAAGGAGGCCGGCGTACTGCTGGTCGACCACGAGGCGCACTGGAACCGGCACTTCGACGGTGCCGACCCGATCGCCTGGCTCGACGACCCGGCCCACCCCAACGCCGTCGGCCACCTGCAGATGGCCGAGCACACGCTCCGCACCCTGGGCCTGGGCGCCATGGAACCCCGCACCTGAGCCTGCCGGGGGCCCGCCCACGACCGGATCCGCCCCGGCCGTGTCAGTCGCCCGAGCGCGGGCAAGCGCGCCCGTATGACATCGAATACGACCGCGGTCCTCGCCCTGGCCGCCGAAGCCGGACCGGTATGGCTGCACCTGCTCGTGGTGGCCTTCGCCCTCGTCGTCCTCGTGGCCACCCTGGTCCGCCACAGGTAGCCCTCCCGTGTTGTTCCTGGCGCTGCTCGTACCGCCGCTGCTGATGTGCGCCGCCCTCGGGCTCGGCCGGTACGAGGAGCACATGCTGGGGCCGGCCGGAAGGTACGGCGGACGCGGACCGACAGCGGCCCGGTCGCGGGGCAGGCACCGGCGCCGAGCCCGCTCCGCGATCACGGGCCGTACGGTCCGCACACCGCCAACCCGCCCCGCGCACCCGCCCCCCGGCGTACGCTGATCCCGCGCAGCTCCTCCCCGCCGCGCCACCGCGGAAGAGGACGCCTTCGCCATGCGACGACCGCAGCACGCCGCCGGACCACGGGCCGGGCACACCTTCCGGACCTCGGACGTGGACGTGGCACGGGACTGGCTGAGGTCGGCGTACGGGACGAGCCTGCGCATGAAGACCCCCGAGCCGTCGAGCACCTTCACGTACACGCGCGACAACGTCGGCCCGGTATCGCTGAGCACCATCTCGCTGCGGACCGAGTACGGCTACACCACCGGCCCCCTCGGCGCCGTGGCCGTCACCCACGTGGTCGGCGGCCGCCTGGCCCGGGAGTGCGCCGACGACACCGCCGAGGCCGGGCCGGGCGACGTCCTGGCGATCTCGCAGCCCCATCTGCCCTACGCGGGAAGGGTGTACTCGGCGGAACTCCGTGCCGTGACGGTGCCGCTGGCGCTGGTGGAGGAACTCGCGGGCCGCCCGGCCGACCGCCCCGCCCGCCCGCTGCGCTTCACACGCTTCACCCCCGTCTCCAAGGCCATGGCCGACCAGTGGAAGAGGACGGTCGACTACGTGGAGGAGAGCATCCTGGGGCTGCCGGAGGGCGGCGAACCGCTGGTGTTCGACGCCGCCGCCAGGATGCTGGCCGCGACCGTCCTGGCCGCCTTCCCCACCAACGCCCGCCCCGACCCGGTACTCGCCGACACCAGGGACGCGACGCCGGAGACCGTCCGCCGGGCCGTCGCCTTCATCGAGTCGCAGCCGGCCGCCGCGATGGGCCTCACCGAGATCGCCGCCGCCGCCGCGGTCACCCCGCGGGCCCTCCAGTACGCCTTCCGCCGCCACCTCGGCACCACCCCGACGGCGTACCTGCGCCGCGTACGCCTGGCTCTGGCCCACGCCGACCTCGTCGCGGCGGACCCCGCCCGGGACACGGTCACGGCCATCGCGAACCGCTGGGGCTTCCACCACCAGGGCCGCTTCTCCGCCGCCTACCGCGCCGCCTACGGAGGCCCGCCCGGCCGCACGCTCGCGGGGTCCTGACCGGGCGGCCCGGGACGGCGCCCCGGCGGCGGCGCCGCGGGCCGGACGGTGAGCAGGTGCTCCCCGTGGACGGCCACGTCGAGTCCCGCCTCGCGCAGGATCACGGCCAGCGCCGTCCGGAGCGCCTGGTGCAGGCCCGCCAGCGAAGTGAACCGCGACAGGTCGTCCTCGTGGGCGTGGACCCGGACGGTCGGCCGCAGCACCTCCCGGGCCACCCACCCCACCACGACCCCCTCCGGGGCCGTCCACACGCGCAGTCCGTCCCCCTCCTGCGGGGACGTGTCGAAGCCGGCCGACGCCAGGACGCGCCGGACGCGCTCGCAGTCGTCGCCGCCGTCCCCCTCTTCGGAAGGCTCGGGGGTCGCTGGGGGCGGGGTGGCAGGCATGTTCCCACTCCAGCCGCCCGGAGCCCCGTGCGAAAGCCGCTGCGCGAACGGATCCGCGCCGGCCGTCCGGAAAACGAAACGGCCCGGGCGCACCCCCGCGCCACGGCGAAGGGCGGGCCGTGCCCCGTATGACGGCACGTGTGCGGGCGGCCGCGCAGGGCACACGCGGGGACCCAAGACGAGCGTCATCGTGCTGGACAGCGCGGAGCCCGAACCGCTGGCCCGCTTCTACGCCTCCCTGTTGGGCGGCGCGGTGGGCCCGGCCCACGGCGACCCCGGCCTCCTCCTCGTCTCGGGCGCCGCCGGCACCGTCCTCGGCGTCCGACACGACCCCGACCGCGTACCGCCCAGCTGGCCGCTGCCCGAAGGGTCCCAACAGCCCCACCTGCACATCCTCGTGGCCCCGGACACGCTCGACGAGGCGGAACGCGAGGCCGTGGCCCTCGGCGCCCGCCCGGTGGCGGCGGAGGCGGAGGGCGCCGGCACCGGCAGCAGGACGACCCAGCGCCGCTACGCCGACCCGGCGGGACACGCGTTCGTCCTGGCGGCCGCGGACGGCCCGGCCGGCTGAAACCCCGGGCCGATGAAGGCCGCCGGCCGTGAGGTGCGCGGCCGTGAGGTGCGCGGCCGTGACGTGTGCGGCCGTGACGTGTGCGGCAGGCCCCGGGCGGGATCACCCCCCCGTGGGCCTGCCGGAGACCAGCCGGGCGGCCTCGATCTCCGCCCACACCACCTTGCCCCGCTCGAGGACCTCGGCGCCCCAGCGGTCGCAGAGGCGGTCGATGATGTGGAGCCCGTGGCCGCCCGGGGCGCCCCGCCGGGCCGACGGCTGTCGGTGCGGCAGCGCCGTGGAACCGTCGAACACCTCTATGCGCAGGGCCTCACCGCCGGTGAGGACCAGCTGGAGGCAGCCGTCCGCGTGCAGACCGGCGTTGGTCACCAGCTCGGAGACGACGAGCAGGGTGTCCTCGGAGGTCTCGGTCCCGTCCCACTCCCAGTCCCGCAGCGCCTGCCGGGCGAAGTCGCGGCCCTTCGCGACCTGGCCCCGGGCACCGGCCAGTGCCAGGAGCCGGCGCTGGCCGGCTGCCCCGGGCCGTGGCGGACGGCCGGTCTGAGGTCCGCTGCTCTTCACTGTGGTCTCACCCCCGCCGCTGACACGGCTCTCGTCTCGTGGCGACCGCTCGGGTCCCGGCTGATTCCGTCGGCTTCCAGACGGTGGGTATGCCCCCGGACCGGCCGGGGACACCCGGCGGGCCACCTCCCGGTGACGTCGAGTGCCGGGACAGTTTACGGGGGCCGGGCGCTCAGACGTCGGCCATGTGCAGTCTCAGGGTGAGGCCGGAGCACGTGGAGCGGATCTCGACGAGGTCGCACAGCTGGTGGACCATCCACAGTCCCCGCCCGCCGTCGGTGGAGGCGAGAGGGGGACGGCGGCGCCCCGCGAGCGGATCGGCCAGCCGGCCGCCGTCGCGGATCTCGGCGACCACGCCGCGTCCTCCCGGGGCGCGCCACAGCCGCAGGGAGCCGCGGCCCCCGCCGTGCGCCAGGGAGTTGGCCGTGGCCTCGCCGATGGCGAGGAGCAGGTCGCCCCGGCGCGCCGCGGCCAGGGAGGTCCCGTCGGCCCAGGCCCCGGCGAACTCGCGTACCCGTGCCAGGTCCCCGCCCGCGTAGTCGAGGCCGGCCGCTTCCGGCCCGGGCTCGGGCAGCGGGGTGTCGCAGTCGGCGCTGACCACCGAGGGGTCCGCGTAGGCCGGGCTCGGCAGTACGCGTCCGCCCTCGATGAGCGTGGGGTGCGTACGACGGGCGTCGGCGAGCACGCCGGGGGAGAGGGCGGGCACCTCGTACGGGCACAGGACGGTGGCGTCGCGGCCCGCGAAGGCGGTGTTGATGAGGGCCTCGTGGCGCGTGGCCTCCAGCACCTCGGCCGGCGTACGGCCCGGCCAGATCGGCTCGCCGACGATCCGGGCGGGCCGGCCCTCGTGCCGGTCGGCGAAATCCCGCAGCGCGGCGAGGATCCGGCCGGGATTGCGGCCCAGCCGGGACATGTCCACGAACTCGACGTCCGCCCCGTCGCTGCCGAGGGCCTCGCGCAGGGGCCCGAGCCGGGGTCCGGGCACGGCGACCAGGACGGGCTCGTCCGCGGCGAGCGCGCCGCGGACGAAGCCCCCCACGCCGCTCAGGTATTCGTCGGGATCCCGGTAGAGGAGTGCGGGATGGACGAAGGCCCCGGGGCCGTTGGCCGCAGGAACTGTGATCATGCTGCGACCTCCAGCGCGGCACATTCGTCCGGGAACATCTCCACCACTCTGCGGAGCGAGTACGGGGGGTGGTGGAGCAGCAGGCACCGGCCCTGACAGCGGAAGAGGGCCGACGCCTCCACCAGAGCGGCCACGGCGGCCGCGTCGAGGAAACTCACGGCGGACAGGTCGAGATGGACGACGGAACCCGGGATCCGGCTCACGGCCGCCAGCGCCGCGCACAGGGCCTGCCGGGTGTCCAGGTCCCCGCTGCCGCTGAGGCGCGCGCCGGCGCGGTCTCCCAGCGGTACGGCTGTCAGGGCCACCATGACTCCTAGGGGGTGAGCATTCCGGCGCGCAGCCGGCCCAGCGTGCGGGAGAGCAGCCGGGACACCTGCATCTGCGAGATGTGGAGTTCCGCGCCGATCTCCGCCTGCGTCTTCTCCTGCCCGAAGCGCATGCTCAGGATCAGCCGTTCCCGTGGTTCCAGTTTCCGCAGCAGCGGAGCGAGGGTGTGGAAGTCCTCGAAGAGCTCCATGGCGGGGTCGCTCTCGCCGAGCTTGTCGGCGAGAGCCCGGGCGGGGCGGCCCGTTCCCCCGACCTCCTCGGCGTCGTCGGCGGTGTCGAGCGAGCCGCTGGTGTAGCCGTTCGCCGCGACCAGGCCGTCTATCACCTCTTCCTCGGACAGGTCGAGGTACCGGGCGACCTCCTTGACGGTGGGGGCCCGGTTCAGCGTCTCCGTGAGGGACTCCTGGGCCTTGGCGAGTTCGGAGCGCAGCTCCTGGAGGCGGCGCGGGACGTGCACGGCCCAGGTGGTGTCGCGGAAGTGCCGCTTGATCTCACCGGTGATGTAGGGGAGCGCCAGCGTGGAGAACTCGACCTCGCGGCCCGGGTCGTAGCGGTCGATGGCCTTGATCAGGCCTATGGTGCCGACCTGGATGATGTCGTCCATGTCCAGTCCGCCGCCGGCGACCCGCGCGCGGAACCGGCGTGCGGCGTAGTGCACCAGGGAGAGGTTCATCTCGATCAGCGTGTTGCGGGCGTACTGGTACTCCCGCGTGCCCTCCTCGAGGGAGCGCAGCCGCCCGAAGAACACCCGCGACAGTTCCCGGGCGTCCGCGGGCGCGACCTCCCGGGCCTGCTCCACCCGGGGCAGCGGTGATGCGGCGGACGGCTCCCCTCCCGCGGGCGGGACAGGGGCCGGCACCTGCCGGTCCGTCGCACGATCAGGGCTTACGACTGCTGCCGAACGGGGCATGGTGGCGGGTCCCTCCCTGTTGTCGATGGCTGCCGTCGCGCTCCTGCCCCGAGACCGGCGTCCTACGCGTACCGGAACGTGACTTCTGCCACGCCGTGCTGCCGGGACGGGCGGCGTCGTCCGACGCCGATCCACCGTGCATACTCCATTCCGGAACCCGTACAGGTGAGATCCGGGGAGGCGGACATGACCGGAGCAGGGGACGCGCAGGGCGACGGCGTGGTCGGGGACAGCTACCGGGCGGGGCCCGGCTGGGTCGTCACGGCGCGCGGCGAGCTGGACCAGGACACCCTGCCGGCGCTGGAGGAGGCCCTGACGGCCGCCGCGGACCGGCACGGGGTGGTGGTCCTGGACGCGGGTTCGGTCACTTTCGGCGACTCCTCGTTCCTCAACCTGCTGCTGCGGCTGCACCGCCTGACGGACCTTCGGATCGCCGCTCCGGGTGAACAACTGCGCCGCCTGTTCGCCCTGACCGGCGCGGACACGATCCTGTCGCTGCACCCCACCGTCGGGGACGCCCTCGGCCGGTGACGCTTCCCGGCGTCCGGCGGGAGGGGGTTAGCCTTCACCCGTCATGTACGGCGGAAGTGGGGTTGGCGATGGCTGAGCGGACTGGCGCGGTTGCACCGGGCGGAGCGCCAGTGGAATCCGGCGAGGGCGGCATCACCGAGTCGGAGCTGCGCCTGCTGCTGGAGGGCCTGACGGCCGTACGGGACGGCGATTTCCGTACGCGGCTGCCCGATGCGGCGGAGGGGCTCCTCGGGGAGATCGCCACCGTCTTCAACGGGATGGTCAACCAGCTCTCGCTGTTCACCTCAGAGGTGACGCGGGTGGCCCGCGAGGTCGGCACCGAGGGGACCCTGGGCGGCCAGGCCGAGGTCCCCGGCGTCGGCGGGGCCTGGCTGGACCTCACGGATTCGGTCAACTTCATGGCCGGAAACCTCACCGACCAGGTGCGCAACATCGCCCAGGTGACCACCGCGGTCGCGCAGGGGGACCTCTCGCAGAAGATCACCGTGGACGCCCGGGGCGAGATCCTGGAGCTGAAGAACACGATCAACACGATGGTCGACCAGCTCTCCTCCTTCGCCGGCGAGGTGACCCGCATGGCGCGCGAGGTCGGCACCGAAGGACTGCTCGGCGGCCAGGCCGACGTCAAGGGCGTCTCGGGCACCTGGCGGGACCTCACGGATTCGGTCAACTTCATGGCCGGGAACCTCACGGCGCAGGTGCGCTCCATCGCCCAGGTCGCCACCGCCGTCGCCCAGGGCGACCTCTCGCAGAAGATCACCGTCGCCGCGCGCGGCGAGATCCTGGAGCTGAAGACGACCATCAACACGATGGTCGACCAGCTGTCCGCCTTCGCCGACGAGGTGACGCGCGTTGCCCGCGAGGTCGGCACCGAGGGCAACCTCGGCGGTCAGGCAACCGTCCGGGGAGTGTCGGGGACCTGGAAGGACCTCACCGACAACGTCAACGTGATGGCGTCCAACCTGACGGGCCAGGTGCGCTCCATCGCCCAGGTCGCCACCGCCGTGGCCCGCGGCGACCTGTCGCAGAAGATCACGGTGGAGGCGAAGGGCGAGGTCGCCGTGCTCGCCGGGGTCATCAACACGATGGTCGACACGCTGTCCGCGTTCGCCGACGAGGTGACGCGGGTGGCCCGCGAGGTCGGTACCGAAGGCCGCCTCGGCGGCCAGGCGCGCGTGCCCAACGTGGCGGGCACCTGGAAGGGGCTCACCGAGAACGTCAACGAGCTCGCCGGCAACCTCACCCGGCAGGTCCGGGCCATCGCCGCCGTCACCAGCGCCGTCGCCGAGGGCGACCTCACCCGCTCCATCACCGTGGAGGCGCCCGGAGAGGTCGGCGACCTCAAGGACAACATCAACTCCATGGTCGGCTCGCTGCGGGAGACCACCCGCGCCAACCAGGAGCAGGACTGGCTCAAGTCCAACCTCGCGCGCATCTCCGGCCTGATGCAGGGCCACCGCGACCTGGCGGTCGTCGCCGAACTCGTCATGGACGAGCTGACCCCGCTCGTCGCCGCCCAGTACGGCGCCTTCTACCTGGCCGAGGAAACCCAGCAGGGCACGATGCTCACGCTCGTCGGCTCGTACGGCCGCTCCGCGTCCGACGGGGTCGCCGTCCGCTTCGCCCTCGGCGAGTCCCTCGTCGGACAGGCGGCCCGCAGCCACCGGACCATCAGCACCGACCAGGTCCCCGCCGGCTACGTCATCTCCTCCGGACTCGGCCACACCACGCCCGGAAGCCTGATGATCCTGCCGATCGTCGTCGACGACCAGGTCCTCGGCGTGATCGAACTCGCCTCGTTCTCCTCCTTCACCCCGGTCCACCAGGACTTCCTCAGCCAGCTGCTGGAGACCATCGGCGTCAACGTCAACACCATCGTCGCCAACGCGCGCACCGACGAACTCCTCGGCGAGTCCCAGCGCCTGACCGCCGAACTCCAGGCACGCTCGGCCGAACTCCAGGACCAGCAGGAGGAACTCCAGCGCTCCAACGCGGAACTGGAGGAGAAGGCCGCCCTGCTGGCCAGCCAGAACCGCGACATCGAGGCGAAGAACCTCCAGATCGAACACGCCCGGCAGGAACTGGAGGACCGCGCCCAGCAGTTGTCGCTGGCCTCCAAGTACAAGTCGGAGTTCCTGGCGAACATGAGCCACGAACTGCGCACCCCGCTCAACAGCCTGCTGATCCTCGCGCAGCTGCTGGCCCAGAACCCCACCCGCAACCTCACCTCGAAGCAGGTCGAGTACGCGGGCATCATCCACTCGGCCGGATCCGACCTCCTCCAGCTGATCAACGACATCCTCGACCTCTCCAAGGTCGAGGCGGGCAAGATGGACATCCACCCCGAGCGGGTCCACCTGCCGCAGCTGCTGGACTACGTCGAGGCCACCTTCCGGCCCATGACCACGCAGAAGAGCCTCGACTTCACCGTCACCACCGCCCCCGACGCCCCCGCCGACCTGCTGACCGACGACTCCCGGCTGCGCCAGGTCCTGCGCAACCTGCTGTCCAACGCGGTCAAGTTCACCGAGCGCGGCGGCGTCGAGCTGCGCATCGAACGGGCCACCGACGCCGAAGTCCCCGCCCGGCTGCTCGGCCGGGGCAGCGTGATGGCCTTCCGCGTCCGCGACACCGGCATCGGCATCCCCGAACAGCAGCTCGAATCCGTGTTCGGAGCCTTCCAGCAGGCCGACGGGACCACCAGCCGCAAGTACGGCGGCACCGGGCTCGGCCTCTCCATCACCCGCGAGATCGCGCAACTGCTGGGCGGCGCCGTCGCGGCGGAGAGCACCCCCGGGCAGGGCAGCACCTTCACCCTCTACCTCCCGGTCAGCCACGCCGAGTTCGAGGACGGCCCCGCCGCCCTCCCCGCCGCAACTGCGCCTGCCGCCGCCGCCCCGTACGGGCTGCCCGGCCCGCGGCACGAGGCCGACGGCGGGACCCCGGGCGGCCGGCAGCGCCAGGCCCGCCGCCTCCTCGTCATCGAGGAACGCCAGGGCGGGCTGCTCTCCCTCGTCGCCGAGAGCGCCGAACGCGAACTCGTACCGCCTCCCGCCCTCGGCGGAGAGCACGGGGCCGTCCAGGTGGTCGGCGCCACCAGCTCGCGCGAAGCCGCCGCCGTGCTGGCGTCCGAGCCGTTCCACTGCGTCGTCCTCGAACTCGACATGCCCGGCGGTGAAGCCCTGCGCTTCCTCGACGCGCTCGACGGGGACCCGGCACTCAGCTCGCTGCCGGTCCTCGCGCACAACAACCCCCGCCTGAGGAACGGCCGGGAGGACGCCCTGCGCGACCGGGCCGGGTCCGGCCGCGTGGAACTCCTCAGCAGCCTCGACGAACTCCGCGAACGCATCGTCCTGCACCTGTCCGCCGACCGGCCCGGCGAGGCGCCGGCCCTCGTGAAGGGGGCCGCGGAGGGCGAGGAGGCGCCCGCCGCGCCCGACGGGGACCTGGCGGGACGCACCGTCCTCGTCGTCGACGACGACGCGCGCAACCTGTTCGCCCTCAGCGGCATCCTCGAACTCCACGGCGTGCACGTGCTCCACGCCGAGGACGGGCGCAAGGGCATCGAGACGCTCACCCGCAACTCCGGCATCGACCTCATCCTGATGGACGTGATGATGCCCGAGCTGGACGGCTACGCCGCGACCGCGGAGATCCGCCGCATGCCCGCGCACACCGACCTGCCCATCATCGCCGTCACGGCCAAGGCGATGCCCGGCGACCGGGAGAAGAGCCTGGCCGCCGGGGCCAGCGACTACGTCACCAAGCCCGTGGACGCCGACGACCTCATCGGCCGCGTCCGCCACTGGCTGACCGAACCCGGCCGCCGCGACGCGGGGCAGGCCGTCCGGTGACCCGCCCGCACCCCTCCCCGACCCCCGCGGCCCGGGCCGGCGAAGGGCCGCCGCCCTCGCTCCCGAAGCAGGCGCCGAGCCCGCTCGGACGGCTCGTCGCCACCGTCGAGCGGCTGCGCCGCGAGGTGCGGGAGGCCCACGCGGCGGCCGACGGCAGGGCCCTGGTCGAACTGGCCAAGGGCATCCTGATGGGGCGGCTCAACTGCACCCCGGCCGCCGCGGCCCGCCAGCTCGACGAGCTGTGCCGCGAGGCCGGGCTCTCCCCCCTCGAACTCGCCGCCGACATCGTGAACCAGGCTGCCCGCGACCACGTCAGCGAGGTCGCGGCCGAGTTCGTCGAGCGCACCGCGACCGCCCCGCCGACCGCGCCCGCGGCATCCACCCTCTCGGTACGCCTGCGCACCGCCGAGAGCGGAGTCCTCGCCGCCGCCGCCGACACCCAGGCGGTCGCCGAATCCCTGCTCGCCAACGCCCTGACCCCGCTGGGGGCGGTCGCGGTCGCGGTATGGGCCGCGGCCCCCGACGGCTCGATGGCCCTCGCGGGCCACGCCGGATTCCCCGCCGAGGAAGCCTCCCGCTGGCGGCACGTGCCCCCGGGCGTCACGACCGTCCCCCGCCTCGCCCTGCGCGAACGCGCCCCGGTCACCCTCACCGACCTCGGGCGCGAGGGGATCCCCTCGATCGGACACCTCCAATGGCCCGGAGGCGGCCGGATGGCCGTACCCGCCGGGACCGGCGGACGCGTACACGGGGTACTCGAAGTCTGCTGGCCGCAGCCCCTGCCGCCGCAGCCCCCGCAGATCCGGCGCCAGGTGGAAGCGCTGGCCGAGCTGTGCGCCCACACCCTCGACACGGCAGCCCCGCCCGACGCGGCAGCGCCGGAGGGACTGCTCCCCGACGTCTCGGAACTCATCGACCTCGCCGAGGGACTCCACGACCCCACCGTCATCCTGACTCCCGTCCTCGACGCCGAAGGCCGGCTGGCCGACTTCCGCATCCGGCACGCGAACAGCCGGTTCGTCGACCCCGTGGGCCGCCCGCGCGCGGACGTCAACGGAGCACTGCTGCTGGAGGCCTACCCGATGGCCGGCGGCGACAGCGGCCTCTTCGACACCATCGAGCGGGTGCACGCCACCGGAGAACCCTTCCGCGCCGAACGCGTCAGCCTCACCGCGCTGGTCGACCAGATCCCGCTGACCTCGGTCGCCGACATCAGCGTGAGCCGGCACGGCGCCGCCGTCCTGCTCATCTGGCGGATCGAGGACGAGACCGCCCGGCTCGCCAACCTCCTCCAGCACGCCCAGCGGCTGGGCCGCATCGGCGGCTTCGAGGAGAACCTCGCCACCGGCGAGATCACCTGGAACTCCGAGCTCTACGCCCTCCACGGACTCCCGCCCACCGCGTCCCCCGTACCACTGCGGGACCTGCCCGACCACGCCCACCCGGACGACTCCGCCGCCCTCGGCCGCTTCCTGCGCGCCGTCCTGCGCTACCGGCGCCCCGCCTCCGTGAACCTGCGCCTGCGGCGCTCCGACGGCATCCTGCGCCACATCCGGGTCGTCGCCGAGCCCGTACTCGACGCGGCACAGCGGCTGCACGCCGTGCGCGGCGCCTACCAGGACATCTCCGCCCAGCACTGGACCGAGGTGGCCCTCGCCGCGACCCGGGACCAACTCGCCCTCACCGAAGCCGAGTCGGCCGAACGCAACCGGCTGGCCCTCCAGCTCCAGCACGCCATCATGCCCCCGCACCACCACGTCGAGGCGCCGGGACTGCGCGTCGCCGTCCGCTACCGGCCGGCGGAGACGGAGTCCCTCGTCGGCGGCGACTGGTACGACACGCTGGTGCTGCCCTCCGGCCTCATCCTGCTCTCGGTCGGCGACGTCGCCGGACACGGCATCGAAGCCGCCACCGGCATGGTCGTCCTGCGCAACGCCCTGCGCGGCCTGGCCGTCACCGGAGCCGGACCCGCCCAGCTGATGTCCTGGCTCAACACCGTCACCCACCACCTGACCAAGCAGGTCACCGCGACCGCCGTGTGCGGCCTCTACGACCCCGGCACCCGCGTCATGCGCTGGGCACGCGCCGGACACCTGCCGCCCGTGCTCGTCAGGAAGGACGGGGCCCAGGCCTTCCCCCTCATCGACGGCCTCCTCCTCGGCGCGCTGCCCGACGTCACGTACGCGGAGGGAGAGGTCCGCCTCGAACCGCAGGACACCCTGCTGATGTTCACCGACGGCCTCGTCGAGCGCCGGGACGCCTCCGTGCAGGACTCCCTGGCCCATCTGCTGCACACGGCCGCGACGGGGGCCGGAGACCTCGACGGCCGCCTCGACGCGCTCCTCACCGAGAGCTGGTCCGACACGGACGACGACACCTGCGTCATCGGCGTACAGGTCGACTGACCCCGCCGCCCGCCACACGCGTCAGTGCCTCGGAGCGGGGTACACGGGTCCGCACGGCACGAGCCGGTCACGGAAGGAGCGGGCCATGGACGTACGCGGGAAGCTCGCCGCGCTGCGCCGCCGTATGAAGCGGACGGCGAGGGTGCGGGAGCCGGTGCCCGAGGACCGCTCCCGGCCACCCGTCCGTCCGCTGACACGGGCCCTCGCGATGCTGGCGGCCTTCGCCGGGACCGTCCTGTTCAGCTTGGTCCTGGCACGCCTCACCCTGGAGCCCTCGGCGGCCTCGGCCGGCATCGCGCACAGCAACACCCGGCCGGGCGCCTCGATCGCCCCGTACCTCCACGGGACTTCGGTCCGGGAGGCGGCCAAGCAGCTCGGCGGGAACGTCCTGCTGGGCGTTCCGTTCGGAGTGCTGCTTCCCGTCCTCCTCCCTCAGGCACGCGGGCTGATGCGGGTGGCGGCGGTGACGGCCGTCGTGATGACGCTCGTGGAACTCATCCAGGGCGCCCTGGTCACCGGCCGTGCCTTCGACGTGGACGACGTACTCCTCAACACCGCCGGCGCGCTGCTCGGCTACCTCCTCCTGGGCCGCCGGATGGGCCGCGCCGTACACCCGCGCCGCCACCACTGGTGGCACCGCCTCACCCGCCGGTCCGGCGTGCGGTCGGCCCGGACTTGACCTTGTCACTGGCGGCAGGGTTGTTCACTCGGGGCATGGACATCGAGACGAACGGCAGTGATCGGCGCGTCGTCCTGGTCACCGGGGCCGGGACCGGGATCGGGCGGGCGACCGCACGGGCCTTCGCCTCCGGCGGGGACCTGGTGGTCGCCGTCGGGCGGCGGAAGGAGCCGCTGGAGGAGACGGCCCACGGGCATCCCGGGATCCGGGTGGTGGCCGGGGACGTGAGCGGGGCGGGCGAGCCGGAGCGGATCGTCGGCGAGGTGCTCGCCGCGCACGGACGGCTGGACGTGCTGGTCAACAATGCCGGAATCGTGCGTGCCGGCGCCCTCGGCGGGGTGGCCCCCGGCGACGTCGCGGAGCAGCTGGCCGTCAACCTCGTGGCGCCGGTGCTGCTCACCCAGGCCGCGCTGCCCGGGCTGGAGGCGTCCGGGTCGGGGGTCGTCGTGAACGTGAGCACCGCCGTGGGGCAGCGGGGGTGGCCCGGGGCCTCCGTCTACGCCGCCACCAAGACGGCGCTCGACACCCTCACCCGCAGCTGGGCGGTGGAACTCGCCCCGCGCGGCGTGCGGGTCGTGGCGGTGGCACCGGGTGCGGTGGACACCCCGATCGGGGAGCACCAGGGGCTGAGCCCCGAGCGGGCCGCCGAGGTGCGGGCGTGGCAGGTGGCGCGCACCCCGCTCGGGCGGGTCGGACGGCCCGAGGAGATCGCCTGGGCGGTGTGCCGGCTCGCGGACCCGGCGGCGTCGTTCCTCACCGGCGTGGTGGTCCCGGTCGACGGGGGCGCGGCGGTGGCCTGAGACCATGGCCGGATGCTGATCGGGGAACTGGCCGGGGCCACCGCCACGAGCGCCCGCGCCCTGCGCCACTACGAGGGCGCCGGGCTGATCTCCTCCCTGCGGGCGCCGAACGGCTACCGGGTCTACGACGAGCGTGCCGTCGTACGGGTCCGCAACATCCGGACGCTGCTCGACGCGGGGCTCACCCTGGACGACGTACGGGTCTTCCTGCCCTGCCTGGACGGGGACGTCGCCGCCGGGCCGCCCTCCCCGAAGGGGCTGGCGGTGGCCCGGCGGCGGCTCGCCGTCCTGGAGGCCCGGATCGCCGCGCAGACGGCCGCGCGCGACCGGCTGCGGGAGGTGCTGGGGCGGGTGGAACAGGCGGACGGGCCGGCCCTGCCGGACCGCGGCTGACCGCGGGCGCCTTCCGGACGTCCACGCCGCTCACGGCCGGACCGGCAGCAGCCGTACCTCGGCCTCGGGAAGCCTGGCCCACCAGTGGTGGCAGCGGCTGTAGGGCGCGGCCTCGCGGCCGGCGAGGAGCGCCGTCAGGGACTGCGCCTCCGCGGCGAGTCCGTCCCACGCGGCGGCGGGCGGGAGCGGACGGAACGCGGTGGCCTCGACCCCGCCGTCCGCCGGCCGCCACACGATGTTCCCGGATTCCGCCGCCCCCGGAAGCCGGGTGGGGGAGCGAGGTCACAGGACGGGGCCCTTATGGACCGCTTGCTCCGCATGTCACTCTGGCCGGGAGGACCGGGTCCCCCCCCACATGCCGCAGGACCCGGCCGACCGACCGACACGGAATCGCCCCATGCCCCTGCCGTTCCGCTCCAGAGCCGTCCCCGCCGTACTGGCCGGCGCCGTCGTCGCCCTGCTGGCGGCGTGCGGGCCCTCGGCCGCCGCCGGTACGGCCGCGCCCCCCGCCTCCGCGCCCCCCGCCTCCGCGCCCCCCGCCTCCGCGCCCCCCGCCTCCGCGCCCCCTGCCTCCGCGCCCCCTGCCTCCGCCCCGCCCGTCTCCGCCCCGCCCGCGCCCGCCCCGGAACAGCCCCCGGTGCCATCGACCACCGCGCCCGCACCGATCCGGGAATCGACGCTGTCGATACCCTCCGTGGGCATCACCGGGCTGCGCGTCGTCGCCTACGAGGGCACGACCGACGACGTACCGGGCACCCGCATACAGGACCGGGGCGTGGCGGCCAGCCCGTACGGGAAGGGCGGTGGAGCCGGACCCGGCCAGGTGGGCAATTTCCTGGTCACCGCGCACCGCCTCTCGGCGGGCGGCCCGCTGCGCGACCTGCCCGCCGTGGACGAGGGCGACACGGTCCTCGTGACCGCGGGCGGGCAGACGTACGCCTACGAGATCGTCGAGACCCGCAAGACGTCCTTCCGGTCCGAGCGCTCGCTGAGCGAACAGCGCGCCGCCGTACCCGGGAAGCCCGGGGCGACCCCCACCCAGGCCATGATCACGATCTCGACCTGCGCCACGCCGGAGGACCACGCCAAGGGGAACTTCTGGAGCGACGCGCAGGGCAACCCCGAGCACCGCATCGACAAGATCGGCGTCCTGCGCGAGCCCGCCGGGGCCGCGCCCGCCCCCTGACGGCTCGCGGGGGTGGAAGGCCCCGCAGCGGGTAGGCGCACGGCGGAGGTCGTCTCATGACCCGCTCGGACTGGCTGCTGGAGCCCGGAGAACGCGGAAACGCCGCCACCCGGCTGGAGCACCGCCGCGCGGACGGGGCCGCCTGGTCCGAGGGCAACGACGCCCGTCCCCTGGTCCACGGAGCCGCGTACTTCGCGGAGCTCCTCGCCATGATCCGGGGGATGCGCGCGGGCGACCTGCTCCTGTTCACCGACTGGCGCGGCGACCCCGACGAACGGCTGGACGGACCCGGCACCGAGATCGCGACCGTGCTGGGCGCAGCGGCGCAGCGGGGTGTCATCGTCAAGGGGCTGCTGTGGCGCTCCCACCTGGACGGCTTCCGCTTCAGCGAGGAGGAGAACCGCTCCCTCGGCGAGGACATCGAGGCCGCCGGCGGTGAATGCCTGCTCGACCTGCGCGTACGCCCCGGCGGCTCGCACCACCAGAAGCTGGTCGTCCTGCGCCACGAGGGCCGCCCGGATCACGACGTCGCGTACGTCGGCGGGATCGACCTGTGCCACAACCGCAACGACGACGCCGACCACCGGGGCGACCGCCAGTCGCTGCCCATCGCCGCAGCGTACGGCCCGCACCCGCCCTGGCACGACATCCAGCTGGCCGTCAGAGGGCCGGCCGTCGGCGACGTCGAAGCGGTCTTCCGGGAACGCTGGGAGGATCCCGCGCCGCTCTCCCGCAGCCCCGTGATCCGCCTCCGGGAGTGGTGGGGCCGGGAGGACACCATCGCGGACGAGCTGCCTCCGCAGGGCCCCGACCCCCTGCCGTGCGGTACGCACGCCGTGCAGGTACTGCGCACCTACCCGAACCGGCTGCTGCGCGGATACCCCTTCGCCCCCGACGGCGAGCGGAGCATCGCCCGCGGCTACCTCAAGGCCCTGCGGCGCGCCCGGGCGCTCGTCTACCTGGAGGACCAGTACCTGTGGTCCCCGCGCGTCGTGGCCTGCTTCGCCCGCGCGCTGCGCGCGCACCGCGGGCTCCGGCTGATCGCCGTCATCCCCTCCGTCCCGGACCAGAACGGCCGCCTCACCCGCCCCGTGAACCTGATCGGCCGGATCACCGCCCTGGAGGAGCTGCGCCGGGCGGGCGGCGACCGCGTCGCGGTGTACGGCCTGGAGAACCACGCCGGAACCCCCGTGTACGTGCACGCCAAGGTCTGCGTGATCGACGACGTATGGGCCGCCGTCGGCTCCGACAACGTCAACCTGCGCTCGTGGACGCACGATTCCGAGCTGAGCTGCACCGTCCTCGACCGGAGCCGCGATCCCGATCCGCCGCACGACCCGGGCGGGCTGGGGGACGGGGCCCGCCCCTTCGCCCGGCGGCTGCGCCTGGAGCTCATGCGCGAGCACCTGGACGCGCCGGACGGGACCGGGCCGGAGCTGTGCGATCCGGAGACCGCCTTCGACCGGTTCGGGCGCTCCGCCGCGGCCCTGGACGACTGGCACGCCTCCGGCCGCCGCGGACCGCGCCCCCCGGGCCGGCTGCGCCGCTACCTCCCGCCGGAGCTCTCGGGCACGCGGCGCCTGTTCGCGGCGCCGCTGCACCGCGCCCTGATCGACCCGGACGGCCGCCCCCTCAGGATGCGCCGCCGCAACAGCTTCTGAGCACGCGGTCGGCCGGGTCCCCCGCGGGCACGTCAGCCGGGGTCGAGGACGAGGTCGGCGCGGTGCCGGCCGCGGGCGACGAGCACGGCGTTGGCCTCGTCCGACCGCGCCACCCACGTGCGCGCGTGCGCCGGGTCCTTGCCGTGGCGCACGTGCCGGCCGACGAGCCGGTCGACCCGCACGGCGTCGTCCGGGGCCAGGTACCAGGCCTCGTCCAGGAGGGGCCGCACGGGCGCCCAGTCCACCGCGTCGTGCAGCAGGTAGTTCCCCTCGGTGATCACCAGCGGTACGGCCGGCCCGACGGGGATGCTGCCGGCGACCGGCTCCTCCAGCGAGCGGTCGAAGGCGGGCGCGTACACCGTGGCCCCCTCGGGCGCGCGCAGCCTGCGCAGCAGGCATACGTAGCCGGCCGCGTCGAAGGTGTCCGGGGCCCCCTTGCGGTCGGCCCGCCCCAGCCGGCGCAGCTCGGCCTGCGCCAGGTGGAACCCGTCCATCGGCACCACCACGGCCCGCGCCGGCCCGAGCGCCCCCGCGATCCGTGCCGCCAGCGTCGACTTCCCGGCGCCCGGCGGCCCGGCGATGCCGAGGATCCGCCGGCCGCCCCCGGCGGCCAGCGCACCCGCCCTCATGACCAGCTCCGTCGTCTGCACGCCCCCATCCTGCCCGAGCCCGGCGACCGCCCGCGCGGAACCCGGCCCCGGCCGGCGGACCGGGGCCGGAGGACACCCGGCACGACGGGCGCGGCCACGTCCTAGCGGCGTGCGTCCACCACCGCGAGGAGCTTGCCGCTGGTCGGGCTGCGGTCCAGCGACGGGCCGTCGACCGCCTCGACCACCAGGTCCAGCAGCCGCTCCGCCACCGCCGAACCGAGCTCCGGGTAGCCCGACAGGAACACTTCCCGCAGCCGCCCCGGGTCCGTCGCCGGCGCCTGCTCCACCCGTACGGTCAGCCGCTCGCGCGCATCCGCACCGTCGATCCTGATCTGCAACTCGCCGCGGTGGCCGCCCTGTTCCTCGGCCAGCGCCAGGAAGCGGCGGTGATTGAGGAAGTACGTCGCCACCCGCATCACGTCACCGGTGCGCCCCATCAGCTCGAAGCGGGGCGCGTGCCGGCCGCACGGGCAGCGGCCCGGGACCTCCCGGCCGAGGTCCCCTATCAGGTACCGGCCCAGGTGCTGGCCGCGCCGGGCGTGCGTGGTGAAGACCAGCCGGCCCGTCTCTCCCGCGGCCACCGGCCGGTCCTCGGCCAGGTCCACGATCTCCATCGTGTGGAGGTCGGCGTGCAGGTGGTGGACGCCGCCGGAGCTCTCCGTGCACTGGTAGCCCAGCGGGCCGAGGTCGGTGCTGCCGTAGGTGATGGAGCGGACGGTCTCGATGCCGAACTTCTCCCTCAGCGTGCGCTGTTGCTCCTGCGTGAAGTGCTCACCGCCGTAGAAGACCTTCCGCAGGCCCCCGTACGCGCGCAGCGCGTCCGCCTCCGCGTGCAGCAGCTGCCACAGGTAGGAGGGCATTCCGAAGAGGGTGTCGGCCCGGTGCTCGATGAGGGCCTGGGCCGTGGCCCGGTGGTCCGGTCCCGCGGACAGCGGCAGCTGCACCCCGCCGAGCCGCTCCAGTACGGAGAAGAAGCTGATGAAGCTGCCGTACATGCCGCCGCAGTAGAAGAGGTTGGCGGTGCGGTCCCCGACCGGGTCGTAGCCGGCGGCGAGCAGACCGCGGGCGGCGGCGTGCATCTGGGTGTCGTAGTCGTCGTAGCTGAACACCGACAGGGCGGGAGCGCCCGTGCTGCCGCCGCTGCGGAAGTAGAGCTCGGCATCGGTCCGGGCCAGCTCCCGGGCCGGTTCCTGCACGTCCTCCTTGCCCAGCAGCGGGCCCGTCGGCAGCGGGAGTACGACGGGCCGGACCAGGTCGTCGAGGCAGGCGGTGGTCGCGAACCGGGCCGGGTCGGCCTGGACCGCGACGCGGCGGCTGTACCGCTGGAGGGCGTAGACGCCGTCGTGCGGCTCGCCCGCGTAGCTCTCCAGCATGGCGCCGACCGGAGTGACGCGGGTGACGCCCGCGGCCAGGGCGGTGCGGGAGAGCTCGGCCACGTCGGACCGGCTGCCCGCGAGGCCCGCCGTCTGCAGGTAGCGGCGCATCGGGCGCAAGGTGGCGATCAGCCGCTTGCGGGGCAGCGGCTTGACCCACACGCTGCGGTGCAGCGGCGAGGCCGTGAGCGGCGACCGGGTGTCGGCCATGACCCGCCACGAGCCGTCGGGCGCGGCGAACACACGGGTCAGGCCGAGGTGTTCCTCCAGCCGGGCCACCAGCTCGGTGGTGGTCAGCTCGGCGGCCTCGGCGGGGTCCGGCCCGACCTCCTGACCGGTGCCCGCGGCCGGCGGGCGGGCCGCGAGGACCGCGGCGAAACGCTCGGCGAAGGCGAACACCTCCCCCTCGTCCTCGGTGTCGAGGTAGACCACCTGCGGGCTCGAACACGCCTGCTGCTCGTGGAGGCACACGTCGTCCGCGAGGGCGCCGAGCGTGCCGGCGTCCGACCAGACGTCGCCCGTCAGGTACGCGAAGGAGATCCGGTGCCCCCACTCCACCAGCCGGCACCCGGCCGGCACATGCGACGCCACCCCCTCGACGGCGCCTTCCCCGCCCCATACCGCGACGGCGTCCGCGGGCGCGCACATCAGGCGCAGCCACTCCTGCCGGGAGGACGGGAAGCGCAGGACGACGACCCGTGCGGCCAGCGCGCCGCTGGGATCGAGGGCCGCGAGCTCGGCCATCAGGTGCTGGGTGAGGAGGGTGTCGGCGCTGCTGGTCTTGAGGACGTTGACGTTCCCGGCGAGCAGCCCCTCGACGATGCTCAGCGGCGCGACCGTAGCGGCGTTGCCGGGGGCGATGTGCGCGACCAGGCCGACGGGCGCCCACGCCTCGTAGACCGTCTCGCGCGGATCGGCCCGGTCCAGCCGGCCGGGAGTCGCGCTGCCGAGTTCGCGGCGCAGCTTGCGGGTCAGCTCCCGCCGGCCCAGCAGGCCACCGAGCTCCGCCAGGACGGCCGGGTCCTCTCCCGCGGGCAGGTGCGCGGCGAGCCGGGCGTGTACCGGGTGGGCCGGGTCGCACAGGGCGGTGGCCAGGGCGTCGCAGGCGGCCAGCACGGTCTCGGTCTCCAGCACCGTGGCCAGCGCGGCCTCCACGGCGCCCGGCAGGCCGGCCAGGCGGCGCCCGGCCTCCTCGTCGCCGATGAAGGCACCCTGCCAGTAGTGGTCCGCGCCGCCGTCGCCGTGCTGCTCGTACGCGGACCCGGTCGTGGTCTCCATCATGGTCACGCCATGCCCTTCATCAGTTCCGCTGCGGCCACCGCGCAGCT
The DNA here is from genome assembly GCF_055593565.1 of Streptomyces sp. NPDC040718. Taxonomy (NCBI): domain Bacteria; kingdom Bacillati; phylum Actinomycetota; class Actinomycetes; order Kitasatosporales; family Streptomycetaceae; genus Streptomyces; species Streptomyces sp. NPDC040718. Next base: position 114,788 of record NZ_JBVIXO010000006.1, on the reverse strand, counting down.
GCGGTTGCGGCTCACCCCGGCACGGCCGTGGACGGTGAACCAGGGTGTCTCCAGCTCGCACCCGCAGGCGTCGCCCGGCTGGAGGGAGGCGAGGTCGCCCATGACCACGCTCTGCGCCGGCACCGAGGTGATGTACGGCGACACGAGGTGCAGGTAGCCCCGCTCCCCGTACGGCAGCGGTTCGAGGGTGCGCGTGGAGCGGATCGTCACCCGGGACCACACGGGGGCGTGCAGCCGGTGGTGGTCGCACTCGATGTACGGGATGCAGTGCTCCACCGACCCGAAGGTGTCCCGGATCCGCTCGCCCGGGATGCCGAGCTGCTCGGTCACGCGGGCGTACAGCTCCTCCTTCTCGATGCGCCGGTCGGAGTGCCCCTTCCAGCCCCCGCCGAGGATGACGAGGGAGCCCTCGGGCAGGCTCAGCGGAGGCATCCCCATGGCCCGCATCCGCTCCAGGGTGAAGAAGAGGAAGGCCGGGAAGCCGAGGATGCGGACCGGGGCGTCCTCCCGCTCGAAGCGGCGCAGTGCGGCGACGCAGCCGAAGGGGTCGAACTCGTGGTCGCCACCGGTGTTGCGCAGTGCGTACTCGACGCTGCGCGCCGGGGCGAAATCGCACAGGTAGTTGTCGGTGAAGGCGGTCCCGAGGTTGAGGGAGGGAGCCGGTTCGTAGCTGTAGAGGAGGTAGTTGACCTCCTGGTCGGGGGTGATCCATCCGTTGCGCTCGAAGATCCGGGCGACCATCCGCTGGGCGGAGCGGATGGTCCAGTGGTCGAAGAACATCTGCGACTTCTGGCCGGTGGTGCCGGAGGAGGTCAGGTGCAGCTCGACGTCCTCGCGCGGGACGGAGAGCACCTCGTGCCGCTTGAAGAAGTTCGCGTGGACCAGCGGAGTCCGGTAGGGCCGCGCCGGGGGAGTGGCCTCGTACAGGGAGCTGAAGAACGGGGAGCGCTCGACGTGCCAGGCGTTGGTCTCGGCCATGGCGGCGGCGAACAGCTCGTCCTCCGCGGGACCGCAGGCGTAGGGGTCGGTCAGGTCGCACAGCTGTTGGACGTGCGGCAGGAGGGCCGGGTCGGGGACGGCGACCGGCGCGAGATGGGGGTTCATGGGGCAACCTCGGGTGATGTGGGCAGGTGCGTCGACGCCCAGGCCGACACGTAGCAGTCCAGATAGGGCTGGAGGGGCGGTTCGACGGCGACGCCGCGGAAGTCGATGCGCTCGCTGGAGCGGGACAGCACGGCGTAGTCGTGGAAGCCCTCGCCGTCCGCGCGCATCGCCGGGTAGATGGCCCCGGCGACGAACCCCTCGGACAGGAAGGCGGAGAGGACCTCCTGGTGCGCGAGCGGTACCAGGGCCTCGATGTAGCCCGCGCCCGCACGGGCCAGGGCCCGGGTGACGGGTTCCAGGCACGCGGCCGCGGCGGCCGGGTCGGGGTGGGCGGTCAGCAGGGAGCAGTACCCTCCGGCGCGGTTGAGGTAGGCGTAGACCTCGAACCGGCCGTCTTCGGGAGTGAGCAGCACGTTCGGGGTGTGCAGCGGGTAGAACCAGCCCTCGGCGCTCGGGTACCGCTCGCGGAAGCGGCGGCGTACGAAGGCCGGCGCCTCGATCATCTCCAGCCGGTCGCCGGCGCCTTGCGGTACGGGCGGCGCCGGCTGCGGCCCGGTGACGGCCCGCACCCCGGGGTAGCCGATGCCCAGCGCGGCCTCGGCGGTGCGCAGCAACGGCAGGAGCGGGGCGGGCACTTCGGCGACGGGGATCCGGCGGTCCAGCACCCCGGCGGAGTGACGCGCGTAGAGCGCGAGGCTCTCGCGGCTGCGGAGATCCACCGCGTTGGGCAGGATGCCCAGCGGGCGGAAGCCGTTGCGCGCGACGACGCGCTGCGGGCCGGCGCTGACGGTGCGCACGGTCGCGTACACCGAGTCCAGTCGTCCCGTGTCCAGCATGCCCGCGCACAGTTCCTCGGTCAGGACGGCGGCCAGGCCCGCCGAGCGGTGCTCGGGGTGTACGGCGATGCCCTCTAGGCGGCCGATGCGGCTGCCCGCCTCACCGTGGATGGCGGCGGAAGCGGTCAGTGCGCCGGTGCCGGCGCAGCGGCCGACGAGCCACAGGGAGTGGGGGTCCTCGATGAGCCGGGCCATCTCGGCCGGGTCGGTGCCGAGGGCCACGGGGTAGTGCGGTCCGTAGACGGCGTAGTAGAGCTGTCGCAGTTCGGCGATGTCCGAGCACGCGGCGGGGGTGATGACGGGGCTCACCGCTCACCTCCGGCGGGTCGTGCGGCCGGCGCGGGTGCGGGGGACTTCAGCAGGGCCAGCGCGCAGGCCGCCGGGACCAGTCCGACGCCCTGCACCAGGCACAGGGTCTGCGGGGAGAGGAAGTCGCCGGCGAAGCCGAACACCAAGGACGCCACCGGCAGCGAGGCGCCCAGCACGGCCTGCATCACGGCGAAGAAGCCGGGCTTGTCGGCCGGCGGAACCAGCCGCTGGAAGAGGGCCACGAAGCGGACGCTGACGGCCCCGGCACACCAGCCGGCCACGGCCAGGCAGCCCGCGACGACCGGACGGTGCGCCACCAGCCCCGGCAGCGCGAGGGCGAGGGCCATCAGGCCCAGGCAGCAGGCGCCGGCGACCGTGGGGCGTCCCGGTACCCGGGTGCCGGTGAAGGCGCCGACGAGCGCGCCGGTGCCCAGGGAAGCCTCCAGCAGGGCCACGGTGCCGCCACCGCCCGCGAGGACCGAGCGGGTGTAGAGGGGGATGACCACGAACACGGCGGTCGTGAAGAGGTTCGCCGCGGTGAAGCAGATCAGGATCCGCCGCACGTAGGGGAGTTCCCCGAGGATCCCGCGCAGCGTGCGCCGCTGCGCCGGATCCGCCGCATCGGCCCCGTCGCCCGGCACGACGGTACGGAACCGGGCACCCGCGACGAGGAGGGCGGCGCCGAGGTAGGCGGCCGCACAGCCGGCGGCCAGCCCGGCCACGCCCGCCCGGTCGACGGTGAGAGCGCCGAGCAGCGCTCCACCGAGGCCGGCCAGGGACTGGGTGGACAGCTCGAAGCCGGTGGCGGTCTCGATGTCGGCGTCGTCGACGAGTTCGGGCACCGAGGTGGTCAGGCAGGGGTCGAAGAACGCCTGGCAGGTGGCCAGGGCGAGACCGGCGGCGTACACGGTGGCGAGCGGCGGGCCCCCGCCGTACGCCCACAGTGCGAGGGCCCCCGAGGCGCCTCCGGCCAGGGCGGCGGCGGTCCGCAGCACCGAACGGTGCGCGAACCGGGCGACCGCCGCGGCCACCACGGGCGCCAGCGCCACGGCGGGCAGCGTGCAGGCGGCCATGAACAGCCCGGAGGCCAGCCCCCGGCCGTCGTGCACGGCGTAGGCGACGATCCACCAGGAGACGCCCACCTGGAACATCCGTACGGCGGCCTGGGTGAGGATCTGGCCGAGCCACACGGCGCCGAAGGCGCGGTTGCGCAGGACCAGCGGAGCACGCCGCCGGTCGGCCGCGGTCCCGGCCCCGGTCGCGGCCCCGGTCTCGGTCACGGGGGAGGGGGCGGTCATGCGGTCGGCCTCTCGTCGAGGACCCGGACGAGCTTGCCCGAGCGCGGGTTGACGGCGAGGTCGCGGTGGCGCACCCACTCCACGGACAGCGGGTGCACGAACCCGGCGCGCACGCTGTCCGGATACAGCGGCCGGACGTTCTCCAGCTCCGCGACGACGGCACCGGCCAGCTCATCGCGGCCGTGGCCGCCGGGGGCCGTCGCCAGCCGCAGGACGAGCCCGTCGCGGCCGTCCCAACGGCGGACGACGAGCTGCATGCCGACCACGTGTCCCGTGGTGTCGGCCGTGGCCACGGCGTCCTGGGCGTCCTGGGTGTAGAGCGAGACGGGGCCCACCCGTACGCCCTCCTCGGCACGGCCGAGTATCCGGAAGTGCCCGGCCCCGGTGCCGGTCCACTCGGCCCGGTCGCCCGCGGGGTAGCGGATGATCGGCATGAGGCGGCGGAAGAGGCTGGTGACGACGACCCGGCCGGGCCGGCCCGGCTCGGTGATGGGCTCGTCGGTGGAGTCGTCGAGGATCTCGACGACCGAGTACGGCGTGAAGGCGCGGTGCACCCGGGCGTCGGAGCCGGGTACCGGGCGGCCGAGCAGGCCCGCGTCGACGCTGGCGTACCCGACGGAACGGGCCTCGGCGCGGGGGAAGGCGGTGGCCAGCAGGCGGCGCTGGTCGTCGAAGAGGGCCTCGCCGCCGAAGAGGAGCAACTCCACCGAGTCGAGCCGGACACCGGACGACACGGCCTGCTCGGCGAGCCGGCACAGGGTGGTCGGTGTTCCGGCCAGCACCTGGGCGGCGAGATCGCGCAGCGTGGGGATCGTCGACTCCAGCGGCGCGCCGCCGCCGATGGGCAGGCGGACGTTGTCCACGGGCGCGTGGGTGAGCGAGTCGAGGACGAAGAGGAAACTGGCGTACAGCTCCCCGGCGTAGAAGAGGTCGGCGACCCGGTGTCCCGGGCGCAGACCCGTGTCCACGAGCCCCTGGCCGAAGGCGGTGACGAAGGTCCGCCACTCGTCACGTGTGTAGACGGAGAACTTGGGGGACCCGGTGGTGCCGCCGGTCTTGTAGACCGTGGCCTCGCTGAGCGGGCCGGTCAGCACGCGGCTGTCGTGAAGGGTGTTGGCCGCCCAGAACGCCTGCTGGTCGACCACCGGCAGGTCGGTGAGGCGGTCGGCGTGGGGCGGCAGGGACGCGTAAAGCTCCTGGTAGAAGGGCGAGTTGTGACGGGCGAAACGTATGAGGTCCGAGAGCTGCTGGGCGGACATGGGCCTTTGCCTAGGTGACGGAGACGGAACGGGAGCCACGGCGGGGCACGGCGGGAGCGAGAGCTCTCCTGCCGTCCCGGCGGTGTGAACGAGGGCCCCCCGGCGCCTCGTCTCCCCGGTGCGCGCCCAAACTTGACGCGCAGTCATGATGATGAAACATCAGTGCGCCTGACACCAAATTGGGCAAGGATTTCCGGCCAGCGCGGCGATTTCCGTCAGAATTTCAATTAAATGCCGAGGTGGGGCGGTGCGTGACGCATCAAGCCGGCACTCAGGCCGCCGCGGTGCGAAACGTGCTGGGGCTCAAGCCCTTGTGGCGTTTGAACGCGGCACTGAAGCCGAAGGCGTCGGCGTAGCCGACCGACCTTCCGATCCGGGCGATGCTGAGGTCGGTGTCCGTCAGGAGCGCCGCGGCCTCGTCCATGCGGCATTCGGTGAGGTAGGCGAGGGGCGGGCGGCCCATCAGCTTGGTGAAGCGCTTGGCGAACAGCGCCCGGGACACGCCGGCCCGGGCGGCCAGCGACGCCACCGTCCAGGCCTCGGCGGGCCGGTCGTGGAAGGCCTGCAGGGCGGGAGCGAGGACCGGGTCGGCGAGCCCCCGGTACCAGCTGGGCGCGTCCGTGCCGGCCTGGTCGAACCAACTGCGCAACGTGCAGACCAGGGCCCAGTCGAGGAGCCGGTCCATCAGCGCCTGTGAACCGGCCGAGAGCCGGGCGGCGTCGGCGGCGGCCGTCTCCAGCCCGGCACAGACCTCGGCGTCCTCCTTGACCACCAGGACGGGCGGCAGGGCGCGCAGGAGCCGCTCGTGGCGGTGCCCCGAGGCACGGTACGCGCCCACGATCAGCGCGGTCGCCTCCTCCGAGTCGGCGCCCCAGTGGATACCGCCGAGCTCCTGGGCGGTGCACTCGGACTGCGGGGTGAAGCAGGAGATCTCGTACGCGGCGTGGGAGCCGTGGACGGTGCCGGGACGGTCGGCCAGATGGAACGGCGCGGGGCCGCTCACGATGGCCGTATCGCCCCTGCCGACCGCCCGCTCGGTGCCGTCGGGCAGCAGCAGCGTGCCCCCGCCGCGCAGCACGCTGATCATGGTGAGCGGTGCGTCGTCGGCGAAGCGGATGGTCCAGGGCGCGGTCAGTACGGCGCGGCTGACGACCGAGCCCTCGGCCCGGATGCCGCTCAGCAAGGAACTCAAAGGGTCCACGGAGGGCAGCGTAGACGATCTCCTATGTTCCGGAGCGTTTCTCCCATGGATCATCCACGTCGCCGCAGCTGTACTGGACTTGTCGAACCGAATCGAACTGAACCGAACCGATCCCAGACAAGCCAGGAGACACCGTGACGCAGCACGACAGCGACACCAGGACGGCCCTCGTCGTGGTGGCACACCACCGCGCCGATTCCCTCACCGCGCACACGGCCCGCCGTGCCGCCGCGCGGCTCGAAGCCGCCGGGTACCGCATCGACGTGCTCGACCTGCACGCCGAGGGGTTCGACCCCCGGATGAACGCGTCGGACCAGCCGGACTGGGGCAACAGGGAGAAGCCGTACTCGGACGAGGTGCACGCCCATATGGGGCGCATCCTCGACGCCGACGTCATCGTCGCCGTCTTCCCGGTGTACTGGCAGAGCGTGCCCGCGATCCTCAAGGGCTGGATCGACCGCGTATGGAACTACGGTTTCGCCTACGGCCGCAGCAAGCCGCGCCTCGCCGGCAAGCGCATGCTGTGGCTGGGCCTCGCAGGCGCCACTGCGAACGACCCCCTCGTGGAGGGCATGCGAACGGTCCTCGAAACCAATCTGAGCGAAGGCATCGCCTACTACTGCGGCTTCTCCCATTCCACCGTGGGCCTGCTCACCGACGCGGAGGAGCGCCCGCAGCGCGTGGACGCCGAGGGCAACCTCCTGATCGGCGAAGCGGTCGCGGGCGCCGAGCGGGAGGCGCAGTACGCCGATCTCGACCGGCGCGCACGGGAGTTCGTGGAACGGTTCGTCGCGGAGGAACTCGTGACGGCCTGACCGCCGGGAGACCGTTCGGGCCCCTTGCGGGAGCGGGTGGAGTCCTCGACCCCGGCGTGTCCGGGGTCGGAAGTCTGGTAGTGAAGGGCATGTTGACCAGGAGGCCACACTCGCCGACGGAGAGCTGGGGGTCGAGCCGGTGCCCGACGGCGACCACGGCGAGATCGTCATGTGGCTGCTGGAGCACTGCATGCGCCAGCGCCCCGACCTGCGCCTGTACCCGGAGCAGGGCCTGCGCGTGGAGTCGTACGGGAACGGCAGCGCCCGCCCGGACGGTGTCCTGGCCCCGAAGGGGTACTTCGCGGGCCGGGGGAGTGGGCGGGCGCGGAGGGCGTGGTCATGGTCGTCGAGGTCACCTCGTACGACGCGAAGACCGACCGGCGGGACCGCCAGGACAAGCCGCGGGCGTACGCGGAGCGGGAGATCCCGGTCTACCTCCTGATCGACCGCGACAACGGCTCGCTGGTCCTGCACGCCGACCCGGTCGGCGGCAGGTACCGCACCCGGACGTTCTTCTTCGGTGACACGGTACGGATCCCGGAGCCGGTGGACATCACCCTGGACGACACCGACATCCTCAAGAACCACGTCCGCTGAGCCGAGGCGCTCGGGTGTGGTCGCCGTCGGGCCAGGGCGTCGCGCAGCCCCTGCTGCCCGGTCCCGGCCTGCGGTTGGGCCGAGACGTGCGAGAGGGAGACGGCATGGGTGACGACCCCTGCGGCATCGATGTCGAGCACGGACACGCGGCACCACGGCGCCGCCCTCGCACGCGGAGGCCCGGCGCGGGCGTCTGCTGAGGGGGAGGAGACGCTCACGGCCGGGCCCGGCGGCCGGAAGGCCGCTCACCTGGCCGGCCGCTCTTCCAGCGTAGCCGCGCCGCCCGGCGGGGGCGGCTCGGAGGCGGCCGCCCGTTGCTCAGGGGCGCCCGGCCGGCGGCTTCCCGGCGTCGCCGCCGGTCCGCCCGTGCGGGGAGGGCTGCTCCGGAGGATGGAAGCATGCCGTGATCGTCTTGCCGCCGTGGAAGGCGTGGGCGTCCCACCGGTCGGCGAGCGCGTCGATGATGGCCAGGCCCCGGCCGGAGGTCGCCCGGGTGGAAGCCTCCCTGGGGGCCGGTATCCGCGGGTCGGCGTCCGTCACGCTGACGTGCACACAGCGGCCGTCCCAGGTCAGGACGAGGTGGGCACTGCTGTGGGCGTGCACGTGGGCATTGGTGACCAGCTCGGAGACCGTGAGCAGGACGGAGTGGACCGTGTCGGGGGCGCCCGCGGCCCACGGCAGGGTGTCCAGATGGGACAGACACCACCGGCGGGCCTCACGTACCCCCCGGTGGACGGCAAACGACCGGGCCCAGCCCACCGCTCGAACCGCCACGGCCTTCACCCCTCACTCGACGGGACCGGTACCTCTTCCGCCTGTCCCACGTCCTCGCGTGTTTCCGCCGGACTCCGGCCGAAACCCCCGAACCGGCGACCGGCCGCTCCCTCTCGGACATTCCAGGTGCAAGACCGACGTCCACGGGGCAGGGGCGGAGTGACCTGGCAGGCCCGAGAAGGGACGGACACCGTGGCACGACCGAGGATTCTCGTGGTGGGAGCCGGATTCGCCGGAGTCGAGTGCGTCCGACGGCTCGAGCGCAGGCTCACGCCCGCCGAGGCGGACATCGCCCTGGTCACCCCGAACTCCTACCAGCTGTACCTGCCGCTGCTGCCCCAGGTGGCATCCGGCGTGCTGACCCCCCAGTCCGTCGCCGTCTCGCTGCGCCGCAGCAGCCGCTACCGGACCCGGATCATCCCCGGCGGCGTCGTCGGCGTCGACCTCCGGGCGAAGACCTGCGTCGTACGGAAGATCACCGGCGAGCTGACGGACCACGCGTACGACCACCTCGTGCTGGCCCCCGGCAGCATCACCCGCACCTTCGACATCCCCGGGCTCACCGAGCACGCCCGCGGCATGAAGACCCTCGCCGAAGCCACGTACCTGCGCGACCACGTCATCTCCCAGCTCGACCTGGCCGACGCGAGCGAGGACGAGGCGGAGCGGGCCGCACGCCTGTGCTTCGTCGTGGTCGGCGGCGGCTACGCCGGCACCGAGACGGCCGCCTGCCTCCAGCGGCTCACCCACCACGCCGTGAAGCGCTACCCCCGTCTGGACCCCGGCCAGATCACCTGGCACCTCCTCGACCTCGCCCCGAAGCTGATGCCCGAACTCGGCGACTCCCTGGGGCGGGCGGCCCTGGACACCCTGCGCCGACGGGGCATCCAGGTCTCCCTCGGTGTCAGCGTCGCCAAGGCCGGCCCCACCGAGATCGTGCTGACCGACGGCCGGGTGCTGCCCAGCAGGACCCTGATCTGGACGGCCGGAGTCGCCGCGAGCCCGCTGATCGCCACGCTCGACGCGGAAACCGTCCGGGGAAGGCTGCTGGTCACCCCCGAAATGACCGTGCCGGGTGCCGAGGGGGTGTTCGCGCTGGGAGACGCCGCGGCCGTACCCGACCTCGCCGCACGGGAGGAGGGCGCGATCTGCCCGCCCACGGCGCAGCACGCCCTGCGCCAGGGGCGCACGCTCGCGGACAACCTGATCGCGACGCTGCGCCGGCAGCCGCTGCGGCCCTACGTGCACAAGGACCTGGGGCTCGTCGTCGACCTGGGGGGCACCGACGCGGTGTCCAAACCCCTCGGCATCCCGCTGCGGGGCCTCCCCGCCCAGGCCGTGGCCCGCGGCTACCACTGGTCGGCGTTGCGCACCAACGTCGCCAAGACCCGCGTCCTGACCAACTGGCTGCTCAACGCCATGGCCGGCGACGACTTCGTCAGGACGGGGGTCCAGCCCGCCCAACCGCCGACCCTGCGGCAGTTCGAGTACACGGACGCCTACCTGTCCGCCGACCAGGTGAGGGCCCACACAGCGGCACCGCGCGCAGCCTCGTCGTGACCGGACCCGTGATCCGACGGCGTGTTCCGGGCGTGGCGTGGGCATCCGCACGCCACACCCCGTCGACGGGCGCTCAGGAACGCTCCGGGGCGGCCACCGGCGGCTCCGGGTGCTCGGAGCGGATCTCAGGCTCCAGCCCCTCGGCGGGCGACGTACGGCGCCGCCCGACATCCGCCCGCCAGGCTTCGAAGGCCAGGGTCGTCGCCGTCACCACCGCCAGACCGAGCAGCCAGCCCCCGATCACGTCGCTCACCCAGTGCACTCCGAGCGCCACCCTGGTGTAACCCACGCCCACCACCGACACCGCCGCGAGCACCCACGCCAGGGGACGCAGCCCCCGGGGCACCAGCGGCAGCAGCGTCAGCAGCAGCACGGCACACGAGGTGGTGGCCGTCATGGCGTGCCCGGAGGGGAAGGAGAACCCCGGCGCGTGGGCGACGGGGTCGGACAGGTGCGGCCGCGCCCGCGCGACCACGTCCTTCACCAGGAGGCCGAGCAGGCCCCCCGCCGTCGCGGTGACCGCCGCCCACAGCGCCAGCCGCCGCGCCCCCCGTACGAGGAGCCACACCACCAGCACCGCCACCAGCAGCCGCAGCGTCACCGGATCCCACACCACGTCCGTCAGGGCGCCGAGCACCCGCACCCACGCGGGATGCTCCAGAGCGGCAGCGTGCAGCCGCTCGGCCGTGCCCCGGTCCAGCCGGGCCAGCGGCGGCCACCGGGACTCGACCAGCAACAGGGCGAGGGCGAACGGCACGGACACCAGGGCGGTGGCCGCCACCGTCGTCAGCAGCCGCGCGCCGAACCGGGCGTCGGGACCCGGGAGGCCGGAGACGAGCCGGACGAGCAGACGCCGGACGCGCATCGGGATTCGTGCCATGACCGTGGTGCTTCCTTTCGTGGTTCCTCCGCCGGGGCAGCGGCTGCCCTGCCCGGCACGCCCCCGACGCGCCGCGCGCTCAGACGCCGGGATCCTCCATGACCGGCTGCCGCACCCCCGCCCGTACGGCCTCCAGCTGGGCGGCGAAGGCCAGGCCCAGGAACAGGGCCATCGAGGTCAGGTACGCCCACAAAAGCAGTGCCACGAACGCGCTGAGGGGTCCGTACACGGTGGTGAAGGAGCCGCTGACGCCCACGTACAGGCTCAGCCCCCACGTGGCCAGCAGCCACAGCACCAGGTACACCGAGGCCCCGAAGGCGAGCCAGGTGTAGCCGGGCTGGGTCCGGCGGGGCGAGAGGCGGAAGACGGCGCTGGTGGCGAGCAGCGCCAGCAGCACCCCCGCCGGCCACCGCAGCAGGTCCCAGGCGCGGATGGTGCTGGCGTCGAGGTGGTAGACCTCCGCCACGGCACGGTTCACGTGGGCGCCGAGGACGGTGACCGCGAAGCTCAGGCCGAGGGGCAGACCGGCCAGCACCGCCATGACCAGTCCGCGGCTGTACTTCCGCAGGAACGGCCGGTCGCGTTCGGTCCCGTAGATGCGGTTGGCACCCCGCTCCACCTGGCAGAGGGCGGTGGTGACGTTCACGACGGAGAACAGCAGCCCGAACCAGAGCGCGACCCGGCTCCCGTCCCCGGGCCGGAGCCGGCTCTGCGCCAGCGCGTCGTCCACCACCTGCCGGCTCGGCCCGCTCGCCAGCCGGCGGATCGTCAGTTCCGCGACCCGGCCGATGTCCTCGGTGTGCAGGGCGCCGGACAGCCCGACGAAGGCGATGGCCAGCGGGACGATCGACAGCACCGTCTGCAGGGCCAGCGCCCTGGAGTGGCTGAAGCCGTCCGCGTACCGGAACCGGATGAAGGAGTCCCGTACGAGGCTCCAGCCGCCGTAGCGCCGCAGCGCGGCCACCGCTTCCTCGGCGGACAGCTCCTCGCCCTCCACCTCCGCTTCGGCCGCCGCCACCTCCCCGCGCTGCGGCACCCGTGTCGCGGTTCCCATGGCCGTCACCCCCTGTCGGAGCCGTGCGTCTGGCAGCCGGATCCGGTCGCTCCGGCCCGTTCCGTGTCCACCGCCGTACGCGCCCGCTCCCGCGGCGGCAGCCAGATCCGCAGCGCGCCCGGTTCCACCTCGGCGTCCAGCCGCATGCCGGGGCCGAAGACGTCGCCGTCGAGCTGCCGCTGCTGGGGCCGGGCGAAGCGGATGCGGACGCGTTCGGCGCTGAAGTACTCCAGCGCGCCGCCGGCCACCGGGCCGTACGCGCCGCCGGGGTCGCCGGAGGCCCGGCCGGGGAGCATGCGCGTCCCGAGGTGTGCCACCGCGGCGAGCCAGCCGCGGGCACCGCGCGGATCGAGCAGCACCACCTCCAGCCGGCCGCTGTCGGGCCGCGCCCCGGGCAGCAGCGGCAGTCCGCCCCGCAGAGTGCCGACGTTGCCGATGACGACCATCCGGGCGCGGCGCGGCAGAGCCGGGCCCCCGTCCAGCCGGATCGACAGGCGCATCCGGGGGTCGCCGAGGTGCCGAACGGCGGCCAGGGCGTACGCGGCCCAGCCGAGGCGCTCCTTCACCCGGTCGGAGGCGTCGCCGACCATGGCGGCGTCGAAGCCGGCTCCCGCCATGACCGTGAACCGGGTGGACTCCAGCCCGTCACCCCCGACCCGGGCCGTGTCGATCCGCGCGGTCGCACCGTTCAGGGCCGCCTCCAGAGCCTCGGCCGGATCGGTGGGCAGCCGCAGGTTGCGCGCCAGCAGGTTGCCGGTGCCGCAGGGGACCACCGCGAGTGGGACGCCCGTGCCGGCCAGCACGTCGGCGCAGGCCCGTACCGTGCCGTCGCCGCCGCAGACCACGACAAGGTCGGTGTCATCCCCGGCGATCCGTCCCGCGAGGCCGCCGGAGGCGTCCTGCGCGGAAGTCTCCGTCCACACCTGGTCGGCGCAACCGTGGCGGAGCAGGACCTCCCGCACCCGCCCGGCCAGTTCCGCCCCGCAGCCGTGCGGGTGACGGACCACCACGGCCCGCCGGGGCGCCCCGTCGGATTCGCGGGCGGTGCGGGCGGGCGGGAGCCGGTCGGGCGGGTCCGAGCCGGGCCCCGGATCCCCGGGCAGCAGCAGCGCGTGCGCCATGACGAGGAGGGTGCAGGCGCCGTTGAGCAGGCCCGCCACCACGTCGGAGGGGTGGTGCATCCCCCGGTAGAGGCGGGAGAACGACACGGCCAGAGGGATCAGCAGCAGGCCGGCGGCCACGGCGCGGGCCGCCCACCGCCGCGGGCCGCGCGGGCGGAGCACCGCGAGGACCGCGAGGCCCCCGAAGAGGGCCACGGACGCTCCGACGTGCCCGGAGGGGAAGCTGGAGGTCGGCGGCGCGGGGTCCAGGTGGGGCACCTGCGGACGCGCGCGCTCCACGACCACGGTGACCAGCAGGAAGACCGCGGACTGCGCCGCGACCGCCCCGGCCAGGAACACCGCCTCCCGAAGCCACCGCCCGCGCGAGAACACCAGCACGGCGAGGACGGCGAGGAGGGTGAGCGCGATGACGCTCCGGGTGCCGGCCAGCAGGGACAGCCACTCGGTGAAGAGGGTGGCCGTGCCCTCGCGGTGCGCGGCCAGGCTCCGGTTGACGCCGTCTTCGGCCGCCACGGGCCAGCGCACGCCGAGCGGGCCGGTCACCATCAGGCCGATGCCGGCCATCAGGGCCGCCTGCACCGGCAGAAACAGCAGGACGGAAGGGCCGCCGCGTGCGGCGGCCGCGCCGCGTTCAGGTCTCATTGACGCCGTGTAACCCGCCACGGCCCGCTCATGCGCGCCGCAGGGGGACAACGCCGATCCGGGGTTCCCGATTCCACCGGGAGGCCGGCCCCGCGGGGACGGGGTCAGCCCGGCCAGGTGCCGGTCAGGCGCCGGGTGGCGGCCGCCCCGCCGCGGTCGACGGCGGCCTTGACCACGGCGAAGACCGCGCCCTGCAGGGCCGCGGCGGTCAGGACTTCCCTCCACGTGCGGCTCTCATCGGTGGCGTCCGGGGCATCGTCCTCGTGGCCGATCACCTTCCACGCCTGTTTGAAGGCCGCCCCGGCCACCATGCCGCTCAGGGCTCCGAGCACGAACCCGACGGGCTTGTAGGCGATCTTGGAGGCTTTCACCTGTGCCTCCCGGCGCGGCGCGGGAGCGGGAGCAGCAGCCCGCCCGCCGACTCGTCGCCGCCCCGGCCGGGACGGCATCCAACGGCGCTCATCGACCGTTCACCTTCTTCCGCTCGCCATGGAGTGTCCTGACGCGTCTACCCGGCAACCCGCCGGTCACCCGCCGCACGCGCGGCGTCCTCGGCCCCGCTCACTCCAGGCGGCGGCGGTCCTCATCGCTCCACGCCCGGGTGTCCCGCGGCTCCACGTACGGCTCCTCGTCCGCGGGGAGCCCGCCGGCGATGGCGCGCTGCCGGACCATCTCGGCGTCGAACTCCAGCCCCAGCAGGACGGCCAGATTGCTGATCCACAGCCACACGAGGAACACGATCACGCCCGCGAGCGTGCCGTACGTCTTGTTGTACGAACCGAAGTTCGCGACGTAGAAGGCGAAGCCTGCCGAGGCGGCCATCCACATCACGAGCGCCAGGAAACTGCCCGGGGTCACCCACTTGAAGCCGCGCCCCTTCGCGTTCGGGGCGGCCCAGTACAGCAGCGCGATCATGACCGTGACCAGCACGACCAGGACCGGCCACTTCGCGACCGACCACACCGTCATCGCAGTGTCCCCCAGGCCCAGGGCCGCCCCGGCCTGGCGTGCCAGGCCGCCGGTGAACACCGCGATCAGCGCGCCGGCGACGGCCAGGACCATCAGCGTCACGGTCAGACCGAGCCGCAACGGCAGTACCTTCCACACCGGCCTGCCCTCGGGCACGTCGTAGACGGCGTTCGAGGCGCGGATGAACGCGGCTACGTACCCGGAGGCCGACCAGATCGCCACGGCCAGGCCCGCGACCGCCAGCAGCGAGCCGACGCCGGCGTTGCCCTGCAACCGCCGGACCGCGTCGCTGATCACACCGCGCGCGGCGCCCGGCGCCAGCCTCCGGAGGCTGTCGACCACCTGGCCGGTGGTCGACTCACCCGCAAGACCCAGCAGCGACACCAGGACCAGCAGCGCGGGGAAGAGGGCCAGCACCCCGTAGTACGTCAGCGCCGCCGCCCGATCCGCCAGCTCGTCGTCCCCGAACTCCTTCAGGGTCCCGCGCAGCACCGCTCTCCAGGACCGCCCGGGCAGTTCGGACGGCCGGTCCGGCGCCCGCTCCTCGACGTCACCGTGATCAGCCTCGGCCGGCCGGCGCTCATCACGGCCGACACCGTACCGCTCTCTTCCCACGGGCCTCATGGCCGTCGCCTTTCCGCTCCCACTCCACCCATGCGCGGCCGCGTCCCCCCGACGAACCGGTTCCGCTGCCGACCTCTGGCCGGAGGCGCCCGCCGGGACGGGGACCGCCTGACCTGATCGACCGGACACCGGCCTGGGCGTCCACCCTTCGAGCGCCCCTACTGGCAGGAGTGGATCATCGGCCACAATCCCATCCAGCCCACCGTTCGCCACCCCACCGACCTCTTTCCGAGAAAGTCCTCACGTGCCCTCACTCCCCGACCGCATAGGCCCCTACCGTCCGTTGCAGCGCATCGGCGCGGGTGGCATGGGAACCGTCTACTACGCTCACCACCCGGACAGCGGTCAGCCCCTCGCGGTCAAGGTCCTCCACGAGGACCACGCCAACGACCTCGACCACCGCAAGCGGTTCGCACGGGAGGCCGCCGCCCTCCGCAAGGTCACCGGCCCCTACCTGGTCCCCCTGGTCGACGCGGACCTCGAAGCCCGACGTCCCTGGCTGGCCACCCCCTACGTCGCGGGGAGCACCCTCCACGAGCACGTACGCGACCACGGCGAGCTCGCACCCGGGAACCTGCTCACGTTCGCCGCCGCGACCGCCCACGCCCTGGCCTGCATCCACGCCGCGGGCATCGCGCACCGCGACCTCAAGCCGCCGAACGTCATCCTGGCCGCCGACGGCCCGCGTGTCGTGGACTTCGGCATCGCCCACCTGCTGGACGCGACCGCCGTCACCGCCACTCGCGTCAACACCGGCACGCGGGGCTGGATGGCACCCGAGCAGCTCCGCGCGGGCGTGACGACCACCGCGTCGGACGTGTACGCCTGGGGCGTCCTCGTCGCCTTCGCCGCCTCCGGGAAGCACCCCTACGGGCCGCCGACCGGCATCGAGTTCCGTATGGAGCGGGGCGACGAGTACACGCTGGAGAACATCCCCCGGAGACTGGCCGAACAGGTCGACGCAGCGCTCCGGATGGACCCGGCCGCCCGCCCGCTCGCCGCCGACCTCGCCGAAACCGTAGCGGGCATGTACGGGCCTCAGGGAACCGCCGTGTTCCCGACCGTGGAGTTCACGCGCGTCGCCGACTTCGGCGCGTCGGACCACGAGCCGTTCCCGCCGCTGTCCCGGTGGGACATCCCCGCCCCGGCCCGCAACCTCGCGCACGACGTTCCGGCTTCGCCCGCCCCGGTCATTCCGCCCGTGCCCGACTACCACCCCGCCCCGCCGATACGGCCCTTTCCGCCCGGGGCGCCCCACCCGAGCATCGAGCCGGACCCGCCCGCACGGCACGTCCCGGCGGCGTGGGCCCGCTCCCGGCGCCCCGCGCCCCACCCGAACCCGTACCGGGCGCCGGGCCACGCGGGCGGCACGTCTGGGCCCGGGCCGAAGCGTTCCCTGAAGGCGTTCGCCCTGGCGTCGCTCGCGACGGCGGGCGTGTTCGCCTGGGCGGTGTACGGGCAGGCCGACGGCGGCACAGGCACCGCGCGCCCGGAGCCGACCGCCTCCGAAGCCCGTGCGGCAGGCTGGGACCGGAGCAGCTCGAGCAGCAACGACCCGGGGTACGTCTCGCCGTACACACCGACGCCCGGCGTGCCCTCCACACCGGTTCCGGCCGTGACCGTGCAGTCCCCCGCGTCCAGCCCGGCGGTCTCGCCGGCTCCGAGCGGCGGCTACCCGAGCACCGGTCCCGAAGGGGCCGTCCTGGCGAAGGAGACGAACCGCGAGAAGGAGTCCAAGCTGTTCGCCCCGGACCCGCGACCGTCCGAGTTCATCGACGGCATCGAGTGCATGTCCTCCTTCTTCGATTCGGCATACACGCAGGTCCGCTCATGCACCGCGATGATCGTCAACGGCACGCGGGAGAACAAGGCGTTCATCTGTACCGCCCCGTACCGGGACAACCAGTGGCAGAACGAGGACTTCCGGGAGGGCGATCCCGAGCCTGACACGGGCTCGTTCACCTTCCGCACGCCCATCGTGCCGGGCCGCTACAGGATGTTCGTGAAGATTGACTTCCCCACCGGCAAGCTGCCCAGCAACGACAATGCGGGAAAGGCGGACTGCACGTTCGCGAAGCTCTAGGTTCCGCGGTTACGCCGAGGGCCTGCCCGCCGCACCGCAGGCGCTCCCGGAGCGCGTCAGCGCTGCGGCCGAGGCCCTCGTGCGAGGTCGCCGACGGCCGCGTTGAGGGTCTCCTTGGCCTTGGCGACGGCGAAGCCCCAGCCCTGGCCCACGGTCGGCCTGCCCGGCACGGCGATCTCCCGGGGGTTCGTCAGCACGTCGAGGAGGACCGGGCCGGGCGTCTCGAACGCCTGGCGCACCGCGTCGTCCAGCGCCGACGGGTCCGTGACGCGGATGCCGGTCAGCCCGAGGGCGGTGGCCACCGCCGCGAAGTCGGGGTTGTCGAGCTCCGTGCCGAACTCCGGGAGGCCCGCCTGCTCCTGCTCGAGCTTGACCATGCCCAGGCGCCGGTTGTCGAAGACGACGAGCTTCACCGGCAGCCGGTACGTCCTGATCGTCATCAGGTCGCCGAGCAGCATGCTCAGACCGCCGTCGCCGCAGAACGCGACCACCTGGCGGTCGGGCGCCCACAGCTGGGCGCCGAGAGCCTGCGGCATGGCGTTCGCCATCGAGCCGAGGTTGTAGGAACCGAGCAGCCGCCGCGTCCCGCGCAGGGTGACGAACCGCGAGAGCCAGACGGTGGCCATGCCGGTGTCGGAGGTGAACACCGCGTCGTCAGCGGCGTGCCGGTCCACTGCCGCCGCCAGCGCCTCGGGCCGGACGTCGTGGCCGCGGTTGTCGGCCAGCGCCCGCAGCCTGCCCCCCGGCCGGCGGTCGTGCCGGGGGTCGGCGAGCTTGTGCTGCTCCGCGGTCCAGGACTCGAAGCGGGACCGGGACCCGTCGAGGTGGGCGGGGTCGGACGAGGCCTGCAACTGTGGGAGCAGGGCACGCAGGGTGGCGCCGACGTCTCCCACCAGCCCGGCGTCCACCGGGACCCGCCGGCCGAGGTGCTCGCCCCGGGTGTCGATCTGGACGACCTTGCAGCCGGAGGGGTACCAGTCGCCGTAGGGGAAGTCGGTGCCGAGCATGACCAGGGTCTCGCACCGTTCCAGGGCGTGGGAGGCGGCGGGGTTGCCGATCAGGCCGGTCTGGCCCACCTGGTACGGGTTGTCGTGCTCGAAGCCCTCCTTGGCCTTCAGGGTGAGAACCATGGGCGCCCCGAGCAGCTCGGCCAGGCGCAGGACCTCCTCGCGGGCCCCCCGGGCGCCCCGGCCGACCAGCAGGGTGGTCCTGGACCCGGCGTTGACGAGCGCGGCGGCTTCGGCGAGGGCGGGATCGTCGGGCCGGGTCACCGGACGGTCCAGGGCGAACCGCAGGGGGCGGTCGTCCTCGACCTCCTGGTCGCCGATGTCGCCGGGGACGGTCAGGACCGCCACCCCTTCCCCGTCGATCGCGGCACGGACCGCGGATTCCAGCATCCGGGGCAGCTGCCGGGGCGAGGTCACGGTAGCCCGGTAGCGGGCGACGTCACGGAACAGCTGGTCGTTGTCGACCTCCTGGAAGTAGTCGGTGCCCATTTCCGCGAGCGGGACCTGGCCGCAGACCGCCAGGACGGGGGCGTGGCTCTTGGCGGCGTCGTAGAGCCCGTTGAGGAGGTGGACGGAGCCGGGACCCACGGTTCCCATGCAGACGCCGAGCCGGCCCGAGAGCTGGGCCTGCGCGCCGGCAGCGAAGGCCGCTGCCTCCTCGTGGCGGCAGCCCACCCAGTCCACGCCCCCGGTGGTCCGGATGGCGTCCGTCAGCGGGTTGAGGGCGTCGCCGACGACGCCGAACACATGGTGGACGTCGAGTTCTTCGAGCGCGTCGACGATCGTGCGGGCAACGGTACGGGGCACGGGGCTGTCCTCTCGGTCGTTGGGGGGCCGTCAGGATGGACGGTCAGCGGGTGAACCGCTCGGGGTCGGCGCCGTTCCAGTCCTCGGCCCAGGAACGGGGGGCGCCGTCGAGGAGCTGCCGTGGGGCGAGCCACTCGTAGAGCTGCGCGGCAGAGCGGACCGTGCGCGGATCGACACGGTGCATCAGCAGCCCGGGGTGCAGCTCGCGGGGGTGGTCCACGCCCATCGCCGCCATGATCTGCAGGGCGCTCCTCACGGTGGCCTCCTGATAGCGCTGGACGCGCCGCGACTTGTCCGCCACGTCGAGGGCCCCCGCGCGGCGGCGGTCCTGCGTGGCGACGCCCACGGGGCAGGTGTTGGTGTGGCACCGCTGCGCCTGGATGCAGCCCAGGGCGAACATCATCGGCCGCGCGGCGTTCGCGTAGTCCGCGCCCTGCGCCAGCCGCTTGACCAGATCGCCTCCGGTGGCGACCTTGCCGCTGACGCCGATCCTGATCCGGTCCCGCAGACCCGTGCCGACCAGCGCGTTGTGCACGGTGATCAGCCCGTCCGTGAGCGGCAGCCCGACGTGGTCGGCGAACTCCAGGGGCGCGGCGCCCGTGCCGCCCTCGCCACCGTCGACGACGATGAAGTCCGGGGTGACGTCCTCGCGCAGCATGGCCTTGCACACCGCGAGGAACTCACGGCGCGAGCCCACGCACAGTTTGAAGCCGACCGGTTTGCCGTCGGCCAGTTCCCGCATCCGCGCGAGGAAGCGGACCAGCCCGCGCGGAGTGGAGAACACGGTGTGGTAGGGCGGCGAGACGACGGTGACCCCCTCGGGCACCCCGCGCACCGAAGCGATCTCGGAGTTGACCTTGGCGCCCGGAAGCACTCCGCCGATGCCCGGCTTGGCGCCCTGGCTCAGCTTGAGCGAAACACACTTCACCTGGCCGAGGGCGGCCTTCTCGGCGAACTGCCGCTCGTCGAAGCGGCCGTCACCGGTACGGCAGCCAAAGTAGCCGGTGCCTATCTCCCAGACCAGGTCTCCGCCCGGGCGCAGGTGGTACTCGGAGATGCCGCCCTCACCCGTGTCGTGCGCGAAACCGCCCAGCCGGGCACCGGTGTTGAGTGCGGTGACGGCCGGGGCCGACAGGGAGCCGAAGCTCATGGCCGAGACGTTCAGCAGGGCCATGCCGTACGGCCGGGTGCAGTCGGGGCCGCCGATCCTGACCCGCGGCGGCTCCTCGGGAACCGGCCGCGGCGCCATGGAGGGGACGAGGTACTCGCTGCCCGGCAGGTACAGGTCGCGTTCCGTACCGAACGGCTCCTCGGCGTCGGTGCCCTTGGCGCGCTCGTAGACGATGCTGCGGGTGTCGCGGTCGAACGGGCGGCCGTCGTAGTTCCGCTCGACGAAGTACTGCTGGACTTCGGGCCGCAGCCGCTCCAGGGCGAACCGGAAGTGGCCGAGGAGCGGGTAGTTGCGCAGGACGGAGTGCCGGCGCTGGCACACGTCCCGCACCGCCACGACGACCAGCAGGGCCATCGGCACGGCCAGGGCCCACCACCACGCGGACAGCACCACCGCCGCGACGGCGGCGGCGCCTGCCGGCGCGCCGGACAGCGCGAACGTCATCGCTTTGAGCCTCGTCATCACATCGCGCTCCTGCCCCGGCGGCCTCCCCGCATTCGGGAGCCCCCGGCGAACGCGTACGGGCCGGCAGCCCTACGGCGTTTCACCGCGGTCCGGGGCCGGTGGGGCGCGCTGCGGCGCCCACCTGGCCGCCGGTGCGCAGGTTCCGCCGTTCCCTCGCGGTCAGGCCGCCCCATACCCCGTAGGGCTCCCCGGTGCGCAGGGCGTGCCGCAGGCACACCTCCCGCACCGGGCAGGACGCGCAGAGCCGCTTCGCCTGCGCGTCGCGCTGCTCACGGTCACTGCGCCGCTCGTGCCAGGGCCCGTAGAACTGCTCCGAGCCCACCTCCCGGCACAGGGCGTCGGCCTGCCAGGCCCAGTGCCTGTGCGCGGGGCCGGGCAGGAGAGAAATGTTCGGCATCGGTCGCTCCTTCGGGTTCGGTCTCCGAAGTGCGTCTGTTCCGGTTCGTTCGAACGAAACATGGTGCCGGGGGAACCGGACGGTGTCCGCCGGCCCGAGCCAACCACCGTACCGGTCGACTCCGCCTGGTCGTCGCCTCCGTCGAACGCTCCAAGGAAATGGGCATCGACTGGCGGGAACAGGACCCGGCCCTGTCCTCCACGGCGCGCCACCGCGAACTGGGCCGTGAGAACGAGGAGCTGCGCCGGTGCGGCCCGCTCTCCAGGCTCACCGGCGGACGCCTCTGAACCCGCCGCCCCCGCTCCGCTCTCGAAGCCACTCGGCGCCGCGGGTTCCGTCAGCGGTCACGCGCGGCCAGCTGGCCTTGGGCGTAGGGGTCGGCTTCGGGGGCGTACGGTCCGCCGTGGCCGGCGAGGAGATCGGTGATCCGGTGCCATTCCGCCAGGGCCGCCCGAGTCGGCGCGTCGGCTTCGGCCAGGTCCCCGACGGTGTCGAGGACGCGTGCCAGCACGGCTGCCGCCTGATGATGGGTCATGCCGGCGGCCTCGGCCCGCACCTGGTTGCGGGCCTCGGCCTCGCCCGCGGACGGCTCGTGCGGTTCTAGTTCCGCCTCGACAACGGCCTCGGTTTCGTCAGACATCGCACCGCCTCCATTTCGTGGACGCCCCTACCCCGAGGACGGGCCGACAACCGCCGCTGCCATCTGGACCTGCTTGCGGTAGTTACCCGGCGGCGATCCGAAGTGTCGTTTGAAGGCTTGAACCTCCGGCATCGGCTTCGCGGTGGCCCAACGGGCCGCGGCGGTCGGCGCGGACGTCGTGGTCGCCTCCAGCAATCAGGACCGCGTGGACGCCGCGACGAAGCGGCTGGGCGGGCCGGCCGAAGGCCGCCGCCTGGACGTCGCCGACGGCAACGCCATCGCCGCGTTCTTCGAGCAGGTCGGAGAGTTCGACCACCTCGTCTACACCGCGGGCGAACCTCTGCTGATCAAGCCGCTGGCCGACACCACCCCGGAGGAGGCCAGGGCCGTCTTCGAGCGTCGGTTCTGGGGCGCGTTCCTCTCCGCCAAGTACGCTGCACCGCGACTGCGCGACGGCGGCTCGATCACTTTCAGCTCCGGTGTCCTCGCCATCCGCCCCCCTGTCCGGCACCGCGCTCACGGCGAGCATCACCGGCGGCATCGAGGCCCTGTCCCGGGCGCTCGCCGTCGAACTCGCCCCTCTGCGCGTCAACGTGATCCAGCCGGGCGTGATCCGCACCGAGCTGTGGGACGGCAGTGTCCCGGACCCGGAGGCCTTCCTCCAGGGAGCCGGGTCCGAGCTGCTCACGCGGCGTGTCGGCACTGCCGGGGAAGCCGCGGCGGCCTATCTCTTCGTCTTGGCCGACGCCTACGTCACCGGCACCACGCTCGCGGTGGACGGCGGCGCGGCGCTCGTCTGACACAGGCGCCGTGCCCGGCCCGTCATGGGGGTCGGGGCAGTTCTTCGCCGGCGTCATGCGGCCGCGGCCCTCGGCGGTCAGCGGAGGCGGTGCAGCCACCCGATCCCGGAACATGCCGGCAGAGCTCGCGGACGACACCCTGGACATCCTCGGTGCCCCGACCGACGCGGAACTGCGCATCAGTCCCGCCGTCCTGCAGGTCCTGAACCGTCCCGCACGCCCGTTCGCCGACTGGGCCTCGGACAACGTCGCCGCGTTCCGCTGACCCCCCGCCCGCCACGCACGGCGGGGGTGTCCACCCGGCCGCGACGGTACTGCTTGCCTCAGCCTTCGGCTTGCGGCGGTGCGGGAGCCAGGGAAGCGAGTGACCAGAGGACGGGGTTGCCCTCGGGACCGCCGGTGAGCCAGGAGCCGTCGCCCAGAGGGACCACCTCGTACGGGTTGGCCGCCTCGATGGGGATCTCGCCATCGAGCGTGCCCGTGCGCACGTCGACCAGGTGGTAGCGGAACCACTCCTCCTCGTCCTGGCCCTCACCGCCCAGGGCGACGACGGCCAGATCCGGAGTCAGGTAGCCGCCGCTCCATTCCACGAACGTCTCCTCCGGGTCGTACCCGAAGGCTTCGGCAGGCAGGGTGAAGAGCACGTCCCCGCTGGGGTGGCGGTGGAAGGCCACGTCCATCTGCCCGTGGTCGACGGTCATGAACTGCTCCCCGTCCGGCGACAGGTCGATCAGACAGCGGTCCCACCACGGATAGGTCACGAATTCCGGCTCGCCGCCAGGCCCGTTCGTGGCCCTGAGGATGACGGAGCCGTCCTGGCCCTCACCGATGTCGAGGTAGATGCTGCCGTCCACCGGGTGCACGTGGTGGCCGGCGCCGTGTCCGACCGTATCCAGCTCCCGGCGGCCGGTCACCGTGCCACTGCCGGCGTCGTGCACGACCCACTGGTCTGCACCCCCGCGCCCCATCGCGTCCGGCCGGTAGACCCACACGTTCCGGCCGTCCAGGGACAGCGCACAGCCAGGCCTGTGGCCATGAGGCTGGTCCGAGTGCGGCTCCAGAGCCGATGCCCAGAGCAGGTCACCGGCGTGTGTGAGGCACACGACGTCGTTCAGCGTCGTGTACACGACGCGCTCCAGGTCGGGCCAGACCGCCGACTCGACGACCTCGTCGCCGGGCCGCGGCCGGAACACCGCGACGGGCTCCAGCGTCCCCGGCGCGTTCGAGTTCGGGACGTACGCATGGATCACCCCGTCGCGGTGGCGCGTGATCGTCTTCGGAGGCCGCACAGGAATCATGCGCCGAGGCTAACGCCCAGCCCATGCGGCAGGTGAGCGCAGGGGGTCGGGGGCGAGCTGCCCCAAGGAGCCTGTCGAAGCCCCTCGGCCGGCACAGGCGTGGCATCCGAACCGTCACAGCCTGCTTCAGCGTCCGTGTTGTCACCAGAAGCCGCCCTCCGCGGCCCGTACGACGCTAGCGTCAGGTGCATGATCGTATGGCTCAACGGCACCCACGGCGCAGGCAAGACGACGACCAGTGCGCTCGTACAGCAGTTGATCCCGGATTCACGGGTGTTCGACGCCGAGAAGGTCGGCGAGACACTGATGGACATCACGCCGGGGTTGCCCGCGACGGACAACTTCCAGCACTGGGCGCCGTGGCGGCCGCTCGTGGTCGAGACCGCCCGACGTGTCCTCGACTACACCGGTGGCACCCTTGTGATGCCCATGACCGTTCTGGTCGAGCAGTACTGGCGCGAGATCAGCTCCGGCCTCGCCCAGCACGCCATTCCCATCCGGCACTTCGTCCTCCACGCCGACCGGCACACCCTCCGCAGGCGCATCGCAGGTGACACCGTTCTCGGCCCCGACTCCCCGTTCCGTCTGCAATACCTGGAGCCCTACGCCGAGGCGGCCCGCACGTGGCTGCACGCCGAGGCCGAAGTCGTCGACACCACGCACCTCACACCCGCCCAGACCGCCCAGCGGATCGCGGACGCCGTCAAGAGCTGAGAGAACACCTACAGCCCCTGCTGCCGGAGCCTGCCGGGTCCGCGGAACCGCACCCCAGCCGGCAGGTACCCGAGGGCGTGTACGCACTCCGCTTACTCCGGGTAGAGAGCTGCCAAGCGGGGAAGTCGGCGAGTCAGTTCGTCGTGGTCGTCGAAATCGAAGTTCCAGGCGGGGTCCAGATCTCGGTAGCGGAAGGTGGGCGGGTTCGCAGGGAGCTGATCACCGGTCGCCGAGATGTGTGCGTTCCAGGCGATGCCGAGCATGTCCTCGCCCTCCAAGTCGACGCCGTCGGCTGCGGAGGCTTGAACTATGGGCAGGTCTGCCAGGGCATCGGGATCAGCGACTACGCGCTCGAAGACTTCACGGCCCTGAGCGATCAGCCAGCCGCGGAAGTAGTCGAAGCCGTCGTCAGAGCACCCGCCGTTGGCAAGGTAGGCAGCGGCCCACAGTGGGTTGGTGTAGGACTCGACCATCAGGTCCCACAGAACCTGCTCAGCCGTGACGATCTCCTCGGCCGGCCTGGTGGCCAGCAGCGCGGTCGCCTCGCGAGCGACTGCCCCGCCGTCGTCCGGGTTGGCCGCCTGGTTGCGCGCGGCCTCGATGAGCTGCCAGAACTGCTGCTTGTCCATGGACGCGGAGCCTGCCACCTGGTACTGACATCGGGCCGGACGGGGCAGCGTGGCCGATCAGAGCACCCGAGTCGTGCTGGTCAGCGTGCGTGGTCGTCAGGTGCGCAGCGGAGCCGGACGAACCGGCTCCGGGGCCGCGGCCCCGGCCGGGCGGAAGCCTTCGGGACCCATCGGGTCCGGATGCACATCGACCGAGGCGACCGCCTGTGCGGCATGGGCGTCCGAGAGGGCGGCCGCCACCGCGTCCACGATCTGGTCCGTGTCGTCCGCGCGGCGGGCCAGTACGATGCGGCTCGGCGGGTGGCCGTCGAGCGGGACGAACGCGATGCCCGGCCGCGCGTGCCGACGCGCGGCCCCGGCCGGCAGAACCCCGGCCACCCCGTCCCACACCACGGCGTGCAGGCATTCCTCGACGGACGTCACCACCGGGCCGCAGGCGTCCTCGTCGGTGGCGAGCCAGTACGCGCGCCACCGCGCGTCCGTCCCGGCCGGCAGCCGGAAGCGCGGCCGCCCGACGAGCTCCCGTACGTGCACCCGCGGCCGTGCGGCGAGCGGGTCGTCCGAGGGCAGGGCCGCCACCAGGGATTCCGTTCCGAGCCGGCGTACGGTCAGTCCCGAGGTGTCGAAGGGGAGCCGGGTCAGCGCCAGGTCGGCCCGGCGCTCGCGCAGCCCGCCCGTCGGATCGGTCACGGGTGCCTCGTACAGGCGGACCCGGAGCCCGGGGCGGGTGCCGCGCAGCACGGCAAGGGCGGCGGGCCCGGCGTCCAGACCCGCGCCGGCGACGGTGCCCAGGACGACCTCTCGTACGGACTCCGCTGCCCGCACCCGCTCGCGGGCGCGCTCGGCCCGCGCCAGCAGGTCGCGCGCCTCCGGGAGTAGAACCCTGCCGGCCGCGGTCAGGCGCGCCCCGGTCGGGATCCGGTCGAACAAACGGCACCCGAGGTCCGCCTCCAGGTCGCGGATCCGACGGCTGAGCGGCGGCTGGGCGAGGTGGAGCCGCGCCGCGGCCCGGCCGAAGTGGCCTTCCTCCGCCACCGCGACGAAACAACGCAACGCCCTCAAGTCCATGACCGGCCACGATACCGACAACGGCACCGCACCCGCGGAAACGGTCTTGGACGTGGGGCGCGATCCGAGATGAGGTGGAGACGTCCCACCCCCATTGACTTCCGCGAGGAGCGCCCATGTACGCCCACCCCGACGACCTCCACCGCGCCCGCTCCGTCGGCGCCGCCGCCGCGCCCGAGTTCGCGGCCTGGCTCGCCTTCCAGAACGCGGTCGACCGCGAGGACGGCGCCGTCCCGCGCCGTTACCGCGAGCTGATCTCCGTGGCCGTGGCGCTCGTCACCCAGTGCGCGTACTGCCTCGACGTCCACACCGCGGCCGCCCGCAGGCACGGCGTCACCGCCGAGGAACTCGCCGAGACCGCGTTCGTCACCGCCTCCGTCCGGGCCGGCGGCACCCTCGCCCACGCCCTCCTCGCCGACCGCCTCTACGAACAGCACGGCCACCACGGCCCGTCCGCCACCCCCGCGAGCGCGGCGACCTGCTCCTGCTGACGGCCCCGTCGGCCCGGCCCCGCCCCCCCCGGGAACGGTCATGGAACGGTGGCCCCGACGCGGGCCATCCGCAGGTTCGACCGACGGGCGGCGGCGTGGACAGCCGGGAGGACCACGAGTTCGAGGCACCCCGCCACGCGGCCACCGCCGAGGCCCGGCCGGCCTCGGGGCCAACGGTCAGGGTGCGTCGATCCCGAGGTTCTGCCGGGTGGCGTTCGTCGCGCCGGGGCTGAGCAGGTTGGTGTTGATGTTGTTGAACGCCGTGACGACCCCGCTGACGTTGACAGGCAGGATGGAGCCGCCGCTGCCGCCGCCGTCCCCGTTGGGGCAGCCCGCCCCGCTCGAAGGTCCCCTCGTGGGACTTCGTCTCCCGGCGCGAGCGGTCGTGCCGCATCGTGAGACGCCCCGGTAGAAGGTCCGGTCGTGGGGGCAGGCGGGCTGTATGGAAGCCAACGAGACCGCTCCGCTGCGCGCTGTCGCTCTTGTGTGCACGCTGTCCCCGTCCCCGAAGCCGTCCAGTTCCCAGCTGCTGGCCGAGCAGGTCATGGAAGCCCTGGCCGGCCACGGAGTGAGCGGCAAGGTCATCCGTATCGCCGACCACGACGTCCGGACGGGTGTGGCGGTCGACATGGGGGAGGGGGACTTCTGGCCGGAGATCCGCGAGACGATCCTGGGCACCGACATCCTGATCCTCGCCACCCCGATCTGGCTCGGGCACCCGTCCAGCGTCGCCCAGCGCGTCATGGAGCGCCTCAACGCGGAGATCGGCGAGAGCGACGAGGAAGGCAGGATGCTCACCTACGGGAAGGTCGCCGGAATCTGCGTGGCCGGCAACGAGGACGGTGCCCACCACGTGAGCGCCGAGCTGTTCCAGGGACTCAACGACTGCGGCTTCACCCTGCCGGCCAACGCGGTCACCTACTGGGTGGGCGAGGCCATGCAGGGGACCGACTACCAGGACCTCGCCAAGACCCCGGCGAAAACGGCCGCCACCACCGCCACCCTCGCGGCGAACACCGCCCACCTGGCCCGCCGCCTCAAGTACGCGCCCTACCCGCCGTCCTGACCCCGTTCCGGCGGCGACGCGGCAGCGATCCCGAGCTCGGACGGGCCCCGGCCTCGTGAAGTGAGGCCGTACGGCGCCCGGCGCCCGGGGCCTTCGTGGCCGAGGCCTCGGCCCGGTTGGGTCCCCCCGGTCGGTTCGGTGGAGATGGACTGCAAGCGGCAGGGCGGCTACCAGTTCGTGCCGGTCTGGGTGCGTGCGCCGAGGGCGCCGGTGCCGATCCGGATGCGGTCGCCGAGGGTGTTCATGTCGGCCGCCGGGGCGTTCGTTGACGGGAGAGGGTGAAGCCGCCGTTGAGCATGACGGATCCTGTTCGTTCATGATCATAAGATGAGCTGACCATACGTTAGCTATCTGGGAGATCACTCGTGCGCAAGCTCGTGTACTTCATCGCCGCTACCCTGGACGGCCACATCGCGGCCCCCGACGGCGGTGACCCGACCGGCCCGGACGGCTTCTGGACGATCGGTCCGGACTACCTGGAGCAGTTGGTCACCGAGTACCCGGAGACGCTTCCCGGTCCGGCCCGTACCGCCCTGTCCATGACCGCCGAGGGCACCCACTTCGACACCGTGCTCGAAGGCCGCCACACATACGAGATCGGGGTCAAGGCCGGAATCGACGACGCCTACCCGCACCTCAAGCACGTGGTGTTCTCGCGCAGCCTCACCTCCGTTCCCGGCGCCGCCGTCGAGCTGGTCGGCACCGACCCGGTCGAGAAGGTCCGCGAGCTCAAGCAGGAGGACGGCAAGGACATCTGGCTCTGCGGCGGCGGCGAACTGGCAGGCCTGCTGTACCCCGAGATCGACCGGATGATCGTCAAGCTGTCCCCGATCACCATAGGCAACGGCATCCCGCTGTTCGGCCGTAAAGCCGGCTTCGACGTCCGGCAGTGGGAGCTGACCGCCCACACCGTCCTGCCGAGCGGTGCCCTCTTCCTCACCTACGACCGGCCCTCCGCCGTGTGACGCGCCCCGCGGGCGACGGCGACCTGCTCGGCTGCCGGCTGTCCAGCCCGTCACCCCAGCCGGGGTGGCGGGCACGCTGCCGCTCGGCACGCAGGCGTGAGCGAAGCCCAAGCTGACAAACCAAGCACGCGGCCGGCACGGCGCGCCCGTGAGAAGGGCTCACAGACCGGGGCGAACTCGAAGCTCCGGGGCCGCTCGCAGACGCGCCAGGCCCCCGGCCGCACCCTCTGGACGAAGCCATGGCTGGGTGCGGTCTTCGCCGCACCCAGGAATACTCAGGGACAAGCCAAGTGCAGAGCGTTGGAGGAGGAACGCTTGCAATCCTGCCTGATCGTGAACCCGGTGGCCCGGCGGGCCCGGGCCGGTTTGGGTCCGGGTAGTGGTGGCCATACGAGCGTCCAGCGGGCTTTGACGACCAATGGCGTGCCGGCAGGAGGGGAGCGGTATGACCACACCGGATGAGGACGCACCCGGGTCCGTACGTGGCGCCGGGTCCACGCGGCGGTCGGGTCCGGGGAGTGACGTGGTGCTCGCGCTCGGGCTGATCGGTATCGCCGTCGCGGGCGTGGCCGCCTTCCTCAAGGCCGTGCCGGCGGACGGGAGCAGGTTCCCCGCGGTCCCGGTCGGTGCCCTGGCCGTACTGGCGCTGGGCGTGCTCCTGGCGAGGCGGAGCCTCGTACCCGTCCGGCGCCGACCCGGCATCCCGGCGTCCACGACCGAACCGGAGCCTGCGGACCTCCCCGAGATCGGGGATGAGGCCCTCGACCATGCCGCGGCCGACGCCGACGGCTTCGAGCACACGGTGGCCGCCCTGTGCGCCCGGGACGGCTGCACCACGGTGGAAGTGGTGGGCGGCGCGGGCGATCTGGGCGCCGACGTCCTGGCGACGGCGGCGGACGGCCGGCGCGTGGTGATCCAGTGCAAGCACTACGCCGAGGACCACCGGGTCGGCTCGCAGGAGCTCCAGCGCTTCGGCGGGACCTGCTTCGCCGTCCACGGGGCCGACGTGGCCGTCATCGTCACGACCAGCTCCTTCACCGCACCCGCGGCCGAGTACGCCGAAACCTGCGGGATAGTCCGCGTCGACGGCGAGGCCCTGGCCGCCTGGACCGCGCAACAAGCAGACCCACCGTGGGAGTCCGGCGCCCCCGCCCCCGAGGCCGCGTCCTGACCCCCACCGGCGTCGCGACCACGCGGGCACCGCCAGTTGACGGCTCGTGTGGGCCCCGGCCGGTCATGCTCACGTTCTCGGAACACCGCCACCCGCGGGAGCCACCCCGGGGCGTTCGCGCCAGAAGGCTCCGGACCCGGCGCGGCGCAGCAGCATCAGCACCACTCCGGCGCCCGCCAGGAACAGCGCGATGACCAGCGGGGCGCCCAGCCCGAACCAGGCGGTCGAGCTGGAGGCATTGGCCGGATCGGCCATGTCGGCGACGGACTCCGCCAGCAGCCAGATCAGCATGGCCGAGCCGAGCAGCGGTCCGGCGCCGAGCAGCAGGAAGGGGACCGGCCCCCGCAGCAGTTGGCGCCGGTACCAGACGGCGCAGGCGATGCCGGTGAGGGCGTAGTAGAAGGCGATGAGCAACGACAGGGCCGTGAGGGAGTCCGCGAGGGCGTTCTCGCTGATCCGGTGGATGACCACGTACCAGACGATCGCCGTGCCGGTGACCCACCAGGTGCTGGTGCTCGGTGTGCCGCGGCGGGCGTCGATGTGGGCGAACCCGGCGGGCAGTGCTTTGCGGCGGGCCATGGACAGGGCGGTGCGGGAGGCCGGGATGATGGTCGTCTGGGTCGAGGCGAGGGCGGAGGTGGCGACGGCGAGGAGCAGGATCCAGTCCCAGCCGCCGAGCACCTCGCGCGCGAGCGTGGCGAAGACGTCCTCCTCCGCGTCGGCCTGTCCGGCGAGGTACGCGGTGCCGGCGTAGGCGACGACCGCGAAGGCCACGGCCAGGTAGGTCGCCAGCAGGACCACCGTCGACCAGATGCCCGCCCGGCCGGGGGTGTCGGCGGGGTCCTTGGTCTCCTCGGTCAGGTTGACGGCGGATTCCCAGCCCCAGTACGCGAAGACGCCCAGCAGCAGGCCGCCGGTGAGCGCCGAACCGCCGGCCCCGAAGGGGTTGAGCCAGTCGGCAGCCGGGCGGACGGCGTCCAGGGATCCCGTGCCGGCGTACACGCGCCACACGGCCACGGCCGCGAACACGACGAGGCAGAGGACCTGGACCAGGACGAGCGCGTTCTGGAAGCGGGCCGACACCTCGGTGCCGCGTACGCAGAGCCAGGACATGAGGAGGATCAGCAGGACGGTGAGGGCCTCGCGGACCAGGGTGTTGCCGGCGAGGCCGTCGGCCCCGACGGCGAGCAGGCCGAAGCCGACGGCGACGTCGGCGAGCGACCCGACGACGAGGACCCCGGTCATCGCGATGGCCCAGCCGCCCAGCCATCCGGTGGTGGGGCCGAGGGCGCGGGTGACCCAGGAGAAGGTCGTGCCGCAGTCGGGGTCGGCCCGGTTGAGGAAGTGGAAGGCGGAGGCGATCAGCAGCATGGGGACGAAGGACGCGAGCATCACTCCGGGGGCGTGTACGCCGACCAGGGCGACGAGGGGGCCGATGACGGCGGCCAGCGAGTACGCGGGGGAGGTGGCGTTGAGGCCGATGGCGAGGGCGTCGAGGAAGCCGATCGCGTCGGGTTTGAGGGCGCCGACCGGCGCCTGTGCCGTCGGTGTGCCGTTCCCGTCCGGTATCGCGGGCGCGACGGTGGCCGTGGCGGCTCGGGGGGTGGTTTCCGGCGGGGTGTCTGCGGCCATCGTCCCTCGCTGTACTGGTGCGGTGTGCGGGCCGCGCCGTGGCAGGCGCGGTGTGAACAGGGGGTGAACTGCGAAGAGGAAACCCGCGCGGGAGGGAAGGGGTCAATGGTGTTGGCATAAGGAACCCGCGCAGGCCCCGGAGTAGCCCGCGCAGGCCCCGGGGCAGCCGGCACAGGCCCCGGGGCAGCCGGCACAGGCCCCGGGGCCTGCCGGGCCCCCGGGTCAGCCGGCCCCCAAGGCCTGGAGCCGTGACTCCGCGCTCGCGAGCAGCATGTCCAGGGCGACCGGGTAGGCGCTGTGGTTCATGCGGGCGGCGAGCAGTCGCCTCGTGGCGCTGATGTGCGGGTACTCGTCGGCCGGCAACCGGGCGTAGGTGGATTCCCACTGCCCCTCGTCGGAGGTCCGGGAAGGCTCGGACAGGGCGAGGGCGCCGGCGTCCAGAGCCGCGAAGGCCAGGCTCTGGTCGATGAAGGCGTGGTAGATCCGGACCGCCTCCGGGTCGGGGAAGCCCGCCGTGCGCAGGATGCCGAGGACGGCCTCGTCGGCGTCGATCTCACGGGGGCGACCGGTCACGCGCACGGCGGTCAGTACGGCCGCCTGCGGGTGCGCGAGGTAGGCGCCGTGGATGCGCATCCCGAGTTCGCGCAGGTCGTGACGCCACTGACCGGTGGCGGTCCAGCCGTCCAGGGCCCGGCCGATGAGCTCCTCGCCGATGGCGAGGGTGAGGGCGTCCATGCCGTTGAAGTACCGGTAGAGGGTGCTGGGATCCGCTCCGAGAGCGGCGCCGAGCCGGCGCGCGGACAGGCCGGCGCTGCCGTGTTCGCGCAGCATGCGCAGGGCGGTCTCGACGATCAGCCGCTCGGACAGGACCACGCCCTGCCGGGTGGGGCGTCGCCGCCGCCGGGCTTCCTCGGGAACCACGGGCTTGGCCATCGGACACCTCGTTTCTTATGCCAACGCCATTGACCTTATCTTGCGACCACGGTTTTCATCCCTCCCACGAGGCGCGGATCTCCGCGGACCTCACGGAGAGAGGGTTTCGTCATGCGTGTTCTGCTTGTGGGCGCCGGCGGCGTCGGTACCGCGATCACCCGGATCGCGGCCCGCCGGGACTTCTTCGAACGCTTCGTGGTCGCCGACTACGACCTGTCCCGCGCAGAGGCGGCCGTGACCGCGCTCGGCGAAGCCGGCGGCCGGTTCCACGCCCGCCGCGTCGACGCCTCGGACCAGGCGGCGGTGGCCGCGCTCCTCACCGAGGAGCGGTGCGACGTACTGCTGAACGCCACGGACCCGCGGTTCGTGATGCCGCTGTTCGAGGCGGCCCTCGCGGCGGACAGCCACTACGTGGACATGGCCATGTCCTTGTCCCGGCCGCACCCCCGCAGGCCCCACGAGGAGTGCGGGGTCAAGCTCGGCGACGAGCAGTTCGAACGGGCCGGGGCCTGGGAGAAGTCGGGTCGCCTGGCCCTGGTCGGGATGGGCGTGGAGCCCGGCCTGTCGGACGTCTTCGCCCGGTACGCGGCCGACGAACTCTTCGACGCGATCGAGGAGATCGGTATTCGCGACGGGGCGAACCTGACGGTCGAGGGCCACGAATTCGCCCCGTCCTTCAACATCTGGACGACGATCGAGGAGTGCCTGAACCCGCCGGTCGTCTACGAGCGGGACCGCGGATGGTTCACCACCGAGCCGTTCAGCGAGCCGGAGGTCTTCGACTTCCCGGAGGGCATCGGCCCGGTCGAGTGCGTGAACGTCGAGCACGAGGAGGTGCTGCTGGTCCCGCGCTGGGTGGACGCCCGGCGGGTCACGTTCAAGTACGGCCTGGGCGAGGACTTCATCGGCAAGCTGAAGACCCTGCACGCCTTGGGCCTGGACTCGACGGAACCGGTCACGGTGCGAGGCGCGGACGGCACCCCGGTACGGGTCTCGCCGCGCGACGTGGTGGCGGCGTGTCTGCCCGACCCGGCCGCGCTGGGCGAGCGGATGTCGGGCAAGACCTGCGCGGGGACCTGGGTGAGGGGCATCAAGGACGGCCGGCCGCGCGAGGTGTACCTCTACCACGTGGTGGACAACCAGTGGTCGATGCGCGAGTACGGCTCGCAGGCCGTGGTGTGGCAGACGGCGGTCAACCCGGTCGTGGCGCTCGAACTCATCGCCGGCGGGGTATGGGCGGAGTCGGGCGTACTCGGCCCGGAGGCCCTTCCGCCGCGCCCGTTCCTGGACCTGCTGACCGCGTACGGCTCCCCGTGGGGCATCCGCGAACAGGCCTGACCGGTACCTGCCGCCGCCGGTGCCGGGGGCGGGATCAGGGTCGTGTCAGCCGGGCGGTCAGGCCGTCGAAGTAGCTGCGGTGGAGGGCGACCAGGTCGATCCGGTCGGGGTCGAGCAGCCACAGCAGGTGGGCTCCCTCCAGGAAGGCGGCGACCTCGGCGGCCAGGGTCTGCGCGTCGAGGCCCGGGCGCGTGGTGCCGTCTGCCTCGGCGCGGGTGAAGAGCGAGACGAGGTGGGCCCGCAGTGCCCGCCCGCGGTCGCGGAACCAGACGTGCAGGGCGGAGCCGGGGTCGAGGTTCTCGGCGGTCAGGGCCGTGTGGAGGGCAGCCAGTTCGCGTTCCGTGGCAGCGGTGTGCTCGGCGTCCCGTACGAACCAGTCGATCGCCTGCCGCAGTGTGGGCTCGGCATCCGCGGTGATGGACAGGCGTTCGAGGGCCCGCCGGTCGGCCTCCTGGAGTACGGCCCGCACCAGTGCGTCCTTGCTGCCGAAGTGATGGATCAGGGCCGAGGGGGTGACTCCGGCCCGCGCGGCGACCGCGGCCACGCCGGTGCCGCGCACGCCCTGCTGGGCGAAGAGCACGATCGCGGCGTCGACCATCGCGCGGCGGCGTTCGACACCCCGCTTCTGTACCTGTCCCCTGACTCCTGCCATGGGGTTCAGGGTGCCCGCCGGCAGGCGGGGACGTCCAGCCGCGCGCCCGGTGCCGTAAACCGCTGGTGACGGGCGGCTGGAGCCATTAACCTGCATGACCATGCAGGAAAATAACGAGAAGATGATCGATGCCGGCGGCGTCAAGCTCTGGGCTGAGGACTTCGGGGCGCCCGAGGACCCGACGGTGCTGCTGGTGATGGGCGCGCAGGCCCAGGGCGTCCAGTGGAACGACGGCCTCGTGCTGCGCCTGGTCGAGGGCGGCCGTCACGTCATCCGCTACGACCACCGCGACACCGGCCGGTCCTCCAGGGTGGACTTCGCGGCCCACCCGTACACCGTCGCCGACCTCGCCTCCGACGCCCGCGCCGTCCTCGACGCCTTCGCCGTGGAACACGCCCACCTGGTCGGGGCCTCCCTCGGCGGGATCATCGCCCAGCGCCTCGCCCTCACCGATCCGCACCGGGTGCGGACCCTGACCAGCCTTTCCTCCCAGCCCCTGGGTACGGACACCGCCGGCGCGGTCCAGCGGGCCCTGGCCGGCCTCGCCCCCCTGCCCGGTCAGCTCCCGCCCCCGGCGGCCGAGTTGCTGGCCGTCCTGATGGCGTCCTTCCCCGGGCCGGGCGCGGGCCTGGAGGGGTACCTCGCCGCGCGGCTGCCGATGTGGCGCGTGCTGCACGGACCGGACCTTCCGTTCGACGAGGACGAGTACCGCGCCATGGAGGAACGGGTCCACCGGCGGGCCGAGGACATCGGTGCCGCGCTGAACCACACGCTGGCCGGAGCCGCGGGGGACTCCTTCACCACGGCCGACCTGGCCTCGGTCGCCGCCCCCACGCTCGTGCTGCACGGCACGTGCGACCCGATGTTCCCGCCGCCGCACGCCGAGGCCACGGCCGCCGCCGTCCCCGGCGCGCGCCTGGTCATGCTCGAAGGGATGGGCCACACCCTGCCCCTGGCCATGGAAGAGCGCCTGGCCGCGGAGATCCTCGCCCACACCAGGGGCTGAGGCGCGGGGGGAGGGGGCGGAGAACCGGGCCGGGCTCCGCCCTCCGACACCGGCAGGAGACGTCACCGCCCCCCGGTGCCAGGGAGAGCCGGATGCGTCGGGGGCCGAGCGCCTTGTCCCACCGCGAGTCGGCAGGGATCATGACGGCGTGCAAAACCGAGGGAAATTCCACGAACTGCTCTCCGGCGCCGGACTCACCGTCGTCGAGGACGTCTGCCCCGGCAGCCTGCTCCCGTCGGAGGCCGGCTGGCGGATCGCGCGGGGGATCGCGGCGCCCTCGGGCGCGGCCCGGGAAGCCCTGGATGCCGCGTGGTGGCGCCGCCTCACGGATCCCGACGGGGAGTTCCTGGTGGCCGTCCTCGGGCATCGGATCGGCGGCAACGATGCCTGGTGGACCCGGGTCCGCCTCGCCGGCGGCGGTGTGCCGAGGCTGACCGGCGACCCCGGGTTCGTGGCGCTCTCCCTCGACGGGCAGGTGCTCCTCGCGAAGGTGCCCGGCGCGGACGGGCTTCGTGTGACCGCCCTCGACCGGCTGCCGGAGCGGCTGGAGGAGGCTGCCGCAGCCGCCGCGCACGAGACGGAGGCCGAGCGTGCCGAGGTGTGGGCGGCGGTGCCCGGCCGAGACGCGTGGCCACTGCACTGGGCTGAGTGGATCGGATCCAATCCGGCCGCACCGGACCTCCTGCTGATCCGGCTACTGGATGTGACGGACGGCTTCCTGCACGGATGCGACCGGCCCGCCGTCCTCGACGCCGCCCTCTCGCACCCCGATCCACGGGTGAGGGCGGCCACCGCCGACACCTTCAGGCCGAAGCTCACGTCCGACCAGTGGGTGCGTCTGGTCCGAGCCGAGCCGTCGCCGAGCCGGCGCGTGCTGTGGGCGGAGCGTGCCCGTGTGTGGGGCGCCGAACTCCCCGAGGACCTGTACGACGAGCTCCTTGCCGGCCCCTCCCGCGCCTCGGCCGCCGAACTCCCCGAGCTCCCCGCCCCTTGCCTCCCGAGCCTCGCGGCCGACGCCGACCCCCGGGTACGGACGGCTGCCTGCGCACGGTGGGAAGACCTCGCCGCGCCGCAGCAGGAGCGGCTGCTGGCCGACGCCGACGACGGGGTGCGTACGGCGGCGCTGCTCGCCCACCACGCCGGCAGCCCCATGCCTCGCGAGGTCTTCGCCGCACTGCCCGCGACCGGGATCCGGCGCGCGCTCGAAGAGTGCCGTCTCTCGCCCGAGCTGGAGGCGGAACAAGTCCGCGACGGGGACGCGGAGACACGCCTGGCACTGGCCGCCAACCCGCGGCTCAGCGCCCAGGGCATCGCCGTTCTGACGGAGGACCCGCACGCCGGCGTCCGCTCGGCGGTGGCCCTGCGGCCCGACCTCAGCGAGGAGCAGCGTGCCGCGGTGCGCTGGGCATTCGACCCGACGTCGATGTCGTACACCGTGCCCTGGGTCGAGCGCCTGCACGAAGACGCCGACGCGATGCGCCGACTCGCCGTGTCGTCCCATCCGCTCATCCGCCGGAGCGTGGCCCGTGCCCGGCACCTCCCCCCGGACGTCGTGGAGCGTCTGGCGCGGGACGAGGACCGCACGGTCCGGCTGTTCCTCGCCGAATCGTGCGACGACGCGCCGGCGGAGATGCTGCTGGAGGTCTGGCGCTGGTGGGACGGCAGCTTCAGCCACCCCGACCGCCCCCGCAGTCACCCCAACTTCCCCCGTACGGGCCTGCTGCGTTACGCCGGCGACCCCGCCGGCCGGATGCGCCGCCTGGCCCTGGACGACCCCGAGTCCGCATCCGCCGACGTCGCACGTCTCGCCCGTGACCCCGAAGCAGAGGTGCGCCGCCGCGCGGCCGAGGACGTCCGGCTTCCACCGGCCGACGCGGTGCGGCTGCTGAACGACCCGGCGGCCGGCGTCCGCGCGGCCGCGATGCGCCACCCGCGGCTGCCGGCCCGCGTCCTTGCCGGGCTGCTGCACGACCGCGAAACGGCGGGCACGGCGGTCACCAACCCCGCGATCCCGGTGCCCGTCCTGCACCGCATCCTGGACGCGGCCGCGGCAGCCGTGGCAGCTCGGCGCTGAACACCGCCTCCCGCGCAGCGCCGGCTTGCCAGGCGTTTGCTTCGGATCACCTCGCCGACCGGATGAACAGGGCACCGCGGGGCGCGGCGGAGGGCCTCAGGGACGGTGGCAGCAACGGTGGGCGTGTCAGGGACGTGCGGTACGGCCGAGCAGGCAAGACTCTCGGAAAGCCCGACATCGCCCCGGAGGTTCCATGCCGAAGAGCGGCGCGCCTCGCACCGGCGTCCAGCGTGAGGCCCCGGCGCGGGCGTCGCTGCCGGAGCCTCCATCCTCCCCCTGGTCGTCCTGATGGTGCTCGTGGCACCGCGGTCCGCGAAGCTGGTCGAGACGCGCGGTGCCCGCGCGACCCTGTTGACCGGTTACGCGTTCCTCTTCCTGGCCTTCGCCTGGATGCTGCTGTTCTGGGGCGAGCACAGCGGCTACTGGCAGATCGGCCTCGCCTACGTGTTCATCGGCATCGGCGCCGGCCTCGCCGGGACACCCGCATCCCACTCGCTGACCGGATCGGTGCCCGTGCGGCGGGCCGGCATGGCCTCGGGCACCGCCGACCTGCAACGGGACCTCGGTGGGGCCGTCACGCAGTCGGCTCGGCGTCCCGGTGCGGGAACATCAAGAAGACCAGCAGCGCGCCCAGGGCCATGGCGGCCAGACCGACGGCGTAGGCCCAGTCGTCGCCGTGGAGGAACGACTCGCGTGCCGCCGCGACGATCCGGTCTGCGTACTCGGGATGCGAACCGGTGACCGCCGCCTCCGAGCGGCCCCCCGCCCGAGATCCGGCTCGTCCGGCCGCTGCAGGAGCACGAGCCGGTATGCGCGGGTGCGTACGCCGTGCCTGCGGCGGCGTCACCGCCACGCCCTGGTGCCCCGACCACGGCCCGGCCGAGAGCAGGGC
Source organism: Streptomyces sp. NPDC040718 (assembly GCF_055593565.1). Taxonomy (NCBI): domain Bacteria; kingdom Bacillati; phylum Actinomycetota; class Actinomycetes; order Kitasatosporales; family Streptomycetaceae; genus Streptomyces; species Streptomyces sp. NPDC040718. Next base: position 76,446 of record NZ_JBVIXO010000006.1, on the reverse strand, counting down.
GAGCGGGAACCACATCGAGGGCGGGATCCGTTGCACGTTCCCCGGCCGTCCGTCGGCCGGCGGCCGGCGAACGGGGTGGTGAAGCGGCGCGGTCACATCTTTTGCCGATGATGCGCAACCGTTTCTCCGTCCTGCATGTCCCACCATGCAGGAGCGACCAACTCCAACGACGACCAGGGGGAAACACATGAGGTTCACCCGTTCCGTCCTTGCCACCACCGCTTTCGCCGCCCTGGCCCTGGGGGCCACGACCGCGCTGGCGGTGCCCGCCGCCGCCGCGCCCAACACGACGCCGCAGAAGGTCTGCGGAAGCGCCTACAAGACCGTGAACTCGGCCGCCATCGGCTCGCTGGGCACCGTCTACCTGACGTACAACGCCGCCAACGGCAAGAACTGCGTCGCGACCATCCGCAACAACCCGGGCGCGGCCGTGGACATGGCCCTGTGGATCGAAGTCCCCGAAACCTGGGAGCGGGGCGAGGACTTCGGCCGGTACACGTCGTACGCGGGCCCGGCCTACGTGTACGGCAAGGGCCACTGCGTCGACTGGGGCGGGGGCATCAGCAACGTGCACGTGCAGGTGTACAACTCCAACTGTGGCGCGCTCAAGGAGCACCGGGTCACCGAGGTCCGCTGACCCGAGCCCCTGCCGACCGCGACGCCCCGTGCCGTTATGCGGTCGCCGGGGGCAGGACGTACGACCCGAGGACCGCACGGAAACCGCCGTGGTCCGCCTCGCCCCGGCAGACTCGCCGAGTCCTGCCGGGGCGGGGGTCGTTCGGCGGGACCGTGCCCCGTGGGGAGCAGGCCCCGCCGACGGTGACGGTCACCAGTACATGACCGACGCGCTCCCGGAACCCCACGTGGAGTACATCCGGACGCGGAGGACGTAACGGCGGCCCGCGAAGAGCTTGACCGCGAAACGGCCGTTGCGGTCCTCGCCGCTGTCGTCGTCACCGGTGACGTAGCGGAGGTCCTCCATGCCTCCGGCTGCTTGATCAGGCCGGATTCGAAGCCGCACTCTTGGCGGTTGCCTCCAGCCTGTTCCAGTACTCCTGGTACCAGGCCGCGTCACCGCCGGCCATGTTGCTGTTGGTCTCCCGCATGCCGGCCCTGCCGTCGATCAGCTCGCGGACGATGTCGCAGTGGCCGGCGTGCCGGTTCGTTTCGGCCGTCATGTGCAGCATGACCCGCTGGAGGGTCACGTCGCCGCCCTCACCCCACCACGGGACGTGGCCCGTCGCATCGAGCGGGAGTGCCCCGATCGTCGCGTCGGCGTGTGCCCACGCGCGGCGGTACAGGCCGAGGACGTCCCCGCGTGACTCGTCCAGGGCGGCCCACATGTCCGCGTTGGGCTCGGCGTCGTCCTCGTGCCAGGGGAGGTGTTCGCCGTGCGGGCGTCCGAAGACCGGGCCGAAGTAGCCGAACTCGACGCCGGCGAGGTGCTTGACGAGGCCGAGCAGGTTGGTGCCCGTCGGCGTGAGGGGGCGGCGGACGTCGTACTCGGACAGCCCGTCCAGTTTCCAGACGACGGCGTCGCGGGCGGCCTGGAGGTAGCGGTGCAGGTCGGCCTTGGGGTCGTTGATCTCCATGCGGCCGAGTCTCGCACCGCCCGCCGCGGGCGGTCGCGTGATTTCCGGCCCGCTCACGAACCCTTCCCGCGCCGGATGGTCGAGACGACCCGCACCAGGGACGGCGCGGCGGGGGCCGACGCGAAACCGAACCGGACGGGCGGTACGACCGGGGCGAGCGGACCGAGGTCGGTCCCTCCCAGGGAGGCGACGGCCGCGGTGATCGGGAGCAGGTCGCGGGCCGCGTACCACTGCCGGCAGCCGGGGCGTGAGCTGCCGCGGGTGCGTACGCCGGCCAGTGCGCGGGCGGGCAGGGTGGTGAGGGCGGCCCAGACCGGCCGGCGGGCGAGCGGGGGCGGGACGGCCCGGAGGGCCAGGCCGAGCGGGCCGCGTCGGCCGACGTCGAAGCGCAGGGCCAGCGGCCCCGCCGAGACCTGCCACGCGGTGCCCTCGGCGTGGACGGCCACCGGTCCGGTCCGGACCTCGTCGAAGTGGTAGACGCCGGCGATGCACTCCGCCGTGCGCGGGGTGGGGGCGTACAGGACACGGTGCCCGTCGGCCCGTTCCAGCATCACGTCGTCGAACGCTCCGAACGGCGAGCGGAGCCAGCACCCGACGACGATGCGCACGCCGGAGCCCGTGCCCACCCCGGCGATCCAGCCGTCGAAGGCCATCCGCTCGCATCTCATACAGGGCGTGTGCCCGTGCCGCGCGGGGTTACATCGGGTCCATGGTGGCGCTCTCGGGTCCGTGGAGGTCTTCGAGCTTCTCCCGGATGTGCAGGGCCTTCTCGTTCAGTCGCCGGCGTTCGTCGGGGTCGGTGGACCGCTGCGCCTCGAGTTCGAGTTCCTCGGCCTTCGCGCGCATGTTCCGGGCCTCGTCCTCAGGACGGCCTTCGGTGTTCATCGGTTCTCCTCCGGTTTCGGGGCTGGCCGACTCCACTCAAGCACCCCCCCGGGCCCGCGCGGCGTTCGGCGCTCCGCGGCCGGCGACTCAGGCCATGGGGAGTCGTGGTCGGAGCTGATCGCGGACCGGTCGTCGACCACGATCAGGCGTCTCTCGCGTACGGCCCGCGCGCTGGGCCAGCAGCTGGGACCGGGCCCGCACCCGCATCCGGATCCGCGCGCCCGAGAGCTCCCGTACCTCCTCGGCGTTCCGGTCCCGGGTCGGGTGGCCCACCACCGCCGGGACGCCCGGGAGCTCGCCGGAGGCGCCCACCAGCGGAACGCCGGCGAGGACGAATTCGGGGTCGCCGCCGGCCCGGGGCAGGAAGACGGGCCGAGGCCGGACACCACTCCTCTCGGAAAGCGCGGCGCATCCCACTCTGGTCCGGGAGCGGTGTGGCTACCGGCAACGGTGCGGTCAGATGACTGATGCCACCTCTGTGACTGCGACGGCACTGTGGCTGCGGCTGGCCCGCATCCGGAACACCCCGCGCACGGTGGGACGCGCCCTGCGGGTCCTCGGCACCGCGACCGGCGGCCGCCACGGCCTGGAGCTCGCCGAGGAAGCCGTCGCGCCCCCCAGGCAGGCCCCGCTGCCCACCCGCCTCCGGCCCCGCGCAACCGGCCATGCGCCACTGCCGCCCGACGTCCGGAATCCGGAAGGTACCGCCCGGTCCCCGAACGTGACGGAATCGTGCAGGGGTTCGGGATCCGCTGTGGGCGACGTGAAGGCGGTGCGGGGGCCTCCGCAAGAAACCTTGCGGAAATGGCCCCGGACGGGGGGTCGTTGTTGATTTGCTCCTGTCAACCGGAACAGGGTTGCTCGGAAGGCCTGACGCCCCACACGTCAACCGGAGGAGAACTCCTTTCATGGCAACTCACAAGCGCCCGCGCCGACTTCGCTCCGCATCGATCGCGACGGGAGCAGCGGCCGCAGTGGTCACCACCGTGTTCGCGGTTCCACTCGCCGGGGCGGCCACCCCCGCCGAGGGCACCGTGTACGGACTCGGCGCACCGGGCGCGGTGGACGGCAGCTTCGTCGTCATACTCGACACATCCGCGAACAAGGAGGACCTGGCGAAGAAGTACGGAGGCCGGCTGGAGCGCTCGTACGGCTCCTCCGTCAACGGTTTCTCCGCCTCCGGACTCACCGAGAAGGAGGCCAAGCAGCTCGCCGCCGACCCCGCCGTCGGCACGGTCGTGCAGAACAAGCGCTTCACCATCAACGAGACCCAGCAGAACCCCCCGTCCTGGGGTCTCGACCGCATCGACCAGACCGCGACGGCCGGGGACAAGAAGTACACCTACCCGGACAACGGCGGCGAGGGAGTGACCGCGTACGTCATCGACACCGGCGTCAGGATCACGCACAAGGACTTCGGCGGCCGCGCCACCCACGGCTTCGACGCCGTGGACAAGGACGACACCGCCGACGACGGCAACGGGCACGGCACCCACGTGGCGGGCACCGTCGCCGGCACGGCGCACGGGGTCGCCAAGAAAGCCAAGATCGTCGCCGTTCGCGTACTCGACGACATCGGCTCCGGCACCACGGAGCAGGTCGTGGCGGGCATCGACTGGGTGACGGAGCACCACTCCGGCCCGTCCGTGGCGAACATGAGCCTCGGCGGAGGCGCGGACGAGGCGCTGGACGCGGCGGTCAAGCGGGCCATCGCCTCGGGCATCACCTTCGCGGTGGCCGCCGGCAACGAGTCCCGCGACGCCGGACAGGGCTCTCCCGCCCGGGTCCCCGAGGCCGTGACGGTGGCCTCCAGCACGGACGGCGACCAGCAGTCGGACTTCTCGAACTTCGGCTCGGTGGTGGACCTGTACGCCCCGGGCTCCGAGATCACCTCGGCCTGGAACGACAGCGACACCGGCACCAGGACCATCTCCGGTACGTCGATGGCCACCCCGCACGTCACGGGCGCCGCGGCCGTCTACCTGGGCGGCCACCCCTCGGCGACGCCCGCCGAGACGGCCGCCGGGCTGACCGGAAAGGCGACCGAGGGGGCGATCAAGAACCCCTCCACCGGCACGGCCAACAAGCTGCTGAAGGTGACCCCGTGACCGCCTGACCACATGGGGGCCATCGGGCCCCTCGCGCGTCCCTCACGGGGCCGCGCGAGGGGCCCGTCCGCATCCCCAGCGACCGCCCCGACGTGAACCGACGGCCCGCCGCAGCGTGCGCCCGGGCGGCGCGTCCCCGGAACCGGTCGCTGCGGTGCTGGAGCGACTGGGCCGCACCTGGGAGGCGGAACAGATGCCCGAACGCCTCGCGGGCACGCATCATCCGCGCAGCCGGCCCCGCACGCAGCGCCCCGGCCGGGGCCCTGGCCCGGCTGCCGAGGCGCGCCCCTCGAACTCGGGATCGGGTACACCTCCTGCAAAGGCGAGGCGGGTGCTTCGTGTAAGGGCCGGTCACAGGAGCAGCTGGCCGATGTCGGCCCGCCGGCCCGCTCTGCCACCCCGCCCAGGAGGCACCGGCCGGCTGCTCCCCATGCCCGCCAAGAGGACCTCCCCGCCCTCGAACCCGATTCCACCCGGCATCCCGCATGCGAGGGACGACCCATCCCAGAAGTGCGTGCGGGTGTAGGGCTACTTCCGGTATTCATGGGGATGCCCTAATCGATTTCCCGGACCGGGGCGTTGTGGCCGCCTGTTCATCGCACTCGCGGGGATGAGCCCAAGGCCGGGGAGGTCAGCGGCCTCACGGGCGTCCGCTCCCGGCAGCCGCGAGAATGAAACCGTCGCCGCTCGGCACGATGTACCGGTGGGGCGGCACCTGCACCAACCCCCACGGCCTCAACGCCTCCGAACGGTGCGACTGCTCCTCCCTCACCCAATGCTCCACCTACACCCAGATCTACGACGGGCACGCCCCCGGAGACCTGCTCTTCACCCGAGGATCGGCGGGCAGCACCCGAGCACGTGGCCATGGCGATCGGCTACGGGTACGTCGTGCACGCACCCCGCACCGGACAGCCCGTCAGCGTCGTCAAACAAGCCGAACGCTGCCCCATCCTTGCGGTGCGGCGCATCGTCGGCTGAAAACGCTCGGATGACATCCCGTAGCACCTTGCTACTGACCTGACCTGGCGAAGATCCACCGCAGCCCCGAGCAGGACGAACAGATGCGCACGGCACACGTAATGACCGGGGCAGTTCTGCTGGCCTTACTGGCCACAGGCTGCTCCGGCGGTACCGACAGCGCGGAGAACAAGCCGCTGCGTTGGACCGGAAGCTCCCCCGCCGCCCCAGCGCTGAAAAAGGTGAGCGTGCCCGCCTCATCCGACGCCTCAAAGGGGTGGGACGAGATCATCTCGTGGGTACCGGAGTCCGTCAACATGCTGCCGGTGACGGTCGTACCGCGGTCGAAGAACGTGGCGTTCATGCAGGCCGCGTCCAACGGCTACACCATCTTCGCGCGCCAGGGCGACGGCAGGCTGGCCTGGCGATCCGCCCCCTGGGCTCCGCCCGTCCCGGTGGCCGGAGCACAGTCAACCTCCAGCCGCGCGGCGGAGATCCCGGACCTTGCTGGTGGCTTCCATCCAGGACAGCGGCACCGCCTTCGGGACAGTTCGCGACACCGCGGAAGTCCGTACGCAGGCCATCCCGCCCCTGAGCGGCTCCACCTGGGCCCTCAGCCGCCAGGCCACCACCCGATGTGCCCGTTCTTGACCATCTGGGCGTCGTGAATGGACGCCCAGGAGGTCGGCAGGTAGGCATCGTCGCGGCCGCGGATGACCCGAGCCTCTGACCTCTGGGCCGGCGGGTCGGCGAGGTAGGCATCGATCCGACCGTTCGGAATGCCCCTGCCGCGGTCCCGCCTGCGCTCGTAGGCCGGCAGTTCGATGAAATTGCAAGACAGGCACAGGATCCCTCGAACGCAACAGCGCTTGCCGGAGCGCGTCAACCCACAGCAATTGTGGTCGTGGTCGATCTGCCACGGACGCGGCTCCACGTGCGGAATGCCACCGTCACACGTGGCCTCGTTGCTTTCGCACAAGGCACACCGGAAGCCCTGTGCACGCCAGATGGCGTTGTACTGGGAGATGGAGAGCCCGTACTTCGCGAACGCCGCCCGCATCCGAGAGCACGGCCGACACTCCCCGCTACGGCCCAGACCGGGAGTCCACTGCTCGCACCTGCGGCAGACCTCGTCTGCGCCGTCACGCTCAACCTGTTCCATTGCCCGAATCAGCCTGTCCGCCGTCGACATGGCGTGATCCTAGACGCAGAGACCGGCAGGCAGGCCTCCTTCGCCCAAGAAAGCAAATAGATCGCAAAGAATCTTAGCTGGCTGTTGATCTGGCCCTCCGTTCGTACTTGGTCCAGGTGAAGGGGCTTGTCCCCCAAGCTGGAGGCACCGTGCAGCACACAGCCCCGCCCCGACCGACCACCGGCTGGCCGACATGAGCCTCCCGACCCTGCCGACTCATGAACTCCTCGCTCAGCTCCAGGCCGCTGTGCACGCGAGCGCCGCCTACCAGACCGCCCTCGGCGTTCTCGGGGCGGCGGTGTGGCTCTGGTGGACGATCCGCCGAGCGGCCCTCGTCCGGGAGGCGCTCGCCCACCGGGCCCAGGTCGAGGTGATCCCTGCCGCCACCTTTGACCCCGGCGAAGGCGAAGTACGCCGTGACCGCCGCCATCTCCCGCACCAAGCCGGCGCCGGGCACCCACCCCCCGGCCCAGGGCACCCCGCTACGTGCAGCGCGCCGAGCTCGTCCTGGGCCTGCCTGACGACAAGGCCCGTGCTTCCCTCGGCCTGAGCCCAGACCCGCTCCCGCAGCTGGCTCAGGCCCTGGCCTCGGTCCGCACCTAGGACGGGGAGAAGGACGAGGCCGTCTTCGACCTGATCCCTGTCTCCGAGCGGGGCCTGGTCCGGCGGAGCCGGCGCCTCCAACCGCTCCGAGCGGATCCCGCGGCAGACCGACCTGCGCGACGGCGTCGGCAAGCTCGAACCCAGCGCAGGCGCAGTGCTCGCCGTGCAGATCCTGCTGCGCACCGAGACCGCCCACCCGCAGCTGGCCCTGGCCCGGATGCACCAGCTGATCGCGGCGCTGTCGATGACCTCGGGGGAACTACCTCAAAGCCCGCCCCGCCGCTGGTCGATCGGCCGGTTCGGGCGCCGCTTCGCCCCCGGCGAGTTCGCACCGCATCGCCGGCAATGGCTGACCGTGCCCGAGGTGACCGGCTGGCTCCCGCCGACAGTGCAGTGCGCCGCGTCCAGCATGGTCCGCTCCGGCGGCCTGGTCCCGCCGGCCCCGGCCGACCTTCCCGTCTACACCGGGTAGCGCGACTTGGTCCCTCTCGGGGTCGTCGTCTACCCCGACGGCCGCGAACGGATCGCCGCCGCCCGGGTCGAGGACCTGCTCTTCGGCCTCCAGCGAGGCACGGCTGACCACGGCAAGACCGAAGGCCCTCGTGCAGTGCATCGGGATGGCCCACTCCGGCTACGGGTGCTGGTTCCTCGACCCTCACGGCGAGGGCTGGGCCCGGGCCAGGCCCAACCTTGCGCACCCACAGACCGTCGACCGGCACTGGGAGATCAACCTCGCCAAGGCCGATCCGGACCAGCCGGTCGTCTCCTGGAACCCGCTGTCGATGGAGGGGCGGAGCCTTCCCGAGGTTTAGGACATCGTCCGCTCCGTCACCGAATCCATCGCCGCCGCCCAGGACTGGGGCGCCCCCCCCGCGCCCACACGATCCTGGCCCGCGCAGGACGCCCCGCGCGAGCAGCGCGAGACCTTCTGGGCCTGGGGCGACGAGCTCACCGCCCTTGACAGCACCAGCAGGGGCATCAGCCCGTGCACCGAAACCCACTCGGCCCAGGCCCGGCCGACCACTCGGACCCAGGAACAGGCAGCCCGCCACCTGCTACGGCGTCGGACGAGTCCTCGCTACTGGCGAGTCCTGCACTCGACCCGCACACCACTACGTCGCTACCAAGTCCCGGACGAGAGGCTGACAATCGACATCGAGCACCAGCACACTGAGCACATGCGATACGAGGAGAAGGCGAAGCTCACCGTCACGAGAGCCCTGGCCCCCTTGGCCATCCTTGTCGCCTCACCAGTGCTGCTGATTGCCGGAGCTCCGGTCCGACGCCGATACCTCCGCTACGTCCACAGGGAGGGCGTCCCACCGATCCTGGACAAGCAGCAGGGCCGAATCAGTGTCCACTGGTTCGTAGTCACCAGCCCTCTTCTCGCATGGCTCTGCTGGCCCACAGAGTCGCTCGCCCGACTCATCTCGCGGCGAGGTTAAACGGCAAGGTCAGAGCGCGATCGGGCGGTACTTCATAACCTCGTCGACGATCTGCTCCGCAGACGCATCCTTGAGGGCGTTCGCGGGATGGAATACCAGGTCGCTCACCCGGGGATTCGACACGTTCGCCACCAGGAGCCGCAGATAGTAGTCGCTCTCCGGGTCGGCCTTCAGGAGTCTGCGAACGATCTCGACAAGCTCGTCCCGGGTGATGTCCGCAATCAAGGGGCGAGCGGGCCTGGCCGCCTCCCTCGCGAACCCCTCCAGACTCCTGCTGCCGTCGTACTCCGCGAAGGCCAGAGCCTCGTAGTCGTGACCGGTCGTCGCGTTGAAGGCCGCGATCGCCTCGCCCGCCGCCTCGGGGCGAGCATCCAGCAGGTCAGCGATCCGCTCCACCTCGGCGCACAACTCATCCAGCCGCTGCCGACTTACGGGCGGGGGCATCAACTCCGGTCTCAGGTCCACAGCCGAATTATGGCCATCGGTGCCGGCCACGCCAGGGCCGAGCCCTCTAGGGTGCTGCCACTTCTCGGTTCTGGCACAGATCTTGGGGAGCGATCACGGATCGTGACGGTTTCGTTCGATTGCAGGGGGCTCGCGAGCTCGGAAAATGTGGCTCGTGATGGAGAGATCTGAATCTCCCCACCCCGTCCTCACATGGCCTCAGAGCTGCTCAGCTCCCCAGGCTTACCACCGCGCTGTCCCATTGGTCTAGCTGCGCAGCAGGTTGATCGGTCGGGCATCCTCACCTCGGGAACGATGCGCGAAGTGCCGATGTCAGCGGGCCCACGTACGTTTTGGTTGACCGCCCGGCCGGGCGGCGAGAAGGGGTGAGACATGAAGTGGGTCGGGGACGCGCGGCTGGCAGCTGGCCCTGAGGCCGCCTGGTACCTGGAGACGGCTTTCACGCCCGGCGCTCACCTGGGGACGGTGCACGACGATTCGACAACGCCCATCGTTGTGACAGGGATCGAGGAGGTGACCACCATGCGCATACCTAGCGGCCGTCTTGTCGTTGATGCTCCGTTCGACGACGACGACGTCTCGAGATACGAGCGAGGGTTGCCGACGAGGCCCCCGCGGGAGCTGGCGGTGAGGATTCCCCCGGGCGTCTACCGGGTGGAAATCGCGTGGACGGCGGGCTCGTACGAGTTCTTCGGCGAGTACTTCGATGGCGTTGAGTGTGCCGCGACGCGCCTGTGTATCAGCGACGACCCTGTGATCGTGTGGGAGATAGGCCTGGGGGTCGGCGACGACATCGACAGGCTTCAGCCAGGCAAGGAACCCCAGTTTTACTCCGACGCGAATGTCGGCTGCTTCGCCGACGCAGGTGCGTGGACGACCTTGTCCGCACCGTTTCGCGCATTTAAGGACGGCAGCCCGGTGCCGCGCGAAACCGAACGGCTGCCGGGATGGTGCGAGCGGGTACGCGACGAGTCGCAACAAGCCGATCTGGTGATGTTCATGGCCGAATCGGGCGGCGTCGTCTGGCTGGGCCGCACCAAGACCGGCGACGTGGCCACGATCGTCGTCACCAGCGGCATGCCCGGCGCCAAAGCCTGATGTAGCTGCCGCGTGAGCACCGACCAGCGACACGGAGAAGCCACAGAGAGGCGCTACTGCAGCAGAATCATTTTGCGGAGCAGTTCGAATCCGGCTCGACCGTAGAGCCGCCGCTTGATCTTCTTGATGCGGTTCACGGCCCCCTCGATGCTGCCGGAGCTCCAATACAGGGTGAGCCCCGCCGTCACGGCATCGAGGTCCCGGAGCAGATGGAGTGCGAATCGCGTGAGGCCAGGTAGTTGGCTGGCGTCGACTGCTTCGATCCAGGCGGGGAGCCTGGCACCTTGACGATCGCTGAGTATCTCGCCGAAGTCGCGGACATGCCCGGCGGCTGTGTCCAGTTCGGGGCAGCGTGTCAGGACATCCTTCAGGCCCGCGCGGTTGTCCTCGCTCAGCGCGATGGGGTGGCGGGTGAGCCAGCCGGTCACCTGGCGCACCGTCGGAGGCCGGGGCGGCGCGCCGGCCGGAGCCCCGCGGAGGGTGGCGATGTGGGCGCGGACCATCTGGTAGGTGCCGGGTGCGTTGTCGGCAACGAGTTCGCTGTGGAGGTGGGTGACGCTGGTGCATCCCTCGGCGAAACGTCGTTCCAGGTAGGGCTTGTAGGGGTCCAGCCTGCTGGGCCGGGGCCGGTTGTCGCGGATGGTGTCCTGCCAGCATGCGGCGTTCGCGTACCGGAGCACGGTGTTGAGGCCCCAGCCTAGTGCTGCTCCGCAGAAGTTCGTGGAGGGGCGTCCATATGTGGTTGCGCCCAGCGCGATCTGAGTAGAGCTGGGCTGGTGCCAGGGCTGGAGAGGTCAGTCGTCCAGCCGAAGGCCCATCAGGACGTCATCCACGTACGCGCCGTCCAGCAGGAATTCCTCCGGCAGCACGCCCTCGACCTGGAACCCGCACCGTTCGTACAGCCGCCGCGCCGGGATGTTATGCCCGAGTACGCGCAGCGACATCCGGCGGGCGCCCTGGGTACGGGCGGCCATGCAGGCGGCCTCGACCAGGGCCTGCCCGACCCCGCGACCGCGGACGTCGGGGGACACCTGCAGACCCTGGATCTGCCGAACGTGCTGGTTACTGGCGAGCGGGGTCGGCGGGACCTGACGGATGTAGCCGATCACCCGGCCGGCGAGCTCGGCTATCAGGAAGGGCTCTACCCCGTGCCGCTCGTCGAACATCGATGCGTCCTCGGCCCGCTGCGGCATGACGTCGCTCAGCCAGGACCAGCCGGCCCGATCGAGCGCGTTCAACGCGGGACCGTCCGACACGCAGGCGGGGCGGATTGTCAGATCATCATTCGGCACGGCGACATGCTAGTCCTGCGCCGAGAAGTCGTTGATCAAGCGGTCCTGAGTGGGGTGCCTTCGTAGGTCCAGCGGTATGGCTTGGCTGTCTCGTTGTGCCCGATCGTGTATGCCTCCAGCTTATCGATCAGGTCGTCGCGGCTGGCGAAGTCGCCGTGCCGCAGGACCCGGCGGGTCAGGGCGGAGAAGAACAGCTCGGCCTAGTTGAGCCAGGAGGCGTGCGGTGGGGTCCAGTGGACGTGCCAGCGCGGGTGCGCGGCCAGCCATGCTTTCGTGTGTCTGGCGGTGTGGGAGGAGCCGTTGTCGAGCACGACGTGAATCTCCTTGTCGGGGGCGATGGCCCGGTTCAGCTGGTCCAGGAACGCGGTGAAGGTAACCGCGTCGTTGCGGGTGATCACCTCGGTGAGTACTTCGCCGCTGGTCACGTCCAAGGCGGCAACCAGGGAAGCGGTGCCGTGGCGGCGGTACTCGAACTCCTGGCGAGCGAACGCGCCGGGGGCGGTGGGGCGCCCGGGATACCGGCGCGAGCGGGCGGCGATCGCGGTCTTCTCGTCGATCGACAGGACCACCGCACCCTCGGGCGGGTTGAGGTAGAGGGCGCACACGTCCGCCGCGCGTTCCCAGAAGTCGGGGGTGTCGCGGCGGGTGAGCCAGCCGCGGACCTTGTGCGGCTTCAGGTCCAAATCCGCCAGGATCCGCCCGACCTGCGAAGCTGAGACCGGCGCGAAGCAGGTCCCCGCAACCTGCGCGGCGATGGTCCGGTGCGACCAGGTCGCCTCGGGATGCGGCGGTGCGCTGGTGGCCGTGGCCACGATGGCCACTCGCACGTCGGGCCCGTAGATCCTCGGCCGTCCCGACCGCCCGACGTCCCGCAGCCCGTCCGGGCCGCGGGCGGCGAACCGGCCCCGCCACTTGCGCACCGTGTTCACGCTGACCGTCAGCTCCCGGGCTATCGCGCCGTTGGCCCGCCCGTCCGCCGCTGCGAGCACGATCCGGGCCCGCAGCACCGCCCGCACCTGGGACTTCGACGAACAGACCGTCCGTATCAGCCGCTCGCGGGCCTCCCGATCGAGCACCACCGCGACCGCCGTCCCCGCTCGTCCTGCACCCTGCACGGCAGACGATCATGGCGGACGGGTGTCACACCCGGCAGGATGGGCCCGTGCCGAAGAACCCCCCGGAATCGATGCAGCACCACCTGCACCAGCGTCTGAACACCTACGCCCAGGCACGCTGGCCGCAACTGGCCCGGATCGACGTCCGCTTCCGCGCCGGATTTGCCTACGTGGCAGCCGAGCTGAAGGACGGGGAAGAACTACCCCTGTGCCGCATCCGCTTCACCGGCGCACTCCACACCTGGGGCTTCGCCCTCTACGTCGACACCCCCGCCTGACCATCCCCTGCACCCTCCACGAACTAACGCGGGGCACCACTAGGTGCCGGGCAATCGCCCGGCGTGAGTGACCTTGAGCGAGGAGCTCGTGGACCAGGGCGTGTGCTGCCTTCTTCCGTTCGGCCCGCCTGCCGGCGGGCCCCAAGTCGTCCTGCGGCCGACTGGAACCCAGAGGCGCCTCCGGCAACAGGCTGCTGGGCGATGGGTTGCGTAGGCAGTCGCGATGGGTGGCGACGCAGGTTTCCACGGCTCGTCCGAGGCTCTGCCACAGGTGGAACCGGTCGGCGACCTGCAGAGCGTCGGGGGCACCGCGCCGGGCACCCTCGGCGTAGGCACCCGCCCGGTCCCGGCAGATGATCTCCACGCCGGGGTGGCGGATCAGCCAGGCGGCCAGTGGCCCGGCTTCACGGGTCGGGAGCACATCGACCACGCGATGGTCTTCGACGCTGGTCAAGACGGTGGAGTAGGTCTGACCGCGGCGGATCGCGAAGTCATCCACGCCCAGCACACGCGGCGTGCTGAACTGTGGATCAGGCAATGCCATGACCCTGCGTAGCAAGGTCATCCGTCCCGCACCGAAGCCCAGTTGGGCAGCCAGCCGAGCCCCGGCCCGCCCGGCCAGCACGAGCCCCACTCGCTCCAGGGCGTGGTTGAGCCGCGTGGTGAACCGTGCGTGCGGGGCGGCCAGCCGGGAGAACGGCTCGGCGAACGTCCGACGCGGACAGTCCGCCGACCCGCAGATGAAGCGCCGGACCGTCAGCCGGATCGTAAAGCCCTGCTCAGCGAGCGGTAGATCCTTCAGCCTGCGCTGGTAGCGGTCGTGGACCCGGTCGGAGAAGCGGCCACAGTCCGGACAGGCAGAGCCGGTCGAGCGGCCTCTCGCCACCACCTCGACCGTGCCGAACGCGGCCCTCACCGCCTCGACGTCCACATCGTCGATCCCGGCGAACACCAGCGAGTCCCAGAACGGTGCATCGGTCTGCATGACCAGCACCATCACCGTCCAGGGCCGCCCGCAGCAGCGGCTGGCCGACACCTGAGGGAGCGTCAATTCTGCTCGCTGTACGGCAAGGCGTACGCGGTCTCACGCGAACCCACCCCTTCGCAATCGAACAACCAGGTGACGCTCTGCGACAGCTCCCCAAGATCTGTGCCAGAACCCACTTCTCATCAACATTTCCGGACATCTCGATCAAGAACCGATGCCAGGCCCCATCAACATTCGCTCTCCCTTCTCAGCCTCTGGTCCATTTTCCGTGGAGGCTCACGGATCGTGATGTCAGCGGTGTGTGGTGGGATGGCCGGACTCTGCCGTTGATCTGCTGGGAGACCGTCGTGACGTCTTCGTACCCGTCCTTGACTCGAGCCTTGGCCGAGGCCTTGGTCGATGCCCTGTGGTTCATCGATGGCAGCGAAGACGAGCAGATGGATCAGGACGATGCGGTCAAGGTCATGGAGGGCGTCGCCCACGTGGTCAGCACGCTGCCGAGACCAACCCCGCTCGCCGTGAGTTCCTGGAGGAGTTCCCGGAGGGCGTCGGACTCATCGACGAGCTGCCCTGAAGGTTCGGCTTGCCACGCAAGGCCGCCACAAACCCGTGCTGCGACGGTTGATCCTCCACCCAGAACCATCACCATGAACTCGACGATGTTGGATAGGCGGCATGGTGAGACGCAAGAAGGAGAAGAAGACGCGGCCCGCCTGGGGCATTCCGAAGGGGATCTTCCTGCTTGCGACGCTGGAGGGATGGCGCACCAGTGTCCTCACTGAGAGCGGAAATCTCTGCGGCCGGCTGGACGTGCCGATAAACACCGACCCGCAAGACGCGCGGGCTGCGGCGGCGGTGATGGTGACGGAACTCGCGCGCGACTTCCACGACACCGAGGCGGAGGTGAGCTGGGAGCCGCCCCGGGAACCTTGGTCATGGACCGCCCAGGTCACCCTCGCCGTCGAAAACGACTCACCTTCGCCGGACGCTGAAGGCTGAACGGCAAGTTCAGGAGTAGAGCAGAACGCGCTTGCGGACGAGTTCGAAGCCTGCTCGGCCGAACATCTGGCGTTTCAGCATCTCAAAAGTTACGTGGAATCTGCCGGGGTGATCATGTCTCCCCGGTGCAACCACGGACTTGGGAGATGGCTTGAGCGGCACGACGGTGCTGAGGGAGAAGTGGCCGGTGCTGGGCCGGCACGAGCAGGCGGCGGTGTGGCTGGAGATCTGGACCGGTCTGGGGCGGGCACCGAAGACGATCGACGCCTACGCGCGTGGGCTGGCGGAGTACCTGCTGATGTGCGGGCGGGAGGGTGTTGACCCGATCACCGTAAATCGCCCCGACATCGCCCTCCACGTGAGGGAGTTGACCTCACGGCCGCACCGTCGAGGTGCGAACGTGGTGGCGATCGACTCTGGGTCAGGGCTGGCGAACGCCACGATCCAACAGCGTCTGGTGCCGGTCCGCCTGTTCTACGACTTCCTCATGGAGGAGGTCTCGCGAGTCCAACCCGGTGGGCCGGGGCCGCAACACTGGGCGCCAGCAAGGCGGCCAGCAGCGCGGACTGGTGCCGCGGCTCACGAAGCTGCCATGGATCCCCAGCGAACAGCAGTGGCTGGAGATAATGCAGGTCGCGCGGGAGGAGCCGGTCCACAACCGGGTGATGCTGGCCCTGGCCTACGATTCCGCGCTGCGGCGCGAGGAGCTGTGCTCGCTGCGGGACGACCTTGATCCGGCCCACCGAACGCTGAGGGTGCGGGCCGAGACGACGAAGAACCGGCTGGAGCGGGTGGTGCCGTACTCGGCGTCGACCGGCGTGCTGATGTCGGCCTACCTCGCCCACCGGGCCACGATCAGCCGGGCCAGGGGGCCGCTGTTCCTGTCGGAGTCCCGGCGCAACCACGGACAGCCGCTGACCCTGTGGACCTGATCGAAGGTGGTCCGCCGGCTCGCCCTGGCGGCCGGTGTCCCACGGTTCTCGACCCACACCACCCGGCACCTGTGTCTGACCGATCTGGCCCGGATGGGCTGGGAGTTGCACGCCATCGCCACCTTCGCCGGCCACCGCAACACCGATTCCACGCTCCAGTACATCCACCTGTCTGGCCGGGACCTGGCCGACAAGCTGGCCCGCGGCATGGAGCACATCCATGCCTGGCGAATACGGATGCTCACGTCCGCGGACGGTACGAAGGCGGAGGTGTCGCGGTGACCGCACCGCTGCCGGCCATCGCCGCCGAGGACGGGGCCGGACGCTGGTCCTGGCCGATCACCCGGCCCCGCGACAACACCTCGGTGGCAGTGCGACCCGCCGAAGCCAGGGCCGTGGCCGACCTGGGCCTGCGCAACCTGCGGCGACTGCAGTACCACGACCCGTCCGCGCCCGGCTGGCGCGTGATCGCGCGGCTGCTGGCTCCGCTGGAGGCGGTCAACGTCGCACTGGACTCCCCGCCCACCCCGCATCGCCGACGGGCCATGCTCGACGTGGTCGCGGTACTGCTGACGCGGTGCGCGGAGACCGGCAGGACCTTCTGGGGCTGGACCGAGGAGGAATGGTTCCACCTGCTCGGCCGCACCCAGGCCGAGTTCCGCCAGCACGCGCCCGCCTGGGCCGGCGACGAGGTCCGCCCCTATCTCGCGGCGCACGCCTACCTGCTCGGTTCCTTCAACGAGTTCCACCGACTCGGCAGCTTCCAGCGCCTCACCCTGGCCTGGCGGATCTTCGGACGCGACCGCGTCAACGGCGAGATTGCACCACTTCGCGAGGTCCTGGGCGCCTGGGGCTACCGGCTCGGCCGGGACGAGGACACCCTGCTGCCGATGGTGGCCTGCCAGCTGTTCCTGCTCAACCGCAGCCCACACCTCGAAGACCTGGACACCGCACTGTTCGACCGGGTCCGCCACGACGGGCTGCTGGAGGGCAGCCGGCTGAACACCCTGCACGCGATGCAGCGGGCGGTCGCCGAGCTCGGGTTCTGCGATCCTCCACGTCCCGGCACCGGCCGCCACTCGGCCCGGGCCAGCGGCGGCGCGCCGATCTGGGAACAGTGGGCCGACCGCTGGCACGCCACCTCGACGCTGACCCCGCGCGTTCGCGGCGGCGTCCGCTCGAACCTGCTCAAGGTCGGCCGGTGGATCGCCGCCGAACAGCCCGACGCCGCCGACCCGGCCGACTGGACCCGGCAGACCTGCGCTTCGTGTATCGCCGCGCTGGACCGGATGAAGGTCGGCGACTACGTCCAGCGCACGATCGGGCTGGGCGACCGTCTCGGCAAGCCGCTGGAAGCGCCCAGCAAAGCCGGGCAGATCACCGCGCTGCGGACGTTCTTCCGGGACTGCCAGGAATGGGAGTGGCTGCCCCGCCGCTTCGATCCCCAGCGCGCGTTGGCCATCCCCCGCAGCATCACCGCCCTCCTCGGACCCGACCCCAGGGTGATCGCCGACGAGGTGTGGGCGAAACTGCTGTGGGCCGGCCTGAACCTCGAGCCCGCCGACCTGCCCCAGACCCGCTCCGGGCACTTCTACCCCTTCGAGCTGGTCCGCGCGGTTATGCTGACCTGGCTCTTCTCCGGACAACGCAGCAACGAGATTGCCCGGCTGAAAGTGGGCTGCATCCGCTGGCAGCACGACGGGACACCGATTGCCGGCGACTCGCAGCAGGCCCTGGCCCGCGACGCGGTCTGCCTGCTCGACGTCCCCACTCACAAGACCGGCACCGCCTTCACCAAGCCGGTTGACCCGATCCTCGGCCAGGCCGTCGACGCCTGGCAGGCTGCCCGCCCCGACCAGCCGAAGTTCACCGACCGCCGCACCGGCGAGCTGGTCGACCCGCTGTTCGCCGTCCGGGCCCGCCGCGTCTCCACCAGCTACATCAACAACACCATCATCCCGATGCTCTGCCGCAAGGCCGGAGTCCCGGCCACGGACGTCCGCGGCAACATCACCAGCCACCGCGCCCGGTCCACCATCGCCAGCCAGCTCTACAACGCCAAAGAACCCATGACCTTGTTCGAGCTGCAGGCCTGGCTCGGACACCGTTCGCCGCAGTCCACGCAGTACTACGCGAAGATCACGCCGAACACCCTGTCCAAGGCCTACTCCGAAGCCGGCTACTTCGAGCGCAACGTGCGCACCATCGAGGTCCTGGTCGACCGCGATGCCGTCGCTTCCGGAGCCGCCGCGGCCGGTGAGCCCTGGCAGCACTACGACCTCGGACACGGCTACTGCAGCTACACCTTCTTCGAACAATGCCAGCACCGCATGGCCTGCGCACGCTGCGACTTCTACACCCCCAGAGCGTCCAGCAAGGGTCAACTCCTGGAGGCCATGGAGAACCTGCAGAGGACGCTCGCGGCAATTCCGCTGACGTACGACGAACGCGCCGCGGTGGACGACGGGCAAGCCACCCTCGACCAGTTGCTCAGCCGACTTTCCGACGTCCCCACGCCGGCCGGGCCGACCCCACGGCAGATCGGTATCCCAGCGCAGGCCACCCTTCTGCCCGTCATCGAGATCAACCAGAAGCCGACCCAGTAGTCACGATCAGCGGCCCAGCCTGTGACGGATGTAGTCCGGCTGGGCCGCACCGATCTCGATGCGGTTCTCGTCGAGTCCGTTGGCGATCCGCAGGCAACCCCCACCGAAGACGAACTCCACCGCCACCGTCCCAGCTGCCAGGTCATGTTCTGTCGGCCGCCACTCGAGAAGCCTGACCTCGCACAGCTCCTGGCCGACGAACGGTTCGAGGCGCTCATCACCATGAGACCACTGGGGCGTCAGCTCGAACCACTCCCACCCGGTGATGGTCGCCTCGGTGTCGATCGTGTCCCAGCCGATCGAGAGTTCGTCGAGCTTCCAGTGGCAGACCTCCACCTGGATGCCGTTGAAGTCCAGCACGACCGGACAGTCGGCAAACCAGTCTCCATCCTCAGCGAAGCGCACCAGGGCGAACCCCGTCAGCCGCCTACCAGCGAGCGCCGCCAGGCGCGACCCATGCGCCTGCCGAACCGCCTCGATCCCGACCAGGAAGGACGGCTTGAAACCAGAGATCCCCATGTCCACAGCACCCGAGTCTCCCGTCCTTCAGCCCAAGCGGCCAGCACATAATCAAGCAGCACGAGGTCGGAGCCACTTGACAGTCCGGATTCCACAGAATGATCCGGTTGACGTGGCCTTCGACGACTCCGGAGTTCCACGGCTGTGTGAGATCGGCGGTAACGGCGTCGAGGTCGCGTTCCAGGTGCCGGGCGAATCGCTGGATGAACCGCTCCGGGTTCCTTGGAGATCTCAGTTGGTGGCTGTGAGATGGGGTTTCGTGGTTTGCCGGTAGTAGTTGGCTTCGTAGTCGACGGGCGGGATGCGCCCCGTCTCACGAACAACTCGTCGCGCCGGGCGGTCAGACACTCGTAGAACTCGCCCCGGAAGCGTGACGCTTCCGCGAACGCTTCCCTCCGGACAGCTTCAGGCAGCAGACTCACTCTCACGGCCTTCGTCGTGGTCACGTGCACCTTGGTCGGAGCCCATGATCAGACGAAGGCCGCCCCCACGTCTGTCGATTCCTCAGGTGAGGGATCCAGTTCGAGACGTCGTTCGAGGCCGGAAGGCAAAGAACAAGCTCAGCCGGGCCCGGGGCGGGCGTTGAAGGCCGGTTGCGGCTACGGGACGTCGCCCCGCCACACGAACCGGCCGACGTCGCCGGGCCCGCTCCGGCCGGCTCGTAGTCGGACCGGCCGCCCGGCCCGAACGCGCCGTGATCCGACATCAGCAGCGCCCCGTCCACGACCTCTTGCGCGGGCCAGCCCGTCACATCGAGCAGCAGCCCATCCAGCGGGCCCGCCGACCAGTTCCACGCGGTTGTGACCAGGCCGCGGCCCGCGCTCCGGTTCGTCCGCCTCCGAACCGTCCACCCACCGGTCCTACCATGCAGCATCCACCCACTTCGCCTTCCGCCCCCGGCCATCGGCCGGGGGCGGAAGGCGAAGTACATCTTCGAAAGGGGTGAACTGCGGCTACCGGCCTTTGATGTGGAACATGCTCTCTCAGCCGAGGCCGCCAGTTCCTTCGCCAGCTGCTCACTGCTGGTGGCCGCGGCCCGCAGCTGCGCCGCGGCCTCGGCCGTGAACGCCTCGGCGTCCTGGACGGACTCCGAGGCGGCGGCCTGCCGGGTCCGGGTGGACGTCGGCAACTCCGGTTCCGGATGGTCGCCAAGGACCGGGTCCAGCGCGTGGAGCGCGTCGGGCGGTCGCGGCTCGGGTGACCGCCCTGGGCCCTCCGTAGGGTCCCGGCCCGATAGGGGGCGGGACCCTACGGGTCGGGCGGCAGCCGTCAGGGTCTGATCAGCCGGGCCTCCCCTAGTCTTACGATCATGGCTTTGCGACCCGATGAGTTTTTCGAGCACGCCCGTACAGCTGCGGATGAGGAGCTTCGGCTTCCGCTGGCGAGGATGACCGGATGGGACGTCAGTCCCTTCGAGGCGGAAGGGCTGCGCGTGTCCGTGCTTCGCCCGCCCGTGCTGCCCGAGCCGCCACGGCACGGTGAGGATCCGGCGGACTGCGACGAGTGCCGTTCCCGCGACGAGGGCATCTGGCTCGACGACCGCTGGCGGCTGACACGGATATCCGGCGTCGGTGTGCCCCTGGTACTGATGCTGTTCCCGCGCGACCACTACGACATGGCCGATCTGCCGGACGAACTGGCCGCCGAGCTGGGCGTGCTCACCACCCATGTCGTCCGCCACGTGCAGGCACTTCCGCACATCGCGCGGGCCCACGTCTACCGGATCGGGGACGGAGCCGCGCACCTGCACGTGTGGTTCTTCGCCCGGCCCGACGGCCAGGCCCAGTTGTTCGGGTCGTGGCTGCCCGTCTGGGACGACCTCCTGCCGGAGTACCCGGCCGACGTGGCCGACGCGGACGCGGACGCCGTTGCCGACGCCCTGGTCGCCTCGTACGGAGGACGCCGCTCCAAGTAGCGGTGCGTGCGGGCCCGGTGCGGGGAACCGGCGCTGCGAGGAGTTCCGGCAGGGTGCCCCGAAGGAGGGGAACCGTTCGGCCAGGGCCGCCTGCTGCTCGGGGCCGAGGCCGGCGAGCGAGGGGGCTCAAGTCGGCGGTGAGGCGCGGGGGCTGAGCAGAGCAGGGCGGAAGCTCCGGGCCCGGTACAGGTACAGGTACAGGTACAGGTACAGGTACAGGTACAGGAAGGTGTAGGTCCCGCAGCCCCTCGGCGGCGGCAACCTGATGCGCCCGCACGGACTGCCCGTCGGCGCCGCCCGCAACACCGTAATGATCGAAGCGGTCACCGGCCTTCCGCCCCTCGTCGTCACCGACCTCTTCGGCCTTTGCCCCGACACCGCCACCCGATGGGCCGGATACGCCAATGACAGCTGGACCCGCTGCCTCACGGCACGAGACGATGCGGTGAGCCTGTGTGCGCATCCGAAACCCGACCTGCCGGTAGGGGCCTTGGGAAGGCCCCTACGCGACGACCTGGTGGTAGTTGGTGTCCCACCGCCAGGCAGCCCCCACCGCGGCACCGAGGCAGATGGCTCCGAACAGGACGGGGACTGCTCTTGGGTTCACGCTTGCTGCTGGGAGCGAAGGG
The DNA here is from genome assembly GCF_055593565.1 of Streptomyces sp. NPDC040718. Taxonomy (NCBI): domain Bacteria; kingdom Bacillati; phylum Actinomycetota; class Actinomycetes; order Kitasatosporales; family Streptomycetaceae; genus Streptomyces; species Streptomyces sp. NPDC040718. The sequence goes on along the minus strand of NZ_JBVIXO010000006.1, from coordinate 54,825 downwards.
TTTCACGGTCCGGGCTGGTCGCCGTGGTCGCCGACGGTGTGGTGCGGGGCCAGGTCCAGGCGTACCGCAGGATGAGGGCGAGAACGATCACTTCCAGTGCGACGCCGAGGCCGTAGAAGTACGTCCAGGAATCGCCCAGCGCGTTGAATGCCGCGAAGGGGACCTGTACGGAGGCCACGATGAGGTTCGTGATGCGGTTCGCCCGGGCGGGCAGCGTCATCGACAGCACGACCATGAGGATCGGGATCGCCATGAGCACAAGGAAGGCGGTAAACAACGTCTGGCTGATGTTGAACTCCCAGACGATGCCGACCTCGATGTCATCGATGACGCCGGGCTTGAAGAAGGCGAGAATGTCCACGTAGACGTACAGGAACATGAAGCTTGTCCACGCTGCGGCGAGCTTGGCTCTCACCGGGATCCGCTGGTTTTCCAGTGCGGTCGTGGTGGGTTGACGCGTTCCCATCGAAGGCTCCCTTGTTGTGGTGAGGACTGGTAGGCCCACGATCGCTGAGCCCGGCGGCGGGCACGTCGGCGTCGAGGCCGGACCCGCCTCGGCCGTTGGGAGGATCGGCGTCTCGTTCTTTCGGTCGGTCCCTGACGCCTCGGCGGTCCCTAGGCTGGGTGTGTGACCACCAACGCCCTGAGCTCGCTGTGGGCCGAGCCCCGTGCCAAGGACGCTCCCGAACGGGTTGCGCACGACTGGGTGCTGGTCGGCGTGTTGATGGTGACGGGGCTACTGGAAGGAGTCCTCCGGGACGACGTCGCCTGGCGGCCGTTTGCGACGATCGTGGCGGTCGGACTTGCGCCGGTGCTGCTGTGGCGGCGTACCCACCCGTTGGCCTGTGTCGTGGTGGCCTTCGGCACCGCGATGGCGTTGGGACTGGCGAGCCTGCTGGGCGGGGCCCCGAGCGTGGGCCTCGACACGATGATCTACTTCCTGGTGCTCGTCTACGCGCTGGTCCGCTGGGGCTCAGGGCGCGAGATCGTGATCGGGCTGGCGGTGGTGGCGGTCGCTGCGGGAATCGGTACGGTCGCCGACTACACCGGGCCGGCCAACGTCATCGGCGGGTTCGCCGTCCTGGCCGCGGCGGCGGCGGACGGAGCGGCGTTCCGCTACCGCGCCGAGAGCTGGCGCCGGGCGTTGGAACAGACCCGCAGCCAGGAGCGGGTCGGCCTCGCGCGCGAGCTGCACGACATCGTCGCCCACCACGTCTCGGCGATCGCTGTGCAGGCGCAGGCAGGGCGGGCGATGGCCGGGCAGCGACCTGAAGCGGCGCTCGAGGCGCTGGTGGTCATCGAAGGCGAAGCGTCGCGGACGCTCGCGGAGATGCGGGCGATGGTCCGGGTGCTGCGCGACGGAGCGCCGGCGGAGTGCGCCCCCCAGCCCGGCGTTGCCGACCTGGTGTCCCTCACCCGACGCGCCCCGGTCCCGGTCGTCGACGTAGAGTTGCCAGATGACATGGACGAACTTCCGCCCCAGGTCGACGCGGCGGTCTACCGGCTGGCGCAAGAAGCGCTGACCAACGCCCTGCGGCACGCCCGCAACGCCTCGCGAGTGGAGATCCGGGTCGTAGAGGGCGCGGGAAGGCTGCGACTACGCGTGACCGACGACGGACAGATCGACCCGGCACGGTCGGTGAACCACGGCTTCGGGCTGCTGGGGATGACCGAGCGCGTGCAGCTGCTCGGCGGCACGCTGCGTGCCGGGCCAGCGCCCGAGGGCGGGTGGACGGTCGACGCCGAAATGCCGACGAAGGTACGCCGATGACGGTACGCGTGCTGGTGGCCGACGACCAAGATCTGGTGCGCACCGGCCTGTCGATGATCCTTGACGCGCAGCCCGACATCGAGGTCGTCGGCCAGGCCGCCGACGGCCACGCCGCCGTCGAGCTGGCGCATCGGCTCCGCCCCGACGTGTGCCTGGTCGACATCCAGATGCCCGGGCTCGACGGCATCGAGGTGACCAAGCTCCTCGCAGGGCGGGGCGTCCCGGACCCGATCGCGGTGGTGGTGATCACGACGTTCGACCTCGACGAGTACGTCCAGGGCGCGCTCCGGGCCGGCGCCCGAGGCTTTCTGCTCAAGGACGCCGGGCCGGCGCTGCTCGTCCAGGCCGTCCATGCCGCCGCCGTCGGCGACGCCCTGATCGCGCCGAACGTCACCCGGCGGCTGCTGGCCACCCTCGCCGCCAGGGAACCGTCGGGCCGACGGACCCAACCGATCGAGCCGCTCACCGAACGCGAGGAGGAGGTGCTGACGCTGGTCGCCCGTGGCCGCACGAACGCCGAGATCGCCGCCGAGCTATTCATCGGCTTGACGACCGCCAAAACCCACGTCGCCAGCCTGCTGACCAAAATCGGCGCCCGAAACAGGGTCGAGATCGCGATGTGGGCGTACGACACCGGCCGGGTGGGGGCCTGAACCCTGGATCCACCGCGCAGTAGTCAGCCTGTGGACGACGGAACGAGAAGAGGTGCCTGCTGACCTGGGACGTTGGGAGTTCCTACGCCAAGGCCGTGAAAGGGGCTTCGGCGATCTCTGCGTCGGAGATCCAGCCCTGACCGCGACGGCGAGCCTGCACCGCCACCGCCGACCTCGCCCAGGCTGTCGAGGAGGCGTTCCCGCAGCATCCGGACTCCGAAATTGTCCTCAGCTTCCCCGGCCTCGGTATCCAGCTTGCCGCCCGGGTGCTGGCCGAAATCGGAGACGACCGCGCCCGCTTCGCGGACACCCGCCAACTGAAGGCCTACGCGGGCGCCTCACCCGTCACCCGGAGAACGACCGGCTCAACCACGCTGGCTACCTCTGGGCATTCTCAGCGATCACTGCCTCGCCCGGTGCCAAAGCCCACTACCGGCGGCGACGTGACGACCACGGAGACTGGCACGCCGCTGGCCAGCGCAATCTGTTCAACCGGATGCTAGGCCAGCTCCACCACTGCCTCAAAGAACCGCCGTCTGTTCGATGAGCACACCGCGTTCCCGGCACCGCAGGCCCCAGCACTGGCGGTGGCGTACGTGATCCCGCGGCATGACTCACAGTCCCCAGAGGTCACTCCACAGCATGCTTGAATCACAGGGTGATCGACTGGTCCACACTCCACGACGCCTACGGCCCGGCACACGCGATACCCGGGCTGCTGGATCGAGCCATCGGTCGTGACCAGGAGGCCATTGACCGGCTTTGGGGGCGCTTGTGCCACCAGGGGACGATCACCCCGGCGAGTATCGCCGCACTGCCGCAGCTCGCGGACATCGCGAAGACCGAGGACGCCGGGGACTGGGCGCTCGATCTGGCCGGAGCCATAGCGGGTGGCCTCCTTCAACCTCACGGCGCCGACGATAAGTCGCCCGCTGCGCGGCGACCTTGGCCGACCTTCGCGCCATGGCCGCCGCCCGGCTGCGGTCCGGCCTGGACGGGAAGATCTACCTGAGCCGGCTGCGTGCCATGCTCGCGCTCGACGGCCAGACCTTGTGGTTCGAGGTCCTGGACGACTTCACCAATTCCTTCGTCACTGAGCGTTTTCAGCTTCGCCACTCCAGGGTGACACCGTGGCCCTCGCTTGAGTCCTGGAAGCTCCGAGGCTGGGCCCGCCGGGCACGGTGGGTTGTCTGTGAAAAGTCGCGGGCGGTCACTTCGTTGAGGGGCCGGCCCTGCGCTTGGGGGCGGAAGATGATCGTGGGGAGGGATGGAACGCATGCTCGAAGTACCATCCCTGCAAGGTTCTCCCGCCGGTACTTCCCAACCTCCGCAGTGGCGTAGTCGGACGGAGACATCCCTGTAGAGAGGACAGAGGACAGAGGGCGATGAGTGTGGCTGAGAGTTGGTCGCTTGTGATGAGTCTTCTTCGGGAGCACGCGCCGGCCGATCACGCGGATCTGCCGGGGCCCGCTACGGAGCAGATGCTCGCAGCAGCCGAGGAACGGATGGGGATCTCCCTTCATGGGGACCTGCGGACGTGGCTGTTGCAGAACAATCTGGATCTGCCGGAGGAAGATTTCGACGACGACGTGATGTGCTGCGGCTTCGACGGGTTCCCAGACGAGGGAAGCTTCTTTCTGGGCATCCGGGCCATGGAGAGGCTCTACGCGAACCGCTCCACGTCCTGCGGATTCGACCCTCCGGACCAGCCGGACTACCCGTTCTGGCGTAACGAGTGGATCCCGTTCCTGTCGGACCAGGACGGCTGGATGGGAAAGTTTATCGATGTGCGGGACGGGCGCGTCGGCAGCTGGTTCGTGGGTGACCCCACGGTCACGGGCGAGTACGAATCGATGGCCCGGTATTTCGGCTCCGTGGCGGAGACGCTGACGAGGATCGCCGATGGAAGCTCCCCGGTCTGTCGGTTCACCGAAGGTCGACTTGTCTGGTCCTGAGACGGTTCCCAACTGGATGACAGCCATTGCCAATCCGTCCTCACCCTGGTATGGCACTGAGATTCATCAGCGTTGACGTTCCAGGGTGAGGATGGCTGCGGCGATGACGGTCATGCGGTTGGGGCTACAGCGGGCCCGGCGGAGGATCTGCCAGGACTTGAGTCGCGCGATGCTTCGTTCGACCGGTGCTCGTGCTGCTGACAGGGCTCGGCTAATCGTCCGCTGGGTTGTGGTGAGGTCCCGGTTCGGAAGCCGTCTGATCGGTGTGGTCACCCAGGGGCCGGCGCCGATGTGGGCGCGGTCGGCTAGGACGGGAACGCCCTGGCGTTCGCAGATCCGGCTGATGCGGTGTGCGCGGGCCGCGGTCAGGTCATGGGTGCGGCCGGGCAGCGCGGGTGAGATCCACAACAGCTTGCCGGTGGGATCGGCCACGACCTGCACGTTCACGCCGTGACGGCGGTGCTTCTGGGAGAAGTCGGCCCGGCTCTCGCCGACGCGGTCGCACTCGGCGAGCGTCCCGTCGAGCAGGACGTGATCAGGATCGGCTTCCCGCAGGACACGCAGCAGGCCGGGTGCCCGACCGGACAGGTGCTCGACGACAGCCTCCCCTTGATCGAGGCACGCTGATCCGGCCAAGCGTCGAGCACCTATCGAAGGAACGAGACGCCCCACCGGTGTGGCTGTGGTCCTCGAAGACTGGTGCCGCCCCGGACGATGTGGACCGATGCTGGCAAGCATTTCTACGCCGCTTCGATCTGGAGCACACCTTCCGCTTCGTGAAACAGACCCTCGGCTGGACCACGCCGAAGATCCGCACCCCCGCGGCGGCGGACCGCTGGACCTGGATTCTGATCATCGCCCACACCCAGCTCCGGCTCGCCCGTCCGCTCGCCGAGGACCTCCGTCGACCATGGGAGAAGTCCACCACCTCCGGCCGGCTCACCCCAGCCCGGGTTCGCCGGGGGTTCAGGAACATCCGGGCTCACCTCGTCTGCCCGACCCGTGTTCCCAAACCCACCGGAACAGGCCCCGGACGGCCGCCCGGCACCAAGAACAAGCACCGGGCACCCCGCTACGACGTAGGCAAAACCGTCAAGCGCGCCGAGACCCTCGCCGAACTCCACACGTCTCTGTCCTGCGACAGCGATTGAGCGTCCTCACGAAGGTTGCTTCATTCTGGAGGCTCAGACCAGCGAGATGGAGGCAGCGATGATCGCGAGGGTGGCCGTGTGGGAACCAATGCCGACTGACGACCGCGACTGGGTGCTGGATGCTGCAGCGGCCGTGCCCGGCGTCCATGGCGCGTATCACCTTGTCGATCCTGCTACCGGCAACGGACTGTCTGTCGCTTTCTTCGAGGACGAAGCCGCAGCTCACGCCGCACACAAGGCAATCGAGAAGCGCGCCGAGGAGCTCGGCTGGAACAAGGCCCCGCACCCGGCGCCCGTTTCTCAGACGATCTATCAGGTCGTCCGGCACGTGTAGCGCGGCGCGAAGGAGCGCGCGTGCTCAGGATCCGATGGCACGCCGCCCAGCTGTCGATGACACAGGACAGTCTCGAAGATAAAGAACAAGCTGAGGGGCTGTCCCGTAACTGATCTTCGGCACGAGAGCGATCGGCTGAGATCGGATCCTGTGTCCCACCCTTTGGGAGAGGCTCCAACCTCGGTTCACCCCCGTGACACACGACACAGCAGCGGATGGCAGGGGCCGTCCTCCCGGCAACGTGTGGATCCACCCGCCCGGGGAGACGAGCAGGGCCCCTGTTATCGTGCGCCGATGTCAATGATCAAGCAGTTCCAAGTGACCTTCGACTGCGCGGAACCTGCGCGCCTCGCCGCCTTCTGGTCCGAGGTGCTGGGATACGTCCTACCGGCAGTCCCGGAGGGCTTCACCACGTGGGAGGAGTACCACCACTCGCTGCCGCCTGAGGATGAGATCTACTTCGCGTGCACTGATCCCTCGGGCGTGGGCCCGCGCGTGCTCTTCCAGCGAGTTCCCGAAGGCAAGGTCGTCAAGAACCGGGTGCATCTCGATGTGCGGGTCGGCACCGGCCTCGTGGGCGACGAGCGCCTGGCCACACTCGAGGCCGAATGCGCACGGCTGACGGCGCTCGGCGCGAAACACGTGCTGACGCAGCGTGCCGATGGCGTCAACGAGTCGTGCATCACGATGCAGGACATCGAGGGCAACGAGTTCTGCCTCGCCTGATTCTCCTCCGAGACTGCGAGGGGGGAGCCGTCTCCCGGGGACTTCTCAGGTCTCGTTTGCGGCAGAAGCCGTCCCGTGAGGGCGAGGTTGTGCGGTCGGGCGATGCCGAGCATGGCGTGTCGGACGCCGTCGCCCTTGAGCCGGCAGTCGCGGAGGGGGAGGACGAGCTGTCCGGCTGGTCCACTGACGCGGACGCCGACGCGAGCTGACGAGGCCCGAAGCCGCGGATCGGGGTCGTCCGGCTGCCCGCGGCCTGCATTGCGTCCGGTGTCCGGCCGGGGCGCCTGGCCCAGGTTGCGCGGGCCGTTCGTCTGCCGGTCCCCAGGAAGCCGGACAGGGCCGCACGGCTCCCGGGCCGGGGGGCTCATGCCTGGCGGATCGCGTGCCCCAGGTACGTCACCAGCGGGCTGCCTCCGGGGTCGAGCGCCATCTCGACCAGCTCCGGCAGCTGTTCATCGGTCAACGTGCCGCGTCGGCGCCCGCGCGCCGCCCGCACGAGGCTCCGCACGTCGCGCGGCTTGAACGCCGTGACGTCCTGCGGGGCCAGCCCCACCCGCTCGAGCGCCTCGGCGAGCTCCGCGGGGCGGCGCAGCCGGTGTCCGGCGTAGCGGCCGCGGGGCATGATCCGTGTGGCCGGCACCGCCTGGAAGGCGCCCAGGTAGACGAGGCGGGACACGGGGGTGCGGTTCACCGTGTCGTAGGCGAAGACCCCGCCGGGGCGCAGCACCCGGGCCGCCTTCGCGAGGACCGCGTCCGGCCGTTCGGTGATTTCGAGGGTGTCGGCGCAGTACAGGAGGTCGAAGGAGCCGCCCGGTAGGCCGAGTTCCTCCGCGGGTGTCGTCAGGTAGGTGATGCCGAGGCCGTGGTCCGCTTCCCGGGCGAGGGCCGTGGCGGCGCGGGACGGGTCGACGGCGGTGACCTCGAAGCCGAGCCGGGCCAGGCCCCGGGCCAGCACGCCGCGTCCGCTTCCGACGACGAGCACCCGGCTCCCGGCCGCAGCGGCACCCGTCGGCAGGAGCACGCGCCGCAGGTACTCGAGGCGGGCGGACTGGAAGGTCACGGCCCGGATGTGACGGCCGTCCACGGCCGAGGGTCCGGCCGTGTCGAGTGCGATGTGCGGGGTGGTGGCCATGGCGGGCTCCCTCAACAAGTCGCGGTGGGGTTCCCTGAGTAAACCTAACATTCTCAGGTTTCCTCAGGGAACCCGGCGGCGCTACGATCGGCCCGTGACCCGTACCCCGCTCTCCGGCGTTGCGTGCTCGATCGCCCGCGCGACCGATCTGTTCGGCGACGCGTGGACGGCCTTGATCATGCGCGATGTGCTCGTCGGCATCCGCCGGTTCGACGAGCTGGCGGAGGACCTGGGCCTGTCCCGCAAGACCCTCGCCGCGCGCCTGGCCCGACTGGTCGAGGAGGGTGTCGTCACGCGCGAGCGCTACCAGGCCTCCCCGCCGCGCGAGGAGTACGTGGCCACGGAGAAGGGCCGGGAACTCTACCCCGTCCTGCTGGCGTTGATGGCATGGGGCGACAAGTGGTACGCGGAGCCGGCGGGGCCCCCGGCCCGGATCCGCCACGACGCCTGCGGACACCTGGCCACGCCGGTCGTGGCCTGCGACGTCTGCCGGGAGCCCCTCTTGGTGACCGACACGACCCAGCTGCCCGGCCCCGATGGCCGGGCGGGGCCGGGCACGTTGCTGCTCGGGCCGCTGATCGCCGCGCGCGGTGGGGAGTGACCGGGGCCCGCTCCAGGCCGGCCGTCGACCCCTGGCTGATCTCGCGCGCGATCCACCGGCGGCTGTTCCGGCCCTTGACGGCCCCCGCCCCGGCGCTGTAAGCGCCACCCCCGGCGACGGTACGCTCCCCCGCTCCACCGGCCGGTGCAGCGGGAGAGCGACGGGGAGGGGCGGCCCCGAGCCGACCGTGGGGGCAGCGGTGGGACCTGCCCCTTACCCGGAGGTGCAGTGGCGTCCTCCCGGGGTCTTCACGCTCCGCTCCTTCGTGAGTACGGTCCGTGCGTCATGGTGGGGCCCAAGGGGAGCCAGGACTCGGGGGGATGCTTCATGATCGAGCAGGCGTACCTTCAGGTCGGCGACAAGCCCACGCCGGCGCTCAAGGACATCAGGGACCGGATCGCGAAAGCGGTGGATGCGACGGAGGGCAGCACCGGCCTCAAGCGCCTCGCGTGCTGGCTGCAGATGCTGGTCGATTCCGCGTTCGGGAAGATGATGGACAGCAACTGCCAGGGGCGCGCCAAGGAGCTCGGCGCTCTGCTGAGCCCAGGGAAGGACGGGCTCTTCACGCCCGCCGACCTCGGGTCGGTGCTCAGTGCCTCGGCCGCCGCGTGGACCGGCATCGACGCGGCCCTGAAGGCCGAGCGTGCCGTGTACGTCAACGGTCCGGCCGAAAAAGTGGGCGGGGCCAAGAGCAAGTTCACCAGCGGATTCCACGTGATCGTCTTTCTGGCCGTCGGGAAGGACGCCGACGAGCGCGTCTACCACCTGGGCCTCGACCCGGACGTCAGCGCCGCGACGGAGTCCCGGGCGGCGTGGAAGGCGCTGGTCGCGGGGGAGCCCGAGACGAAGCCGGAGGAGTTCACCGCGGCGAGGAGCCTCGGGGTCGTCAAGTCGATGGTCCTCGGCGACGAGGAGGCCGGCTTCGGCCCGCTGGTCCGCAAGTACTACGTCGACACCACCGCGAAGTCCCCCAAGATCAAGCGCTTCGGCTGAGCGCGTCCGGCGCCGTCGGACACGACCTGACCGGGACGGGGTGCGAGCGAGGCGGAGTCCCGCACCCGAGGCCGACATACACGGTCGTCGGCCTCAGGGCGTTGATCAGTTCGGTGGCGGGTGGGTCATGCGCAACCGCCTTCGGACACCGGCTGCGCTTCACCCCTCGGCGCTGGTGAGCTTCTCGGCATTCCGCGCCGCGGTCTCCACGCGTGCCCGGGCCTTCGAAGCCGCTCCGCTGGGGCCTCGCCGTCGACGAGGCGGAGCAGGACCGGCTGCCGGACATCGCGGCCGGCCGCTGGGACACGCGGGTGGAGTTCACGCCGGCACCGCAGACCGTGACGATGTGGACCCGAGCGCCCCTCCGCCTGGTGGAGGGGCGCTCGCGTTGTTCGCGCCCGGCAGGGCTGCCGCCTCGCGCGACGTTCTGACTTGCTCTTTCCGGAGTACCGCCGCAGTCGTGTGCGTGCGGTGGTGTGGAAGGTGCGCCAGCTTCGTGACGAAGGCCTCGGGGTACGAACCCTGGTCGGCATCGCGCACGACGATGTGGGGGCCATCCTCGATGCGCGCAAACTGAGTTGGGTGCCCAGGACCAGCGCGACTCTGACACCGGAGCCACCGGACCGCCTCACCCGGGCCTGGGGTGCAGGGGCTGCCCAGCGGCTGATCTGGACGCTCGTTGGAGGCATCAACGACCGGATGCGGGGGGAAGGGCCCGGAGGCGGCTCCGCCGCCTTGCGCACCCACTCCGGAGGCTGCCGAGGCCCGCGCGCGTGTCTACGCGGGACTGACCAGGGCGCTGGGGCAGTTGAGCGAGTGCGTACGTATGGTGCGAGCCAACCCCCAGCACCGACCTTCGCGGCGACCCTGCGCGCATGCCTCGAGACCGAAGTGATCGCGCAGGCATTCGCCTCCCCGGATGAACTCAGCGAACACACACCTCCCTTCGAGTTCCTGAGACTGGGCCCGGACGGGCAGAGTCCTGTATTTCCACTCGACGCGTACGCTCCGCTCGGTGAGCGGAAGCTCTACGGGGTGCGTCTTGGCCACTTCGGCGCCTTCGTCAAGCCCGAATGGCGGCTGTCCGACTTCACATGGGACCGGATGGACGGCTCCCATCACCTACTGCGTCTGTTCGTCCCAGATCACCCGGGATCATCGACGGCATCGGGATCCGGGTCCGGCGGCCCGCGCCCGACGTGTCGATCTTGACGGGTTAGGATCCCGGCACGTTGTGGGGCGCGGGAACGACAGGGGGGACATGGGCGAGGATGCCGACGCCGCGAACAAGGGCGGCCGTGCGTGGGGGCAGGCGGCCGCGGCCCTGGTGCTGGTGCCGGTGCTCGCACTGGGCCTGTGGTGGTGGGGGGAGGGCGAAGGGAACTATGACCGTCGGAAGCCGCCCACGTGTGCAGACGCGGACACCGCGAAGACGCCCGGGCGCGCGTCCGGCCGGGAACTGTGTGAGGCCCTGTACCAGCCCGGACTCGACGCCCTGCTGGGCATACCGGGCCGGGAGGCGCGGACGGTGAACGGAGGCAGCAGGTCGTTCCGGCCTGGCGGCACGGGCGAGGCGATCGTCACGCCGACCGCCAAGGTGGAGTTCGAGGGGTACACGGTGACGCTGGACGCCAGCTACGGCGGCCTCCCGGTGGGCCGTACCGCTCGGCTGATGGGAGACACCGTGCCGGGACGCACGGTACTGGGCCGCCCGGCGGCCCTCTACTCGGACCAGACCCTGCAGATCCGGTTCCAGCTCGACGGAAGCGACTCCTCCAGCGGGCCGGGCGTTCCGGCGCGGGTCCTGTCGGTGGCCAAGGACGGTCAGGATCAGGGCGATTCGTTCGAACTGAGCGTCTGGCGGATCGACGGCGGCCTTCTGGACGATGCGGCGCTGCTGCGCGTCGCGGAGAAGGTCCTGTCGACCGTCCCGGGGTGGTCCCCAGCCGGCTGACGCCGCGGCAGCACAAGCCGCCGGCTGCGTCGTCGCCGGGTTTCCTACGAGTCGGCGTACGGGGGGATGATGCGGACGATGGCGATCAGCGTCAGGCGGGGCAGGGGCAGGGCGTAGAACCAGCCGTCGGCCAGGAGCGGGATGCGGCGGAGTCCGCCCGGCACGCCCCGGCGGGAGCCTTCGCCGATGTCGGTGACGTCGACACCGACGTTGGCGAGGGCGACGAGCTCGTCGGACAGCCGTTCCACCTCGGCCACGACGTGGCTGGGGAGTCCTTTGACGACGTGCTCGGCGTCAGGGTCGTATTCCCACCGCCAGCTGCTCAAGACTCCCCGCCGTGGGGCAGTCCGGCCTCGGCGGCGGCCTTGTCGATGATCTGTCCGATCTCTGCGGCGATCGCCCGTGCCTCTTCCAGGTCGGTGACCTCGGCGGCCCGTGCCTCAAGGAGGCGCAGTCGGGCGGCTTGCTGGGGGTGGCGTTCGATGGCGACGTGCAGGGCCCACTGGCGTAGGAACCTGCGCATGGGCGCGGAGCTGACGTCCTGGCGGGCGCGGGCGACGGCCTCGGCCCGCTCCGTGTCGAAGGTCGCGACCGCGTCGGGTGCGATACGGGAGAGCGCTGCGCGCAGTTCTTCGGCGCGGGCGGCCGGCTGGGGCAGGCCGGGCTCGTGGGAGGGTTCGGGGGCGGTGCTCATGCCGCCTCCCGTTCGGGCTGCTGCCGGCGGTGGGCGGCGGTCAGGGTGGAGACGTGCTGGCGTGACCATCCCACGCGGGCGGCGACCGCGGCCGGCCCGCCGCGCCCGTGGCCGGCGGCGATCCGCCCGGCCGCCTCGCCGAGCGCGGCCCGGGCCTGCTCCAGGGCGGCCGCGCACGCTTCCACATGCTGGGTGAGCCGGTCGAGCTCGCGGGTTTCCGCCGCAGTCAGGCCGACGCGGGGTACGGGGCCGGAAGTCGTCATGAGGGCGACCCTGCCCCACGCGTACCGCAAACGCAAGCGCGATTGACAAATGCAGGCGCAGGAACTATTCGCTGTGAGGAGCCGACCATGCCGGCGCGGGTATCGCAGTGGCAAGGACGAGCCAACGGCTCACCCGGGCCGGGCAGGCCCCGATCGGGCGGCTGTCGTGGCGTGGCTGCTCGCCCACGACAAGATCGAGGTGCCCTCGGGCATGTCGTCCGGCCTCGCAGACCGTGGTCGGCGCCGGGCGCCGCACGGCCTGGTTGCGGCTCGATGGTCCGCACCTGGTCCTGGCCGACGACGCGGAAGGGGAGGATGAGCGGTCCGGTTGGTCCACTGACGAGGGCGCCGATGCGCTCGCCGCCCTGACGGCGGGGGAGTCTGGGGCGTCGCCGGGCCGGCTGACCGCACCCGGAGCGGCTCCGCTGGCGGTGCTGGGCCGGGTACGCGTGGTCGGGGGTGACGCACCTGGCCGTCCGCTCTGCGGGGTACCGCCGCGTGGCACGGGGGAGTGGCCCACCATGCGGTCCTGACCGCAGGCGCAGGGGCCGGCTGTGCCTGCGAGAAGTAGGCGGGGCGGCCGGGCTGCTGGTGGCCGACGTGACGCAGGTTGGCTTTGTCCACGAGAACGGGGTTCTGGCACAGATCTTGGGGAGCCGTCGCGGAGCGTCACCTCGATGTTCGAGGAGGTGCCTCCTGGACATCAGGGGAGCGGGTCGGCCGTCCAAGGGGCGAAGTGCTGAGCTGGACGCCGCCGCCACTCCGGTCGCTCGATCCGTCAGCGCTTCAGTGCCCGGTACCGCTTGAGGAGAGCGGTGAGCTTCGCGGGTTCGGCAGCGCCGTTCAACTCCGTCAGGAGGGCGTCAGGGCAGAGCTCGTAGTGGTCACCCCACCACCGCTGCCCCTTGTTGTCCCAAATGCGATACCCGCCGGGTACCCCCCTGGCCACGTACCGTCGCCTGCTTATATCGATCACCCCTCATGACAGTTTCCCCACACTACAAGCTGCTACTGGAGCAGGACCACGGCTGCGGACCATCTGGTAGCTGACGGGCGCGTTGTTGGCAACGAGCTCGCTGTGGAGGCGGGTGACGCTGGTACATCCCTCGGCGGAGCGTCGCTCCAGGTAGGGCTTGTAAGGGTCCAGCCTGCTCGACCGGAGCCGGTTCTCGCGGATGGTGTCCTGCCAAAACGCGGCGTTCGCGTGCACCCTGACCCGCCCCGGGCTCCTCGTCCTCGGCCGCTACGACCAGCAGCACCGGCTGCGCGCGGTCGGCCGGACCGTACCCCTGCGCCCGGACGCCTCCCGGCAGGTCGGCGAGCTCCTCGCCGCGGCCGGCCCCGGCCACCCTTTCGAGGGGGTGCGGTTCACTGCGGCCTGGGGAACCGTGACGTCCCGTGTACCCCGGCTCGGGAAGGGCCCGGCAACGGCGGCGGGCTGAGTGCAGGCCGCACGGTGGTCCCGTTCTCGGCGTGCCGAGGTGGGACCGCGAGGATGACGGTTGGCCGGGGTCGAGCGAAGGGTGGGGTGTCGGTTCTGGCCGTGCAGGTGTTGGCCGTGCTCGTGGTCCTGGGGGGATGGGGTTGTTGTGAGTGGGGCGCCGCCCACTTCTGGGCCGCCTTCAGGTACCTGAGCGTCACTGGCGTGCTGGGTGGTGGGCTGCTGATCTTCCCCGGTGAGGCGGCGGACGTCATGGCGGCGCTGATGTGGGCCGGCCGCCCGCGTCACCGGGTGAGCAGTTCTGGTAGGTGGGGGAATCCGCCGGGTCGGAGTTGGGAACAGGCACTCATCGAGATGGGGCCGTCGGCCAAGGGGGTGACGGCCCTGTTCGCATGCCTGGCGCAGGATTCCGGCAGATCGCGCCCAGGACATCGTCGGCGCTTCCCCGCAGGAGCGAATCCGGCCCTCGCGTACGCGTAGGCGGCTTGTTGTGAACGTTCGCGCTATTCCCCAGGGGTAAGTTCACGTAATTCCCCACCTGGTCGGCTGGCGTGGGGCCTGGGCACGAGGGGGTCGTCGGGTGGTCTGCGGCCTCTGGCAGACTTCGCGGCATGGGATTGTTCAAGCGGGCCAGGAAGTCGGAGAGCCCTGCTCAGGGAGTGGATCCGGCTGACCTGAGCGCGCTGCTGCTGCAGGGCGAAGACGCGATCGACCAGCTGGCTCGGGCGCACGTGTCCTGGGGGCTGGGCTCGGCGGACCGCTGGGGCCTGGATCAGAGGACGGGCCTCATCACGTGGACCTTCCCCGAGAAGACCGCGACGGCGCCCGCGCAGATCCTGGCGAGCTTCAGCCCTTCGTCGGGCTCGTGGCTGTGGGCCTGGGCGAACGAGAGCATCCTCCCGGAGATGAACCGCGACGCCCGAAGCGTTCGGGACTGGGCAGAAGCACATGGCCATCACGCTCTGGCCCAACCGAAGATCGACGCCGACGAGCAGACGGCGGCAACCCTCGCGGCTCTGGCCGTCCGGATCACCAGGGCAACCGGCTTCTACAGGGGCCCGGGCGGCAACTCCGTCGCGATCATCACGTTCGGGCCGGTCACATTGACCGCTGCGGATGGCAGCACGTCCACCTTCAACATCAATATCGACTAGCGGAACCGGCAGCGCGGTGCCGTGAGGGATCGGTGCCTGGCCTTCAGCAGGGCAGGCACCGACCCCAGCGATGCGGTGGGCAGATCTGCCTATGAGGTCGTCTTTCCGTTCTGGTCAGTGGGTTGCTGGGCCGCTTGTTCGGGCGGTAGCTGGGGCCGTTCATGATGACCTGGTGGCTGGTGTTGATCAGCCGGTCCGGCAGCGACTCGGCGACGACCGGGTTCGGGAAGAGGGGATACCAGTTGCCGGGCGCCCGGTTGCTGGTGATGATCAGGGACCGACCCTGCCGCTCGCTGACCAGCTCGTAGAGGTCATCGGCCTGGGATGCTCCGAGCCGGCGCATGGCGAAGTCGTCGAGGATGAGCACGTCGGGCCGTACCAGTTCACGGATCCGCTTGTCCCAGGTGCGGTCCGCGTGGCCGCCGGCGAGGTCCGCGAGGATCCGGCTGGTCTTGGCGAATCGGACGTGGGCGCCCCGGCGGACCGCGAGGTGACCGAGGGCCTGGGCCACGTGTGTCTTCCGGACCCCCACTGGCCCGAAGAGGATGACCGACTCGCCCGAACGGAGCCGGCGCAGGGCTCTGAGGTCGCGGATCCGGGCGGCCGGGAGCTTCGAGGAGGCGGTGAAGTCGAACTCCTCCAGGGCGGCCCCCCGCCGGCGGACGCCGGGCCTGGGTTGTGGTCGCGGGCGGTGGTGGAGGCCGCCGGCCCGGAGGCGGTGCGGGCTCCCGGCCCGACCGCACCACGGTCCCTGACCCCCGCTCGAATACGGCGTCGGCGTTCGTCCCGTTCTCCACCCGCCGATATGGCCGAATTCCCGGTTGCCGAAGGAATGGCCCGCGATATCAATCGCGGGCCGGTGATCCCGCTCCGTGGTAAGGAGCCGCCTTTCGTCGCGCGGGGACCCGGAATACGGTTAACCCATAAGGGGCGAGTTCGTGAGCTGCCAGGTGATGGGGCCCTTGGTGTCGCCCGTGATGTCGTACACGACGGTCGCGCCGGCGGACCACTGCTTCTTAGGGTCGAGTGCGGCCGACGGGGTCAGGCATTCCAGGTTGCCGATGTCGATCGAGTTGATGCGGCTCGTGACGTCACAGGTCCTGCTGGTGACCACGGTGTCGGTACCGCCCGGTACCCGGCCCTCCAGGCGGACGGTCACCTTGAACGAGCTGAAGCGCTTGCTCCGGTCGATCTGGCCGTCGTGGGTGAAGCTCCAGTTGACGTCGGCCTTTCCTCGGACCTTGCCGCCCGGGACCGCCTCGATGCAGGTCGGAACGTACATCACCGCCTCGGGGATGCCGCCGGGCATCGACTGGATCCGGCTGTTCTCGATCGTCGTGCACGTCTCCGCCGCGCTGGCGGACTGCGAAACGGAGATGACGCCGGAGAAGGCGACTACGGCAGCGCCGACTGCGGAGGCCCGAAAAAGGCTACGATTCATGGCTTGATTTCCCCCCATGGAAGTACGGAACAACGGCTGTACGCCTCACGAGAAGCGAATGCGGCCCCGCCGCTCCCCCTCGGAACGGTGATATGAGCGGGTGGTCCGGAGCCGCCAGCGAAGTTGATCTTAGGTTGTGGCATCGCTCCTGGACGAACGGAAATACATTTCGGATCGGGCAGTGAATCCGCTTGCGCGGCCTCCGTCGTACGAGGCGGTCAGGTCAGGCGGAAGACCGGGCTCTTCGGGGTGAAGGGGAGGCCGGCGCCCTGGGGGATCAGGTAGGCGTGTTCGCGGCGGATGCGCAGGGTGTCGCACCATCCGTCGGTGATGACCAGGAGCGGTGCCGCGGGCGGGAAGTCCTCGGCGCGCTGGAGCAGGTCGATGCCCGGCTGGAGCACCGTGCCGCCCCGGAGCGGTTCTGCGCGGGCCGGATCGGCGCCCGGCTGGCGGCGTACCGGCTCGCGGAGGTCTTGGGGGAGCCGTTGCGGTGCCGGGCCGCGGGTGACCGCGGTGGTGGTCGGCCACCTCGTCCGCGCGGGTCTGTTGGTCTACCTCGGCGGGGACCCGGAGTTTCCCGACGTCGACCCGGACCAGGTGGCCGTCCTCGCATGCCGCCGGGACCTGCTGGCCCCCTCGACCGGCATGTCCCCCTCGGCGCGAGCCAGGCCGCCCGCCGGCTCGGTGTCCGTCGAGCGGATTTCGATCAGATCGCCGGCCGACCCGGGTGGTTGCCTCCGGCCCGGTCGGTGGTGATCGACTGCAAGCGCCACGGCGGCGTGACCGAGGTCCCGCTGTACTGCGCCGAGGACGTCGCCCTGCTTCCCATAGCGCGCCCCTCGGCGGACTGGCGGGCGGTGCGCGCCACCCGCCCGAAGCCCGTCCCGCTCGCAGCCCTGAACCCGGTCGTTCCCGGCCGGGCTCGGGTGTTGCCGGCGGAGGCTCGCTCCCCGCCGCAGCTCCGGTCGGCAGGAACTTCGACCAGTCGGGCCAGTGGCGTAGCGGCTTTCGGCAAGTGGCTGGGAGCCGCCGTCCCAGGGCAGCGAGGCGGGGCGGAGGCGGAGCTGAACGCGGCCGCGGTGACGGTCGGGAGGAGGTCGGCGGGTATGCCGACCGGGCAGTGGTCCGGGGTGGCGTCTACCGGCGTCTGCTGCGCTTGGGTGAGGCGGGGGTGCGCAGGGTTCGCAGCTCGAACGCCCATCCTCGCCTGCCCCGGCAGAGAGGTGCGAGGAAGGGGTCCGCCCTTCCTTGCACGCTGCGCTTCAGGCACCCGCACGAGGTCCTGAACGCGTCGCTGCGAATGGCGCGATCACGGCTGTGCCCGGCGAGAGGGGGACCACAACGGCCAGCCTTCTTTCCCTACAGGAAAACAGGTGCTACTTTCCTAACAGGAAAGTACCTGCCGAACACACGATCACGGATGCCGCACATGACTGCCTACGACGCCCAGACCGCCCTCGACGCCATCCACCACCGCCGCCACCAGACGTTCGACGAGTACCTGCGGCACGCCTACTCCCGCCCCCACCTGTTCGTCTCGGCGCTGGGCCTGTTCGCCGCCTGCTCGTCCTTCGACCTGACGGGCCCCTGGAAAACCGCCGCGGTGCTGACGGGCAACGCCCTCATCGTCGGCGGCCTGTTCGTCCACCAGCGCCGGGCTCCCGTCCGCCGCAAGGCCACGGCCCCCGAGGCCTTGCTCTACGCGGTCTGCGGCGTCCTGCTCCTCGTGTTCTTCTGGGCGGTGGCGATCGCCGCGTACTTCACCGGCCTCCCGGCACGGCACACGTTCGCCGCCGCTGTCACCGCGCTGACGGCCGTGGGCGCCTCGTACGCGCTCCGCCCGGTCGTCGAGGGCCTGATCCGCAGGAACGGCCAGGGCTGATGGACCCCGACTTCGACGAGTTCCTGCACGTTCCGGCACGGCTCTCGATCGTCGCGCTGCTGGCCCCCGCCGACTGGGTGGACTTCGGCTTCGTCCGGGACACCGTCGGCACCAGCGACTCGGCGCTCTCCAAGCAGGTCACCGCGCTCACCGACACCGGGTACGTCGAGGTCCGCAAGACACGCAGCCGCACGGGCCGGCACACCCACCTCCGCCTCACCTCCCACGGGCGGCAGGCGTTCCAGCGGCACGCCTCCGCACTGGAGCGGATCGTGGCGGCGGCACGCAACCCCCAGGAATAGCCGCGCGCCGACTCGGACCGCGCAGCACCTCGACGGCGGGTGACCGTCCACCTGGCGGAGGGGCCCCGGTCTGCTGCCGGCCGAGGCCGTCGCCCTGATGCCGCAGTGGCCGGCCCCGGAGTGCGAGGGCCCGCCGTGCTTCGACCCGGCCAGGGGGGCAGCCCCGCGGCCGGGCCACTGCCGGACCACGGGACCTGCGGTCCCCGTGGCCGGTCCGGGTGCGAGCCGGCCGGAGCGGGCTCGGGCGACGTCGTCCCTCGTAGCGATGCCCGGCGTACTTCCGGGCCATCGCGGACACGCGTTCCAGGCGCTCCTCTTTGGCGCCTGTCTCTGCAGGCATCTTCCAGTGCATGTAGAGCCCAGCCGGCGTTCGGGTGGTGACGCATGTGGTCCGGTCCGGCATCGGCTCCTGCCCGGCGACGCGCGAAGTCCTCATACCCGGCGGTGCCGGGGTAGCTCCGCAGGATTTCAGCTTTCCCCTTCGCAGTCACGGAAGTGAGAGAGAGCAGGGTCTGTTCACTGTCATCGGGTGAGTGGCTATGTTCACGGGTTGTGAAGCCCGTTCGTCATGACTTCGGGAGGCACCGGCCGAGGCCGGAGATTGATGTTCACGAGAACCGGAGGCAGTACACGGCAGCGGGCCGCGAGACGGCATCGGAGCCGCGGCACCGGTCACCTCGCTCCGTAGCCAGCGCTTTGTCCCAGCGACCCGGCTCCCGAGGACGCCCGGACCGCCGGCCTTACGTCCCGGCGCCGGGCGGTGCCGTCGGACGTCATGAACAACGGGTCGGCGCCGACGGCCAGGGCGACTCCCGAACTGCTGTCAAAACGCTGCTCTTCGACGCGTAAAAAGCCAGGTGAGGGATGCGCAGGTCATGCACTGACATGAAGGCGAGAGACCTCAGGCCCCGTGCCTTCCTGCTCCACCCACTGCGCGAGGGCCGCCAGGTCCAGCGTCTGTGCCCGCTGGGGTCAACCCGTTGCCCCGGGCAGGGCCGTGAAGGTGGCGCTGGCTGAGCGGGAGGACACCGCCCCCTCCACCGCGAGTTCTCCGTCGATGGAGATCGTGCACTGGAGCCAGCCGTCGGGATGCTCGGGGTTGGACGTGATGATCGTGAGCATGGGCATCGCGTCGATGCCCGACATCACGACGTCCTGCTTCCACGGCGCGACGCCAGCCTTGACCCGCTTCTCCTCTCCTTTGAGAGGGTCACCGACGGCATAGGCCACCTCGAAGGAGCCGGTGCCGGTTACCTCGTAGGTGACCTTGGTCCCGCGTTTGCGTCGGAAGGGGAGGAACTTGCTGTTCATGTGCGGCCTCTGCGAAAGCGGACAGGGCGGAACTCTCGTTCATCCTCGCACGTGCTGCCGGGGTGCCTGCGGCACCGAACCACTTGAAGAGGCGGTCCCCGGCGCTCGAGGAGATCCACCGGGGCTCCCGATGATTGCGCCTGCTGCGTTGTCGGGTAAACCGTCACGATTCCCGGGAACCACGGGGCTTCGGTTGGAGAACCAGGCCGCGCGGGGTCAGACCCACCCCACGCCGAGCTCCCGTAGTGCGTGCAGCTGTTCCTCGGTGAGTTTGTGGCGCCTGCTACGGGTGCCCGTTCGATCCCCTGGGTGAGGGCTGTCAGGCCCCGCTGGAATGCCTGCTGCGCCTTGCTCGGCCCCTTCGTTCCACGAGCGGCCGCCGGGGCCGGAGGCGGCGCCTGAGCGGGCTGCACGCCCAGTGCGGTCAGCCGTGCCTTCTGCTCGGGCAGGAGCCGTGCCCAGGTGGTCGGCTGCTTCTGCTGCTGGACCCAGCGTCCGATGTCGTCGCCGTCCATGAGGACGCCGGGGGCGATGTCGGGCAGCTGTCCGTCGGCTTCGACTAGGTGTATTGCCCAGTGAGGTTGGGGACGCGGCTGGCGGGTGGTGTGCCTGCGAGGGCGGTGTGTCCGCGGTGGTGATTGTAGGAGTGCAGCCAGCCGGGGAAGGCGTCGCGTCGGGCCTGCTCTGAGCGGTAGGGGCGGGCGTAGGCCCACTCGTCCAGCAGGGTGCGGTTGCGCCGTTCGACCTTGCCGTTGGTCTGGGGCCGGTAGTGCCGGGTGCGTTTGTGGGTGATTCCGGCCGCTGCGAGGAGGTCCCGTCAGGCGTGGGACGTGTAGCAGGCGCCGTTGTCGGTCAGCACGCGTTCGACGGTGATCCCGCATGAGGTGAAGAACGCCTGGGCCCGGGTCCAGAAGGCGGTGGCGGTTTCCTTCTTCTCGTCCGCGTGGATCTCGCTGTAGGCGAGGCGGGAGTGGTCGTCGACGGCGGTGTGGATGTAGCCGTAGCCGACGCCGGACTTGGTCTTGCGGCCCGCCGACCGGCCCAGCACCTTGTGTCCCCCGCCGTCGGGGATGTTGCCGAGTTTCTTGATGTCGACGTGGACGAGTTCGCCGGGCTTCTCGCGTTCGTAGCGGCGTATGGCGGTCCCGGTCGCGCGGTCCAGATGGGTCAGGCGGGCGGGTCGGGACCCGGTGGACGGTGGAGGCGGGCAGGTTCAGCAGTCCGGCGATGCGGGCCGGCCCCCACCGCCGCAGGAGGCGGACCTTGATGATCCGGTGTTCGGTGCGGGTCGCTGTGCGGCGGGGGCTGTGGTGCGGGCGGGAGGAGTGGTCGGCCATGCCGGCCTCGCCCCCAGCCCGGTAGCGGGCCGCCCACCGCTGGGCTGTGTCGGCGTACACGTGAACGTGGCTCTGGCAAGAATTTCGTAGGCGGAGATCATCTCGGTGACACAGTAGGCCGGCCCGCGTAGCGGGCTGCCGACGGTCGCGCATTCCGCACAGATGACACGTCAGATACCTACACGGGCGGGGCACTGCGTCCGCACGGCCGTATCCGAGCACCTGAGCGAGGACTTCGCGGAACTGCCTGATGTCCTCGGCAATCAAGGGCTATCTCGGCCACTACCAGCGCGTGAAAATGGCCGTCGCCCCCCTCCGACGAGGACTGCCCCTGGACGAGCCACGCGAGGGGCCACCCTCACCGCGTGAAGCAGCCCGCTGGATCACACTCACCCGCACCGACGCAGCCTCCACATCAACGACCGCCTGCCCCGGCTCTTGGAGCACTGCCCTGAACTCAGGCAGGCCCACGACCTGGTCCGCCGGTTCGCCGCCATGCTTGACAACCGCGACGCGACACTCCTCCCGGGCTGGTTGAACGACCTCGCAGGCAGCGGTCTGGCCCCTCTCATCGGCCTCGCCGGAGCCCTCCGAAAAGACCAACACGCTGTCGCCCAGGGAATCACCACCCCTTACAACTCCGGCGTCAACGAAGGCCGCATCACCGACGTCAAGGCGCAGAAACGCCTAATGGCCGGACGCGCCGCGTCCCGCTCCTCCGCCACCGCGTCGTCCTGATCGCCCACCTCCGCCACCGCTACGCGGACCGGCCGACTGTGTCACCGAGATGATCTCCGGCTACGAAATTCTTGCCAGAGCCAGGAAAGTCCGTACGCCGACAGCAGTGCCCGGTCCTCCAGCGGAGGACCCCATGGCCGGCCCCTGCGGATCGCGCCCGTACCCTCGCGCCGCAGAACCGTCACCAGCTTGCCGAACTGCCGTGGGCTCAGCCCGGAGAAGGGGGCTATCCAGGACCGCTCCGACGCCGTGATCACACCAGCCACACCAAGATCATCTCATCGTTCCCCGGTGGCTCTGTGAGCCGAGCTGTCAGAGCTTGATCTGCGCCTTCAGCCACCATTGAGTCCAGGCGGTCCGGACCGTCTGGAAGCGGGCCGCGGTGTCGGCCTGGAGCTGATGGACGCCCAGCTCGTCGTCAATGACCGGTACCTCCACCACGGCGGCGCCGTCGCCCGCACCCCGGACAGCCCTCTCGACCCGGAGTCCCTGGCCGCCTCGGCCTGGGACGGCCCCGGCCGCGTCGAGGCCATCGAGGCCGTCTGGGACGGTGACACCGTGCACGACTGGTTCGTGAACCTGCTGGCCGTTACCGCCCCCCGGGCGACTGGGCGCTGGCCACCATCTACTGGGGCGCGGCCGAGCGCTACCTCGGCGACGAGGACCCCGGGCCGCTCAACCCGTCGGCGGCCGTGGCCGACAGGGCCGACCGGGCCCTGGCCGCCCGCCTCTCGGTCCCGTTCCACTTCGCGAGCCCGCACACCCCGGACGACGAGACCCCCCGCTGGCGTCCGTGACACCGCCTCGGGCGGGGGCGGAACACTCGGTCAGTTGAAGTTGGGCCAGTCCCAAGGCGTCCAGCCCGACCCGAGGGCGAGGCGCGTCCTGCTGACGACGGGGCCGTTGCTGTTGTTGAGGTAGATGGTCGTTCGGAAGTCGCCCCCCACCTGCTGATCCTCCACCTTGACAGCGTTCGTGGCGCGGGCAGAACCGAGGGGATCGGGCTTGCCCAAGGACACCCATCCGGTCCACTGATTGCTGATGGTCCAGCGCGTCCACACCGCATAGTCGAGGCCGACCAGGAACTGTTCCTTCTGGCCGTTCGGAAGCGCGTGGTTCGTTACGCCGTAATCACATATGTACAGGCCGCCGCCCCCCGCATTGCAGGTATCGGCTGCCTGAGCCGGCGTGACGGCCACGGCCAGTCCTGCGATGGCGGCGATGGCGACAACCGTAGCCTTGAATTTCTTCAACCTGAGCACCTTGTTCTCTCGATGTGATCCATTCGACTCGGGCCTTCAGGCCCAGCCATGACACACCGTCACTCTACTGGTCGTATTGGCGGACCGCGCTCACGTACCGCCGTCGGCGCCCTCACCATCGCCGCCGGCCTCCCAGCGCAGCAGATCCCCCGGCTGGCACTCCAGCACCTCGCAGAGCGCCGCGAGCGTCGCGAAGCGCACCGCCTTGGCCCGGCCGTTCTTGAGCACCGCCAGGTTGGCGGGAGTGATCCCGACGCGTTCGGCGAGTTCGCCCACGGACATCTTCCGCTTGGCCAGCATCACGTCGATGTCGATGTCGACGGCGATCGGCATCAGATCACCTCGTCCAGCTCGGTCTGCATCCTGGCCGCCTCGACGTCGCGCGCGACGGCCTGGGCGAGGCGCGATCCGCCGCGGTCAGATCTACTCCACCGTCTTGACCAGCGTCGAAGACCATCGCGTGGTCGCGATGTGCTCCCGACACGTGAAGCCGGGCTGCTGGCCGCCTGGCTGGTCCGTCATCCCGGCGTGGAGATCATCTGCCGGGACCGGGCCGGCACCTACGCCGAAGGCGCCCGCCGCGGTGCCCCCAACGCTCTGCAGGTCGCCGACCGGTTCCACCTGTGGCAGGGCCTCGGCCGAGCCGTGGAGACCTGCGTCGCCGCGCATCGCGACTGCCTGCGTGGTCCTGTCGCCCGTCGGCATGTTGCCGGAGGCCCTCCGACTGGCTTCCGGTCGGCCGTAGGACGACTCGGAGCCCGTCGGCCGGCGGGCCGAGCGCATGAAGGCCGCACATGCCCTGGTCCACAAGATGCCTTACCCAAGGCCATTCGCGCCGGGCGAACGCCCGGCACCTGGGCTGGGGTCTCAACACCGTGCTCCGGTACGCGAATGCCGCACGCTGGCAGGACACCATCCGCGAGAACCGCCCCCGGCCCAGCAGAGGACCCCTACAAGCCCTACCTGGAGCGACGCTTCGCCGAGGGATGCACCAGTGTCACCCGCCTCCGCAATGAACTCGTCGCCGACAACGCGCCCGTCACCTACCAGATGGTCCGCAGCCACATCGCCGACCTCGGGTCTGCCGCATGATCGGGTGACATTTGATCTGGCTTGCCTTGTGGGGTGGGTGGGAAGGATGTCGCTGTGCCCATGCCTTATCCGGAGGAGTTCCGCCAGGGCGTCGTGCGGGTGGCGGGGAACCGCGGCCCGGGTGTGACGGTCGAGCAGGTGGCCACCGACTTCGGGGGTCCGCCGGATGACGTTGTGGAAGTGGATGCGCCGGGCGGACATCGATGACGGGGCCAGGGCCGGGACCTCCAGCCAGGAGAGCGTGGAGCTGCGGGAGGCACGTGGGCGGACCAAGCTGCTGGAGCAGGAGAACGAGGTCTTGCGCCGGGCTGCGGCCTGTCTGTCGCAGGCGCATCTGCCGGGAAAGGGATCTGCCCGCTCGTGAAGGAGCTGGCCGCGGACGGGCGCCCGTGACGGTGACGTGCCGGGTGCTCAAGCTCGCCAGACAGCCGTACTACCGCTGGCTCGACAAGCCGGTGGCCGACGCCGTCCTCGCTGAGGCGTATCGCGCGAATGCGTTCTTCGACGCTCACCGCGAGGACCCGGAGTTCGGCTACCGCTTCCTGGCCGATGAGGCCCGCACCACCGGGGGCACCATGGCCGACCGGACTGCGTGGCGGATCTGCCGGGAGGACCGCTGGTGGAGCGTGTCCGGCAAGAAACGCGGCCGGGGTAAGAAAGCCGGGCCGCCGGTTTACGACGATCTCGTGAGCCGCAACTTCAACGCGAGCGGCCCGAACCGGCTGTGGCTCGCCGACATCACCGAGCATGCCACCGGCGGCGGCAAGCTGTACCTCTGTGCGTTCAAGGATGTCTTCAGCAACAGGATCGTGGGTTACTCCATTGACACGCGGATGAAGTCCCGCCTGGCCGTGATCGCTCTCGAGAACACCGTGGCCCGGCGCGAACACGTCGACGGATGCATCCTGCACAGCGACCGCGGATCGCAATTCCGGTCCCGGAAGTTCGTCCGGGCGCTCGACCGCCTCCGGATGGCCGGAACGATAGGGAGAGTCGGGGCAGCCGGCGACAACGCGGCCATGGAGTCTTTCTTCAGCCTGCTACAGAGGAACGTCCTCGACCGCCGCAGCTGGGCCACCCGAGAGGAACTGCGGATCGCGATCATGACCTGGATCGAGCGGACCTACCACCGACGCCGCAGACAAGCCGCACTCGGCCGGCTGACCCCGTCGAATACGAGACCGTCATGACCACACCGGCCCTCCAGGCCGCGTGACCAAACCTGTCACCCGAACCTGCACCAGACCCGGAGGGATCCGCCAGCTAGGGCTTGTACTTATCCCTCAGCATCGAGGCGAGCAAGGCCTCATCCGATCTGTAAGAACTCCGGTCAGCTCTTGCCTGCGCCGTTCGAGCCTGCTCAATGAGCAGGCCATCCACATTCTCCGTGCGCCGCCGCTTCCCTCGACGCAGCACGGTCACCACCATCAACACCGCCGCCCCCAGTAACACACCAAGCCCGATCACACCGCCCCCTCACCCATCGCCAGAACCTACATGCCGACCATACCCAGCCAGACCCGCACTCGACGCCCTCTCTGTCATGCATGGCTCAGGAACAGGTACTCAGCTTGTTCTTTATCTACCAAGATCTTCCGGGCTTGCCGATGGCCTTGAGGGGCTCGGGGCGCTTGACGGTTTTGCCGACGTCGTAGCGGGGTGCCCGGTGTTTGTTCTTGGCACCGGGTGGCCGTCCGGGGCCGGCGCCGCGGGGTTTGGGAACACGGGCCGGGCAGGCGAGATGAGCGCGGATGTTCCTGAACCCTCGGCGGACCCGGGCCGGGGTGAGCCGGCCGGAGGTGGTGGGCTTCTCCCAGGGCCTGCGGAGGTCCGCGGCCAGGGGCCGGGCGAGCCGGAGCTGGGTGTGCGCGACGATCAGGAGCCAAGTCCAGCGGTCCGCGGCGTCAGGAGTACGGAGTTTCGGGGTGGTCCAGCCGAGGGTCTGTTTCGCGAAGCGGAAGGTGTGTTCCAGATCGAAACGGCGGAGAAACGCCTGCCAGAAGCGGTCCACGTCATCCGCGGTGGCGCCGGTCTTGGAGGACCATAACCACACCGGCGGAGCATCCCGTTCCTTCGACAGGTGCTCAACCTTCAGGCGGATCAGCGTCCCTTCAGCCAAGGGCAATTCGCCTTCGTGGTCCAGCCATGAGGACCGGTGGGTGAGCCGGGGGTGGACCCGGTCCCATGCCTGGGTTTCGGCCTTGCCGTAGTCGGTGGTGTCCGCGATCGTGGTGATGGCCGGCTCGGGCCAGGTCTCCGGTTTGGCGAAGCGGAATTCCGGGCCGTGTTAGGCGGTCGGCCATTGACGCCGTGCATCCTCGGTGGCTTCGGCAGGCGCATGACGCGGTCGGAGCGGACCCGGCCGACCAGCTCGACCGGTAGGTCGCGCAGGACCCAGGCCAGACGAGTGACGTCATAGCCCGCGTCACTGACGATCACGATGGCCGGGTCCCCGGCCTTCCACTGGCGAGCGGTGATGAGCCGCTCGACGACACCTCGCAGTTGGTCGGCCGTGATGGCGGTCGCGTCGGCCACTGGACCCAGCCGCACCGCATCCAGGATCGCGGTCCAGGACGTGGCGCCCGGCTCCAGCACAGCGACGAAGGAGTAGGGCCAGCCCGGGATGAACTGCGAGGCCGTCTTCGCACGGCCGTAGACATGGCAGAACAGCCGGTCCGTCGAACAAGGCGCGTCCGAACGAAGCCACGGCGAGACATCGACCGCCAGGACCAGGCGTCCGCCGTCGAACCGCGGCAGCGACAGCCCGGCCAGCGCCATACGCAGCTGGTCGGCGTCAATCCTGCCGTGGTTCAGGCCGCCGTACATCGCTCCGTGGCCACGTCGATGCTCGGGCAGCAACGTCAGGTCCACCGGCGTCTTCACCGCCCCGTCCGCACACAGCATCGCGTCCACCAGCTCGAACAGCTCGTCGCGTCGCGCGGTCAGACACTCGTAGAACTCGCCCCGGAAGCGTGACGCTTCCGCGAGCGCCTCCCTCCAAACAGCATCAGGCAGCAGACTCACCCTCACGGCCTTCGTCTTGGTCACGTGCACCTTGGTCGGAGCACAGGATCAAACGAAGGCCGCCCCCACGTCCGGCGAATCCACACGTGAGCCACCTAGTTCGAAGATCATTCGAGCTGATACACGGCTCCGTCACACTGTCTCGGCGCTGATGACGACGTCAACCGCGCGAGCCCACCCCTGCGGATCGTCAACCGAGACCCGAACCCGCCGCCTACCTGGCTTCCCGAGCAGGGAAGTGGTGAATCGGCTCTCGCCAACGACATCCCCCACTACGAGCCGACCGTCGCTCAGCAGAAGATGCCCGTCGAACACGGTGGTCAGAGGCTCTCTGTCACTTCCGTGGTCATCCGCGTCACCGTGATCCTGAAAGACTCGAACCTTGACCAGCGCAACCTGGGCCCGCACCCGAACGATGAGGTGCGTGTCGCACGCAGCGGCAGGAGCGCCGTCGAGGGCCAACGTGGTGGGGATCCACTCGGTCGAACCGAGCGCCATCACCGGGTGATTCACATACAGGTCTACCCCTGCGATCTGCACAGCCTGACTCCCAGTCCATCCGCGACGTTCAGCGGAGGATAGAACCAGGCACTGACAAGAAGGTCCGAGGTTAGAGAACAAGCTCAGCTTGCCGTTTAACCTCGGCGCGAGATGAGTTGGGCGAGCGCCTCTGTGGGCCAGCAGAGCCAACCAAGAAGTGGGCTCATGACCACGAACCAGTGGACGCTGATTCGGCCTTGCTCCTTGTCCAGGATCGCTGGGGCTTCCTCCCGGTAGACGTAGCGGAGGTATCGGCGGCGGAGGGGTGCTCCGGCTATCAGCAGCACTGGTGAGGTGAGGAGGATGGCTGCCGGGACCAGGGCTCTCGCGGCGGTGAGCTTCGCCGTCTCCTCGTATCGCATGCGCTCAGTGTGCTGATCCTCGATGCCGCTTGTCAGCCTGTTCTGCGGGGTTTGGTGCCGACGCTGTGGTGGGCGGGCCGGGCATACGCCTCGCCGGTGACGAGGACGCGTCCGACGTCGTAGCGGGTAGCGGGCCGCCGATTCTTTGAGCCGGGCGGGCCTCCCGGGGTCGGGGCGGGTGGGTTTTGGCGCACCAGCTGGCGTGCCGGTCTTCGCTCGGAGGTTCCTGAACCCCCGGCGGACCCGGGCGGGGGTGAGTCTGTTCGGTTCCGTCGGCCTCTCCCACGGGCGGCGGAGATCGCGCGCGAGGGGTCGGGCGAGGCGGAGCTGAGCGTGCGCGGCCAGGACAAGCCATGTCCAGCGGTCGGCGGCCTGCGAGTCCCGCAGCTTGGGCCGGGTCCAGCCGAGCGTCTGCTTGAGCAGTCGGAAGGTGTGCTCCACGTCGAAGCGCCTCAGGAAGGACTGCCAACACCGGTCGACGTCCTGCGTGGTGGGACCAGTGCCGGACCACCACAGCCAGACGGGCTTGTTCACCCCGTCGCTGGGCAGCTTCTCGACCGTCAACCGGATCACAGTGCCCTCGATGACCGGAGGGAGCCTTCGTGATCACCCCAGGCCGCCCTCCGGGTCAGCCGGGGGTGGAGCCGGTCCCATGCCTGCGCCGTCGCTGTTCAGTGCCGGGACGTGTTGGTGACGGTCACCGCGGTGACCTCGCCCCACGTGACCGGGTCACCGAAGACGAATTCACCGCCGTGCTTGGGCGGACGACCGCCCTGCGGCGGGCAGATCCACGGCACCGGAACGGGCTTGCGCATCACGCGGTCCGAGCAGAGCCGGCCCAGAACTTCCACGGGCAGGTCGGCAAGGAGGTGGCCGATGCGGGGCGCGTCGTAGCCGGCGTCCAGCACGACCAGGACCTTCGGGTCCCCGTCGCGCCACTGGCAGGCGTCCACGAGACGTTGGACGACGTCACGGACTTGGTCGGCGGTGACCGCGGCCAAGGCGGCGCCCGGCTCCAGCCGGATCGCGTCCAGCAGCGCGGTCCACGATGTCCGGCCCCTCTCCAGCGCGGCGACGATCGAGTACGGCCAGCCGGGCACCATCTCGTGCTTGCCCAGACCCCGGCCGAAGGTATGGCAGAAGGAGCGGTCCGAGGAGGTGTCGGCGTCCGGCCGCAACCACGGCGAGACGTCCACCGCCAGCACCAGCCGACCATCGCCGGCTCGGGGAAGCGGGACACCGGTCAGTGCCCGCCGCAGCCAGGCGACGTCGATCCGACCGTGGTTGATCCCGGAGTGCAAGGCCCCGTGCCCCCGACGATGCTCGGGAGCGAGCGCCAGATCCACGAGGGTGCGGACCGGACCGTCCGTGCACAGCAGGGCGTCGCTCCGCGCGGTCAGGCACGCGTACAACTCCGACCGGAACTCCGTCACCACCGTCAACGCGTCTCGCTGAACCTCGTGCTCGACCAAATCCCGGCCCCGGTGCTGCGTCGTCGCTCAGGACAGGATCGGCCCACGGCTCCTCACGCATCTGGTGAACTGGGAAAACTCCGAACAGGTTCGAGCCCCGTTCGACGGCGGACCATAAACGGCAAGCTCAGTGGCAGCCCCACTCGGGGGCGGTCAGCAGCCGGACGAAGGCGTCATGGCGCACGGTGGATGCCGTGGGCTCGTGGATGTGGTCGACGATCCACTGCTCCCCGGATCGGGCGTGGTTGACCCACGACGTCGTCGACAGCGGGACGCCCGGAGTGCGCCACAGCCCGACGCGTCGAAGGAGACCGCTGCCCAGCCACGCCGTCGACGCGGTCCGAACGGCGCGCGGCACGAGGGCCGGCCCGTTGCCGCCGACGTAGTCCCGCTCGTGCTCCGTCCACGAGGTCGGCGACACCCGGTAGCACGACACCAGCCCGCACTGCCGGGCCTCCTCTTCCTCCGCCTTCAGCGCGGCCTTCCAGGCCGCCGGGGAGATCCCGGCCAGGAGAATGCGGGCCGGTGTGCCCAGCCAGATCATCGTGATCCCCTCGGAGGAGGCAGGCGAGAACCGTGCGCCGGGGATGCCGTACAACTCGCCGGTCGGGTCTGCCCGCGGTGGCAGTGCACGAGCCAGCTCCCTGGCCATGCCATCCCCCTCGAACCGTACGGTCAGACGGTCCGGTGTGGGGTGAACCCACTTGATGCCCCACGGGTAGACGGGATCACACGACGGCCAGGCCAGACGCCGCAGAAACCACCGTTCAAGGCGCTCTTGCCGGGGTTCCGGTGCCGGGATCAGGGGCTGACACCGAGGCGCAGTCCCGGCGATGCCGAGCGCGCTCTGGTAGGGGAGACCGGTGTAGAGCGCCAGCAGCTCGGCGTCACGCCGGAGCGCGGTGATACCCATGCGGACCTCGACCACGGGCGTCCCGACACCGGCTCGCGGCAGGATCGCGGGCTGGAGAACGCTATCGGTGTGGACGGAGCCCGCTTCTGCCCCTGGCGAGGGCGCCCGCAAGGTCGGGTGGGCGCCAGGGCACGGCCTCCTGGAGACCGGTGCTCCGAATCTCACACCGCTGACCGTGCACCGGGCAACACGACACGCGCGTTCACGAGACGAGGGCCAGTTCCGTACGGCCCGGTGGAGGAACTCGGCCACCAGTCGCTCCCGGTGCCAGGGGGCGATGCTGGTGGTGATGTCGGCGACGTAGTCGCGGGCGCGGGCGGAGGCGACGCGGCCGAGGATGTCGATGGCGCGGTGCCCGACGGCGAGGCCTTGGTCGAGGTCGTGCTGCTGTAGGTGGGTGGTGGCCAGGACCGTGAGGCGCAGGCCGACCGAGCGGGCGAAGCTGTCTGGGTTCATTGCGTCGGCTTGCGCGTTCCACCGCCAGGCCGCGGCGGGGTTGCGTAGGTCGCGGTGGACTTCGACGGCGTCGGAGGACAGGCGGGTGTGGGTGAAGTACCGGATCCAGGCCGGCTCATCGGCATCGTGCTCGGCCTTCTCCAGGCAGCGCTCGGAGACGGCGAGAGCGGCGGACGCCGCCCGTGCGTCGTTCGCCTTGGCGTGCGCGCGGGCCTCGATGAGCTTGGCGAAGCCCAGGACCCGGTGGCCGGCCCGCCCGCGGGCGCGGTCGTAGGCGCCCTGGACCAAGTCGATGGCTTCCTCGTGGTAGCCGCGCAGCAGCGCCTGGAGCGCCATGTTGGCCATGACGTGACAGCCGATGTCCACGGCTCCTCCGGCCTTGGCCATCCGCAGTGCCTGGACGAAGTGCCGCTGCGCGATGTCGTGGTGCCCGGTGTCGACTGCGCTCCACCCGGCAACGCGGGCGAGTTCGGCGGTGACCGCGAACAGACCCCGGCCGACGTCGTCGGTGTAGGAGCCGTGGAGCAGCGGGTGACCGAGGAGGCCCGCCAGGTCCCGCCGCCGTACTTCGAATCCCAGCGCTGGGCTTCGTCGGCCGCCTGCCACAGCTCCGCCAGATCCTCGCGTCCAACCCGCCCGCTGCCGTGGTGTCCGGCGCCGGGGTCGGCTGGCACGCCGAGCCAGCGTGTGACGGGGGTGGCGTACGCGCCGACGGCGAAGGCCTTGTTCAGGAAGGCGCGGCGGTCCAGGTGTTCCACGGTGCTCCAGAAGTGAACGGCGTGCCGAACGGCTTCGGCTGTCTCCCGCGGGAAATCCAACCCGAGTTCCGCCGTGTTCTCCCGCACCGCGTGCATGCCGATCTCGGCGATGTCGACTGGCCGGCCGAGCCGTTCGCCCAGCGCCCGCGCGATGAACTCGGGCACCGGCGACTTGGGGGCCATGCCGCGACGGGTCCAGTTCACGACACTCGTATGGGTGTAGGCCACGTGCAGCCCCGCCTGCCCGGCGAGTTCGTTGACCCGCCGCGCCAGCGCGTGATGGCTCATGCCGCTGGACGTCAGCAGGTGCTCCAGGGCGACGTTGGGCGGCTTGGCCCGGCGTGTGCTCGGAGCCGTCACGGGCACCTCCTTTGCGAAGACCCGGCCACGGCGGAGCGTGCCCGTATCTGGAGCAGCAGGGTAGGTCCGCAGCACACGGGCCGTTGCCGGTTTGTGAGTCGTGAGCCCCCCTTGTGAGCCTGCCCAGTCCTAGTGTCCTGCGCCAGTAGTTGATCGTTAGTTGTTATGTGACTTCTGCTGCTGGTGCGTCTGTTCCTCGTCGGGGCCCGAAACTGGAGCCGTTGCTGCCGTCCGGTGATGAGCGGGCGGTGTTGGAGCGGTGGACGCGTCGGGCGACGTCGGCCCAGGCCCTGGCCCTGCGCGCACGGATTGTGCTGGCGTGCGCGGGGCCGGAGGTGCCGCCGATCGTCGCGGTCGCCCGAGATCTGCGGGTGACCGCGGACACGGTCCGCAAGTGGCGGCGACGGTTCCTGGCCGACCGGCTGGACGGGCTGGTCGACGAGCCCCGACCGGGCCGGCCGCCCACCATCAGCGTTGACCAGGTGGAGTCGGTCGTGGTCACGACACTGGAGGAACTCCCGAAGAACGCCACCCACTGGTCGCGCAAGTCGATGGCGGACCGCAGCGGACTGTCGAAGTCCACCGTCGGCCGTATCTGGCGGAAGTTCCAACTCAAGCCACATCTGACGGACACGTTCAAGCTGTCGACGGACCCGTTCTTCGTGGAGAAGGTCTACGACGTCGTCGGCCTGTACTTCAACCCGCCCGAGGGCGCGGTGGTGCTCTCGATGGACGAGAAGTCCCAGATCCAGGCCCTGGACCGGTCCCAGCCGGTCCTGCCGATGCTGCCCGGCATGCCCGAGCGCCGGACCCACGACTACGTTCGCAATGCCGTGACCACCCTGTTCGCCGCGTTCGACGTGGCCACCGGCGAGGTCATCAGTGCCCTGCACCGCCGACACCGGGCAGCGGAGTTCAAGAAGTTCCTGATCAGGATCGACAAGGAGGTTCCCGCGCACCTCCAGTCCACCTGATCGTGGACAACTACGGCACCCACAAAACGCCCGCGGTCAGGACGTGGCTGGGCAAGCACCCACGGTTCCAGCTGCATTTCACCCCGACCGGCTCCTCCTGGATCAACCAGGTCGAGCGGTGGTTCGGCTTCCTGGCCGACCAGATGATCCGCCGTGGCGCACACAAGAACGTCCAGACCCTTGAAGCCGACATCCGCAAGTGGGTCAAGAACTGGAACGAAGACCCCCAAGTCCTTCATCTGGACCAAGACAGCCCAGGAGATCCTCGACTCCCTCGCCCGCGTCTGCTGACGGATCTCCGGCGCAGGACGCTAGGCACTGGGCTAGCACTGGCGGATGCAGAAGCGTTCCTGAGGTGACAGGTAACGAGGCCGCAGCTCCCCGGGCTGCGGCCTCGGGGAGCGTGTGGTCCGTGAACTCGCCGCCGAAGAGCCGGATTTCGCTCGTCAAAGTCACTTTTCATATGTCAATCTCACTTCGCTCGTAAACCCTTCATGAGATTGGCCGTCACCATGCCCACGAAACACCCCGCAGGTCTGCTCGCCGCCGTGATCATCGCCGGATTCGGCCTCACCGCCTGCTCCCAGACGAACTCCGACACCTCGGAGGGCAAGGGGGGTTCCCCGTCCGCTGCGGCTAGCAGCCCTGTGGCGGGCAGCAGCGCGAAGCCCACCCCCAGCGCCACGCCGAGCATCGTGGTCAACGGCAAGCAGAAGCCCGCGGACCTCCCCGCAGACCTCCCCCTGCCCCAGGGCGAGCTGACCTCGGTCACCGGCACCACCGGCGCCTACGTCCTCTCCTACACCATCTCGGACACGACCTCCGCGCTCGCCGCCTACGCCACCGCCCTCGAATCCGCTGGATACGAGGTGCAGAGCTCCCCGGTGGGTGTCCAGGCCGTCAAGGCGAGCGTCAACGTGACGGCTACCAAGACCTCGGCCGCGCTGCAGGTCGCGCTCGTCGTGGAGTAGTCACCCCCCGGGACTACCAGCCCTCCAGCGGCGGTGAGATGCCGCTCGGTGGGCTGGCCCCCGGGCGGGTCAGGGTGGCCCAGACCGTGAAGGCAACCACCGCCACGAATACGGCGGTGCGGAACGAGTGCCCGGGCGCGTCCCGGGATGGCCGGATTTCGCCCCGGTGCGGGCCTGGTGGGCCCGGGGGCGGCTCCGACACGGCCCCGGGCCACCGGCAGGCCCCGCGAGGAACAATCGCACCAGCAGTAGAAATCACACAACAACTAACGATCAACTACTGGCGCAGGACACTAGGACAGCGGCGGTTTCCTGGACCCATCCCACCGGCCGTCTGGCACAGGAGCCGCCATGAGCCCCGCCCTGCTCACCCCCGCCCCGGGATTCGAGACCGTCGCCGACGAGCTCGCCCCCGCCTACTACCTGCGCCACGACCAGCTCGGCGCGTACATATCCGGCCTGCTGGGCCGCTGCGCCACCGTCTTCGACATCAAGCCGACCCTGACCGCCGACCTCGCCCACCCGGACCGGCACGGCCTGGCCGGCAGCGGTGTGATCGAGGACAGCGCGCACGTCACCGGCACCGTCATCGTCCAGGCCGGCGCCCGCATGGAGGACGGCGCCCGGGTCGTGGGCCCGGTCCTAGTCTGCGAGGGCGCGGTCATCGCCGCCGGGGCGTACGTCCGCGACCACGTCGTCGTCGGCCCACGCACCCAGGTCGGGTTCGGCGCCGAGATCACCCGCAGCCTCCTCGGCGCCGGGGTGTTCGCCAAGCACGCCTGCTTCATCGGCGACTCCATCGTCGGCTCCGACGTGAACATCGGCGCCTTCTCCTCCACCACGGCCCTCCTCACCGGCGACCGCCCCGTCACCGAGCCCGCGCTCAAGGAGATCAGCGTCACCCTCGGCGGACGCAGGTACAACACCGGGCAGACGAAGTTCGGCGCGGTCATCGGCGACGGCGTCACCCTGTGCGCGGGCACCGTCCTGTGCCCCGGGACGCTGATCGGCCCCGGCACCGTCATCTACCCGCGCACCCAGCTCGGCGGCTTCATGCCCGCCGGCTCCCGGGTCCGGTGACTTCCATGATCACCACCACCGCGGCACTGACCGCGCAGGCCGCCGACCGGCAGCTCCTCCAGGTCACCGGCGGCCGCCCCCTCACGGGCCGGATCCGCGTGCAGGGCAGCAAGAACATCGCCCTCCACCTCTACGCCGCCGCCCTCCTGGCCGACACCGAACTCGTCCTGCACCAGGCGCCCGCAATTCTCGACACCGGCGTCTGCGCGCAGATCCTCACCCACACCGGCACCCACACCCACGCCCCCGGTGACGGCACCTTCCACGTCGTCCCCACCCCGCGTCTGCGGCCCGTCATTCACCACGACCTCGGCGCGAAGGTCCGCACCACCGCGGTCCTGGCCGCCGCCGTCCTTGCCCGCGCCGGATCCGTCACCTTCCCCGTCCCCGGCGGAGACGCCTTCTGCCCCCGCCTGATCGACCGCCACCTCGCCGCCATGGAAGCCGCCGGCGCCACGGTCAGCGTCGACGAGCACGGCCGCTCTATCCAGGCCGCCCTCCCCGTCGGCCGGACACTGCGCCCGTTCCGCGTGGACGTCTCCACTCCGTACGGGCCCTCCCTCGGCGCCACGGTCAGCGCCCTGCTCCTGGCCGCCCGGGTCCCGGGGGAGTCTCTGATCACGAGCCCGAGCATCGAGCCGGAGGTCACCGAAACCCTCCGCTTCCTCACCGGCCGCGGTGTCGGGGCGGCCTGGGACGACGAAGGCCTCCACGTCCACGGCGCCGACCGGAGCGAGGGCAGCCAGTTCACGGTCGCCGGCGACCGGATTGAGGCCGCGACCATGATCATGGCGACGGCGGTGACCGGCGGCGCCATCGACCTCGACGGCATCACCCTGCCCGAACTCCCCGAAGCCCAGCGCCAGGTCCTCGCCAACGCGGGGCTGATCCTCACCGCTCTCCCCGAAGGCATCCGGGCCGCCGCCGGGCCCGACGGGCTGCGGGCCGGTGCGGGCCCGCACCGGCCCGCACCCCGGCCTGCCCACCGACACCGCCCCCCAGCTCGCCGCCCTGCTCACCCAGGCGACCGGCACCAGCCACGTCTTCGAAGCCGTCTACCCCCAGCGCGACACCCACGTCGGACCCTGCGCGCCTTCGGCGCCGACATCACCACCGACAGGCAGGACATCCGCATCCACGGCCCGGCCCGCCTGCGCGCGGCCGACGTACAGGCGGCGGACATCCGGGCGGTCACCGCCCTGCTGATTGCCGCCCTCGCGGCCGACGGCACCTCTACTATCGGCGGCATGTACCACTTCGCGCGCGGCTACAGCCGCCTGCCGCCCAACCTGGCCGCGCTGGGTGCCGACATCACCACCACCGCCGCGGAGGCCCGCCGATGACGCAACTCGTTCCGTTCACGTCCGCCGACATCGCCCGCCTCGCCGAAGCCCTCGACCAGGCCGTCGCCGACGGCACCACCCCCGGCGGCACCATCGCCCTGGGCACCCTCGGCGAGCCCCCGCGCTTCCTCAAGGCCGGCCGCATCGCCGACGAACTCGGTGACACCGCTCCCGGCCCGGATACGGTTTACGACATCGCGTCCCTCACGAAGGTCGTCGCCACCTGGCCGCTCGCCTGCCAGGCCTTCGACGCGGAGGTCCTCTCCCGGACCGCCCCGGTGCGCGACTACCTGCCCGCGATCGAGGGCCCGGTTCCCAGCGGGGAGGCCACGATCGAGCAGCTCCTCACCCACACCGCCGGGCTGAAGGCCTCCACCCGCCTGGACCACTACCGCGGCACCGACCGGCCGCTGCACGAACTCCTGTGCCGCGAACCCCTCGAAGACGAGCCCGGCACCCACCGGTACATCAACCGCGGCTACATCCTCCTCGGCCTGGCCCTCGCCCACGCCCACGGCCGCCCGCTCGACGAACTCGCCCGCACCCTGTGGGACGACCTCGGCATGAGCGCCACCACGTACGGGCCCGTCGCCCGTACCCCGCAGGTCGCCCCCACCGAGCAGCGGATCCCCGGCGCCCCCCGGATCTGGGGCCAGGCGCACGACGACAACGCCGCCCTCCTCGGCGGCGTCGCCGGCCACGCCGGAGTCTTCTCCACCGCCCGCGACCTCGCCCGCTACGCCGAGTACCTCATCGACCCCGCCAGTAACCTCCACGGCTGGCTCCGCGCCTCCATGCTCCCCTTCGCGCCGATCGAGACCGGACTCGACCGAGGCCTGTCCTGGATCTGCGCCCCCGGCAACATCGCCTACCACCACGGCTTCACCGGCACCAGCCTCTACCTCAACCCCGCCGCCGGCCGCTACCTGGCCATCCTGACCAATGCCGTGTACCACGGCGAAGCCCGCCGCAGCATCGCTCCCCTTCGGGCCCTCGCCCTCAAGACCATCACCGCCACCTGACCCCCGGGGAGGCCCGCCATGGGACAGCACCCGCTGTCCAACCACACCACGCTGCGCCTGGGCGGCCCAGCGCCGCTCTGGCTCACCCACAGCCACGACCCCGACTGGCCCGACCTCGCCCGCGCCGCCGCCGCACATGCCGAGCGGCCGTTCACCCTCGGCGGCGGCAGCAACACCCTCGCAGCCGACCACGGCACCACCCGGCCCGTCATCCACGTGACCACCCGCGGCATCCGCACCCGCCACCGCGCCGACGGCCAGGTCGAGGTCACCGTCGCCGCCGGCCACCCGCTCACCGACCTCGTCGCCCACACCGTCGCCGACGGCCTCTCCGGCATCGAGTACCTCGGAGGGATCCCCGGCACCGCGGGCGCCGCCCCGGTGCAGAACGCCGGAGCGTACGGGCAGGAAATCGGAGACCGGCTCGCCACTGTCACCGCCCACGACTGGACCACCGGCCGCACCGCCCGCATCCCCGCCGCCGAGTGCCGGTTCGGCTACCGCACCAGCCGGTTCAAGCAGCAACCCGGCCGTTGGACGATCCTCTCCCTCACCCTCCACCTGACCCCCTCTGCCGCGGCGGCCCCTGTCACCTACCAGCACCTCGCCACAGCACTCCGCACTCCGCTGGATAGCCAGCCCCCGCTCGCCGAAGCCGCCTCCGCCGTCCTCCACGACCGCGCCACGCGGGGACTACTCCTCCCGGACAGCGGGCACGACCACCGCCAGGCCGGCTCCTGCTTCCTCAACCGCACCGTCACCGACGACCAGGCCCGCGCCCTGCGCAGCCAGGGCGCACCCATCTACCGCACACCAACACACACCTGGCGGACCAGCGCGGGCTGGCTCCTGGAGGCCTGCGGCTACCGGCCCGGCACGAAGGTCGCAACGAGCATCCACTGCTCGACCCACCGCACTCTCACCCTCACCGCGCAGGCCGGGGCGACCGCGATCGGATTCCGCGAGGCGCTGGAAGCGATGACCAGGAGCGTTCACACGGCTACGGGCATCGCCCTGCACCCGGAGCCGGTTGCCGTCTAAAGGCTGTTGCGAAAGGGCCGACCGGCCTCCGTGGCGCGGCGGGCCTCGCGTAGGGTCGTCGGATTCCTTACCGATCAGGGGAGTTGGCGATGGGGCACACATTGCGACGGGGCGCCCGCACGGCACTGACGGCGGTGGCGGGAGCCGCTCTGCTGGTGGCCTGCACGGAGGAGCCCCGGAAGCAGGTCATGCCCGGCCCGACGTCCACGGCTACGGCCGCTCCCCGGGACGCCGCGGCCCTGGCCGAGCGCTACCGGGCGGGCGGCGGGGACCCGGACGTGTACGGGATCCAGATCGAGGAGGGGCCGGAAGGCGTGCCCCGGGTGGTCATCCGGACCCGCAACGCGGATCAGGAGGAGGCGATCTTCCGCCGGCAGAACACCTCGGTCACCGCCCACCTGATTGCGAAGGAGGGGGCGTCCTTCAAGAAGGGCTACTTCATCGACGTCTTCGGCCCCGACGGCCGGCTCATCCACCGCATGGACGCCCGCCCCTAACTTGATCTTTAACTGTGGCGTTGGCCAGCTGCTGAATAGGGTCGAGACGACGTGAAGCTGCGTGGGATCATTTCGGCATGCGCCTGGTAGCTGACGGAGCCACGCCGACCTCGCGGTTGGTACTGGTGAAGGACCTCGAGACTGACGACGGGTATGCCTTCGAGCTGGCGAGCCCGCTCTTCCTGGACACCGGCGATCGAATTGCTTTCGAAGGCGACAGGCTTGTCGTCGTGCGGGCCAGCGGAGAGCGGCTCTGGCCAGCTGGCGACTGGTCTACTCGTTGCGGGCCCGGGTCTCTGCGCCGCCGGTAGAAGCTGTTCCTCGAACGGTGCGTCGTACTTGATCACTCGGTTCGGTAACCGCCGTACACGGAAGCGGCCTTCGTCTGAACATGTGCTCCGACCAAGGAACACACACGTCCAGCACGAAGGCCGTGAGGATGAGTCTGCTGCATCACGATGCCCGGCGAGAGCCGCTGGCCGAACTGTCACGCTTCCGGGGCGAGTTCTACTCCTGTCTCACCGCACGTTCGGATGCCCTGTTCGAGCTGGCGGACGCGGTTCTGTGCGGTGACGGGCCGGTGAAATCGCTGGCCGAGCTGTCGCTGGTGGGCGAACACCGCCGCGGGCACGGAGGGCTCTACGCCGCGCTCGCCCAGGGCCGGGTCGACGCCGAGCGGATGCGACAAGCCCTGGCCTCGGTGCCGCTGCCACGAGCCGCTGACGGCCGGCTGGTCTTGGCCGTCGACGTCACCTGCTGGCTGCGGCCGGACGCCCACACCTCACCACAGCGGATCCTGTGTCACACCTACGGCCGGGGCAAGGATCAGCACATCCCCGTTCCCGGCTGGCCCTACTCGATCGTCTGCGCGCTGGAACCCGGCCGCAGTTCGTGGGCCGCACCGCTGGACGCGTTGCGTCTGGCGCCTGGGGACGACACCGCCACCGTCACCGCCCGGCAGCTGCGCGACCTGGTCGAGCGGCTGATCGCCGCAGGTCAGTGGCAGACCGGCGACCCGGGCATCCTCATCGTCGCGGATGCCGGATACGACGCGCCCCGCCTCGCCTTCCTGCTGCGGGATCTGCCGGTGGAGGTGCTGGCCCGGATGCGGTCGGACCGTGTCCTGCGGCGGCCGGCCCCGCCGCGGGAGCCTCACACCAGGGGCCGGCCGGCCCGGCACGGCGGCGAGTTCGTCTTCGGACACCCCGACACCTGGGGCACCCCGGACACTCACACGGTCACCGACACTCGCCTCTACGGCACCGCCCTCGCCCGCTCCTGGGACCGGCTCCACCCCAAGCTCACCCACCGCTCGTCCTGGGCCGCGGCCGACGGGACCCTCCCGATCGTCGAGGGAACCGTGATCCGCCTGGACATCAAGCACCTGCCCAGCGGAGCCACCCCGAAGCCGGTCTGGCTGTGGTGGTCCGGCACCGACGCGGACGCCGCCGACACCAACCGGCTCTGGCAGGCGTACCTGCGGCGCTTCGACATCGAGCACACCTTCCGCCTGTTCAAACAGACCCTCGGCTGGACCTGCCCGAAGATCCGCACCCCCGAGGCGGCCGACCGCTGGACCTGGCTGATCCTCGCCGCCTACACCCAACTGCGACTGGCCCGGCCGCTGGCGGCCGACCGGCGCCGTCCCTGGGAAAGGCCCGTTCCCGCGGACAGACTGACGCC
Source organism: Streptomyces sp. NPDC040718 (assembly GCF_055593565.1). NCBI lineage: Bacteria > Bacillati > Actinomycetota > Actinomycetes > Kitasatosporales > Streptomycetaceae > Streptomyces > Streptomyces sp. NPDC040718. The sequence continues at coordinate 14,142 of NZ_JBVIXO010000006.1, read as the reverse complement.
CGCCCGTGTCCGCCGCGATTTTCGGCACATCCGCCCGACAGCCGCCTGCCCGGCTCGGGCACCGAAACCCACCCGCCCCGGCCCCGGACGACCACCCGGCCGAAAGAACACCCGGCCCACCCCACGCCACGACGTCCACACGCCCCGCAAGACGGGCACCGTCACGTCCCGGAACAAGAAGTCGACGACCCCTCGACCACGCCGCACAGGTTAAAGATCAAGCTAGGGCGTGTCTCTTTGGCGAGCTGATCAGTTGATCGGATATGGGAACGCTCGTGTCCGTATGAGGGGTGCCGACGTTATCGGAGCATGATCGATATCAAGCGTGCTTGCGTCCTCGCAGCGGTTTCAGTCGCAGTTGTGGTCACCGGGGTGGCCCCGGCATCGGCAGACGGCGTCAACAATGATGGCGTCTTCAGCAACATCTTCACGAACAGCGCCACAAACAAGATCTTGAACAGGCCCGAGGTCGACCAGCACACGGGCTCCGACGCGTCCCACACCAATACAGCCGGTAGCTCTGTGAACGACGGCCAGTTTATTTAGAGCATCTGAACCGCCTCGGCTCCGCCTCCAGGACGACCCGGAGGCGGAGCCGGAACAACCGGGGGTGGGAGCGAAGCGGACACCCCCAAACAGGCTGCAGGCCCGGACCCCGTGAAACCCTCCCGCGCGGAGCACGGGAGTCTGCGCGGAGCAGGCACGCTCTGGTGGAGCGCAGCGGAGGCAGAGCCAGTCCGAAGCGAAGAGCCGGGCCCGAAGGGCCTCGCCCGAGCGCAGCGAGGGCGTTCGGTCCTGAGCGCGTAGCGCTCAGGGACCCGCTCCGTCGCCGGGACCGGATGTGTGCCGCGCGGGCCGCCGAAGCCGAGGAGACGGCCCGTCTGCGCGAGCAGCTGGCCGCCGAGTACCCCGAGTTGGCCGCCGTTGCAGAGCTCCCGGAGCCCCGCGCCGCGGAAGGCTTCGTCAGGGCTGCTGGCCGGGGCCGGGTTGCTGCTGAGGAGCAGCGGATCCGCAGCCGGCTGGTTGCCGAGGGCCTTGTGGGCACCGCTCTGGACAGCGAGGTGCGCCGCAGGATGGCGGCGTGGAAGGCCGACCGGCGGCGGGAGGCCGAGGCCGCCGCCCTGGCCGCCAGGGCCACGCGCCCCATCGGCGCATGGCCCACAGCAGATTGCCCAGCAGGCCGCAGCAGCTCCGTTCTAGCTGCTGTACGCCTTCCTGAGCGCCTCACAGGACCCCGCAGCCCCTCCGGTCGCGCGGCAACCTGAAAGGCGCTCAGGGGGCCGCCTGTGGCCGCGGGTTGCCGTGGGCCGCCACGGGACGGCCCGGGGGGCGTGCCAGGTGCGATCTCTCGGTTTAGGGACAGTGGTGTGAGAGACAGTGGTCTCGTGGGGTGTTGGTGCAGGTCGGGGTCTGTTTTGGGGTTTGGTGTCACTGTCTTTGATGTGGGAGATCAGTGGGGGATCGCTGTCCTTGGCCTTTATCGTCCCAGGGGTGACGCTGTCTCAGTTTCGTGAGTTCTGATCTATCGGCTGTCCGGGGGCCGGTTGTGTGGGGCGGGTGGAAGAGGAAGTACAGCTCCCGGTCTCGGGGGGTTCGGGTGGAGCGTTGCCTGCGGTGTCGGTTCGGGCGTTGCGGGGGCCGGCGGTGCGCCGGCTGTTGTCTTTGCGCCGGGAGGGGAAGCTGACCACCGGGCATGTGCGGACGGTGGGTGAGACGTTCGGTGTGCGGGAGCGGGCGGTGTGGCGGTGGTTGGCCGCTGCGGAGGATGGGGCCGCGGTGCCGGGGGAGAGTGGCCGGTACTACGGCAGGTTCATGGTCACTCCGGAGGTCCGGGCTCTGCTCGGTCTGTGGAGGGGGAACGTCGCCGCTGTCCATCGTGAGCTGTCTGCTCGTGCGGCTCGGGGCGAGGGGGATCCGCCGCCGTCGGTTCAGACGCTGCATCGTGCGATCCGGCGGGACCTGTCCGCGGGGGAGCGGGCGGGGCTTGCTGGTGGTGAGGGTGAGGCCCGGAAGCATGATGTGTTCCTGGCCCGGCCTCGGGGCTGGCGGAATCAGGTGTGGGAGGCCGATCACGTCCAGGCCCCGGTCCTGGTCGAGGTCGAGGGCACCGGCCGTCGTCCATGGGTGACGTGGTTCGTGGACTGCGCGACGAACACGGTGATGGGGGTGGCGGTCACCGCGGGGTATCCGTCGCGGGAGTCGGTGCTGGCCGCGCTGCGGGCGGCGGTGCTGCGCGAGGAGCCGTTCGGGCCGCAGGGCGGGCTCCCGGAGAAGGTCCGGGTGGACCGGGGCAGGGACTTTTTGTCGAGGACGGTCGCGGCGGCGTTCGGTGCGCTGGTGGTCGAGGTGGAGGACCTTCCCGCCTACACCCCGCATCTGAAGGGCACGGTCGAGGGCTTGAACCGGGCGGTGGAGGTGATGTTCCTCGCCGCGTTGCCCGGCTATGTGCGTCAGCCGCGCCCGGGCCGGCGCCGGGCCCGGCCGAGGGACGAGCTGCTGCTTGATTTCGAGGAGTTCACCGCCCGGCTGCTGGGTTGGGTGGAGTGGTGGAACACCGTGCACCAGCCGGGTCCGTTGGGCGGGAAGTCGCCTCTTCAGGCCTGGGAGGCGGATCCGACTCCGGTGCGGGAGGTCAGCCCGGAGGAGTTGTGGACGTTCACGCTGGAGGACGATGGCCGTGTCAGGGTGGTCTCCACCCGCGGTGTGCGGTTCCGCAGGCGGGACTATGTGGGGCCGTGGATGACGGGCCTGGCGGGTACGGGGGTGCGGGTGCGGTTCATGCCGCACCACGATCACCGGATCGAGGTCTTCGACGCGACGACCGGCCGCTACCTGGGCCCCGCGACCGTCGCCGACGAGGCGAGCCCGGAACAGATCACCCAGGTCCGCACCGCGCGGGCCGCGCGCAGCCGGCGTCTGCGCAAGGACCTCGCCGCGGTCCAGCGCGAGCGCTATGCCGCGGTGACGCGGCCGGGGAAGCCGGAGCGGCTGGACGCCGTGTCCGCGGTCGAAGCCGCTGCCGAGCTGTCGGCGGCTGATCGGACGGACATGTCGAGGCTGGCGCTGCCGGACCTGATCCCGCCGGCGGCGCCTCCGTCTGACTGGCGTACCCCGGCCTCCCTCGCGGTCCGTACCCGGCCGCAGACGTCACCCGCGCCGGATGAAGACGAGCCCGGCGGCGGACCGGAGGCCGGTGTCACCGGTGCCGGGGATGGTGCTGCGGGCGGTGGTGTGCGGTGACCGCGCCCACGTACCAGTACGTCGACCTGCCCGATGCCGCGATCGTGACCACGAGGGCGCTGCTGACCGCTCGGGAGAACATCGTGGACACGGTCGCCGCGCGGGCGATGATGTGCATCCACGGCAATGCCGGCTTCGGTAAGACCCTGGCGGTCAACACCTGCCTGCACGAGCTGGAGGACACCCGGGGCGAGGAGGTCTGCCGGGTCACCTTCCGGGCCCGCCCCACCGCCCGCGCGGTCCGCTACGAGCTGTTCGAGACGCTCCGCCTGCCCGGTGAGCCGCCCCGCCACCCCAGCGAGTTCGACCGCCTGCTGAAGACCGCCCTGTCCGAGCGGCCCCGCACCTTCCTCGTCGACGAGGCGCAGTGGCTCAACGGCGAGGCGTTCGAGTACTTCCGCTACCTGTGGGACGAGCCCGCCACCCAGATCGCGATCGTCTTCGTCGGCGGCGCAGGCGCCCACACCGTGCTGCGCCGCGAGCCGATGCTGTCCTCCCGGATCTTCATCTGGCAGCAGTTCACCCGCCTCACACCCGAGGAGGTCCTCGACGTCGTCCCGCTCTTCCACCCCGTCTGGGAGGACGCAGACCCCGCGGACATCACCTTCGCCGACGAACAGGCCGCCCACGGCAACTTCCGCGCCTGGGCCCAGCTCACTGCCCACATGCGCACCGCCCTGGAACGCACCGGCCGCCCGCGCCCGGACCGCGACCTGCTGCGCTGGGCCTTCAGCCGCCTCGCATGACCACACCCGCCACGCCCCGCCTGGCCGTCGTCCTCGACTCCGGGGACGACGCCGCGTTCACCCACACCGCGCTGGCCGCCCACGCCCCGCACGCCGGCCGCGTCACCCTGCATCCCGCGCCGGGTACGACCAGCGACACCGCTCTGGCCGGGGACCTGCTCTTCGCGCTGGGCAAGCCGGCCCACCTGCCGGGCCGTTTCCCGCACGGCCGCCCGCCTTTGTGGGAGGCGGCCTCGGCGTGGACGGCGGCCCTGGCCGTGACCCGCCTGACGGTCCTGCGCGCCCACCTGCTCGATGACCGCCGCCTCCAACGCCTCCTGGCCCTGTGGCGGCAGACCGGCATCCATCTCACCCTCGTTGTCCACCGCCCCCGCCTGACCGCCGCCCTTACCCGCGCTCTCGCCGCCGTCCCTCACACCCGCACCGCCACCCTGGCCGCGGCCCGCGTCCTCTACTTCGACGGGAGCCCTTCTGCGGCCGGCGCGTCTGCACAGGCCGCCGCATCCGCTGCCTGCGGGCCGGGCCGGTGGCTCACCCTGCCATCCCTGGACCGGCTCGTCTCCTACGACAGCCCGGGCCCGTGCACGGGCCCTTGCCTGCCCGGCCCGATCGACTGGAGACAACGGCCCGCCCCCGAACCTGTCACCACCGCCCAGGCCGCCCACGCGGTCGCCCGGATCCACGCCGCGACCGCCCACCCGCGACTGGCCGCGGCACTGGCCTCCACCCTCTTCACCGGCGCCTCCTTCCAACAGCTGGCCACTGCCCGCAGCGATGACTTCCACGACGCCCCCGCCCTCCTGGCCCTCCACGACCGGACCCGCTTCACCGACGGCTGCGCCACCCACCCCGTCCCCGCCTGGGCCGCCGTTTTCCTTCACGCGGCCACCCGCTTCGCCCGACTCACCTGCACTGCGTATCTGCTGGCCGAGCCGTCAGAGCGCCCGGCCCTGCTGCGCCTGGCCGAAACCGCCAGGCTCCGCCCACCCCAGCCGCCCGGCACCCACCGTGCCGGCAGGCCCGGCACGGTGGTGTGGGACTGGCGCGAGGTACGGGAAGCACGCGGGTAGCGGCCGGCGCCGGACGCCCGCTGACCACGGCCACGGAGCACGCCCTCGGCCCTACTGGAGGGCGAACTCGATGAAGTCGATGTCCCGGAGGGTGACGTGGAGACCGTGGGCGCGCATGCCGGCGTCGCGGAAGTACATGTGCCCCAGAGCCCGGCCGATGACCAGCTCGTGCTGCTCCTCACTCGCGCCCGCGTCCAGGGCGGCGAAGATCTGCCGCGTCACCGTGGGGTCCAGGCGCCCCGTGACGCGCCGCATACGCGGGTCGTCCGAGCTGCCGGGACCGGCCTTGAACCCGAACCGGGCGCGGGTGTGGACGACCACACCGCCTTCCTCGGCCGCGGCACGCCGGCGGGCACGGATCAGCGGCTGCCAACGGGCCCGCACGAGCTCCGCGATCTTCTGCTCGTGGCGGGGGCTCGGGCGCCCCTGGCTGCCCGGTTTGCGGGTGACCCACCGCTGGACGGTCCGCTGGGACACTCCCAGGACGACGGCTACCCGCCGGGTGGAGCCCCGCTCCCACCGCAGCAGAGCCTTCAGCTGATCAGCCGTCGTCGCAGGCACCGGCCGGGTGTACAGGAGCCGCTCCAGCCCCTCACCTATGGCACGCACGATCCCACCAGCCCTCCTACGACACCGCCTCTCACTCCACTCTTGCCACCACCTCGCGACGGCGGGCGGTATCCGGCATACGGCTGGCGCTGGCATCCCCGGTGCGGTAGAGGTCCCCCCACGCCCGTTGGTGGAGCCTTCAGGGGTGTTGCGCTCGCTGACACGAAGGTGGTGCTTGCCTTGCTGCACTGACACGGGGTGGCGTTTGGGTTTGTCGGGCGCTGTCACGGAACCGGTGGTTCGCACACGGCGTGGTTGCGTTCGCGGGAGATCAGTGAGGTGGGGAAGGAGGCCGTGAGGTAGTCGCCTTCGCCGAAGGCGAGCCATCCGACCTGGCTGAGGTCGGGTCAGGTGCCGAGGATTTCGCGGAGGCCGGTGAACGCGGCGATGTTCTCCACGAAGAGCAGCCAGGGTGCGGGCCCGAGTCCGAACATCGCCAGCGGGGCGGGTGTGGGGGCGGGCTCATGATCGAGACAATTTGTTGACTATCTGCAATCTCTCTGGCCGTGGTTCTTGCACATGGCCCGTGTTGTACGGGGCGTAAGGGTCAGGTGTGCAATTGAGCCACACTCGAACACCTGCCGCAGAATGAGGTGTTCTGCGGATATGGTTCAAGGCGCCTTGGGGGGAGGCACTTGTACGAATGCTTCCTCCCTCCGTCATTCCCTCACACAGGGTCAACGAGAAGGGAAGGAGATCCGATGAGTGCTTGGCGAAAGAAGACAGCCGGTCTGATGGCCGGTGTTGCGCTCCTGGGGATCGGCGGCATCACGCCGGCGAACGCGGGCGTCACCGAGGGCCAGTTCGAGTCCTACATCTCATGGTGGACGGCCCCGACCGAGTCACGCCGCTGGTATGACAGCAACAGCAGCTCCGACTACACCGGCATCTACTTCCAGGGATGCCAGTCGGACGACTTCAGGGGCTACGACTACGCGTCGCTGCGCCTGTGGAAGGACGTTCCCGGCGCCCCGGATCGCAGCAAGGGCACCAGGAACAACTACTGCGGGTGGGTCGACTACGGCGATCCCGACGATGCGGGCAACTACTACTTCCAACTGGCGGACATCGGCCAAGGCGACTTCATCAAGATCGATTACGTCAAGGTCGGCTGGTAGCCGCAGATCGAATCCGGAGCCGGACCTGCCGGCTCCCAGGCGGCGCTCAGACAAGGCGGCGCCCGAGACATGAGAGGGATCGAGTGAAGATCGGTGCAAGGTCGTGGGCCGGTGCGATGGCCGGGGCCGCGTTACTGGGTACGGTGTCCGTGGTTCCGGCACACGCCGGGGCGACGGAAGGTCAATTCGAGTCGTCCATCGGCTCGTGGCGGGCAGGTAACGAGTCGCGGCGCTGGTATGACAGCAACAGCAGCTCGGACTACACAGGCATCTACTTCGAAGGCTGCACAGCGGACGGCGGTGGCGGGTTCAACTACGCCGATCTGCGTCTGTGGAAGGACGTCCCCAGCGCCCCGGACCGGAGCAAGGGAACCCGGAGAAACTACTGCGGGTGGGTCGACTACGGCGACCCCGACGACGCGGGCAACTACTACTTCGCGCTGACAGACGTGTCCAGCGGCACGTACATCTCCGTCCGCTACGTGAAGGTCGGCTGGTAGTGCCGGCGTTGAACACGTAGTACGAGGGTCCCGGTGGATTCAGCACCGGGACCCTCTGGTCTCCACTCTCCCATGAGCAAGGCCTTCCTGCTGGCAGCGGGAAGGCGGATTGTGCGTTCTTCCATGTCTCTGATTTTTGATCAAGTTTCCTTCCGCTACGGCCGAAATGCGCCCGTCTTCAGTCAGTTCAGTCTCCGGATTGACGCACGGGCAACGGTCCTCCTCGGCCCGAACGGAGCCGGCAAGTCCACTCTGATGGCCATAGCCGCGTCCCACCTGTCGCCCTCGTCCGGGTCGGTCACCTTCGAGGGAAGCGCCGCAAAGGGCCGCCATCTGGCCGCCTACCGTGAACGCGTGGCGTGGATCCCCCAGCAGATCACCCCCATGCCCGGGCTGACCGTACGCGAGCAGGTCGCCTATGCGGGATGGCTCAAAGGCATGCCGAAGGACGTGGCGTGGAAGGCGTCCGAGGACGCGCTGCGCCGGGTCGACCTCACCCGCCTTGCGGGGCGCAAGAGCCACCAGGTGTCCGGCGGTCAGCTCCGCCGCATGGGAATCGCCGGGGCGCTGACCCACCGCAGCAAGCTGATCTTGATGGACGAGCCGACCGCCGGCCTCGACCCCACGCAACGCCTGGTGTTCCGTGAGCTCGTCGAGGACCTGGCCGACAGTGTGCAGGTGGTCGTCTCCACGCATCAGACCGAAGACCTCGCCGACCTGTATACACAGGTGGCGGTCCTCGCCCACGGAAAGATCTGTTTCCAGGGCGGCCCCGCCGACTTCCACGCCCTGGCGCCGACCGCCACACGCGGACGCGACCAGGCCGAAGCCGCCTACATGATGCTCGTCGGACGGGAGATCTGACCGATGCGCATCACCACTCTCCTGCGGTCCTCCTCCGCCGGATTCATGCTTGTCTTCCTGGCGGGCTACGTCCTGCTGCTCCTGTCGGCCCCGATCACCGCGGGCACTGTCCCGGGGTACGGGCCGTCGGTGCTCGGCAACGCCTCATATGCCATCCCGTTCGCTGCCGCCGCGTGCGCGGCGAGCGGAGCGTGGGAAGGCGCACGCCTACGGAGGGGCAACGTCTTCGGGCAAGCTCCTTCCCGCAGCCGGCTCGCCATCGTGCTGCCGTTGCTGGCCCCGGTTTGGGTGATGGGCGTTGCCGGGATGCTCATCGCGGTCGGTGTCGCGGTCTCGGCCGCGGCAACTCTTCCGTCTCTCTCCCACCTGGGCATGTTCGTGGTGTACGCGCTGCTGATGGCCGCCGCCACACTGGCCGGACACCTCTTGGGCGGCCGCCTTCCGCACCTTGCGGCCGCACCGCTGGCGATGGTTGTCGGGTTCTGCCTGACCGCGTTCCCCGGGTCCTGGGACACCCCGTGGCCCCGCCACCTGGTCGCGGGCGCCTATGACAGCTGCTGCTCGGTCGGATCGGTGATCGACCCTGTGGCTGTGTGGGCACCGCTTCTGTTCAGCGGCGGGATCATCACCGCATGCCTCCTCGCGATCGCCCAGACCGATAGGTGGAAGCCTCTGGCCGCCCTCGTCGTCGCGTCAGCGGCCTCGGTGCTCATGGTCGTGAGCATGGGCTACAACCCGGTCGCAGAGCGGAACCCCGACGCGCTGGTCTGCGATACCGCCGGCGTTCCGGAAGTGTGCCTGTGGCCCGAGACCCCGGAGCGCACGCGGATAGTGGCGACCACTCGCGCCTACAGCAGCCGCCTGAAAGACGCGGGGCTTCCCGCGGTTTCCTCACTCACCCAAAGCCGTGATCTCAAGCCCGGACAGGCCGGTTTCGGAGGCAAGGGCCAGGTTCGCGAGCAGGACATCACCGCCAACCTCGCCAACACCCTCCTGCCCCCCATACCCGAATGCGCCCGAACCAGCCACACGTACCCTGCATTCCCCGCCCGGGGCCCGCTCACCGCATGGCTGACGGCCATCGCCACCCAAGCACCCCCGGCGCCGGCCCAGGGCCGTGTCTCCCCCGACGACGCGAAACTTGCCCAGCAGATCCTCACGCTGCCCTCCGCCCGTCAGCACGCCTGGTACGAAGCGAACCGGGCCGCGCTCACCGGATGCGACAAGAAACCGGCCCTGAACCCTGAAGGAGCGGGCCGGTGAACTGGTGGGCAGCATCCCGCAACATTCCTATACTCGCCGCCGTCACCACTGTGACGGCCGTCGTCGGCCTGGCGTTCGGACAGAGCCGCATCCCCATCCCCGCGATGGTCGGCGGTGCCGGGAACTTCCTTCTCGCCGCGCTGATCACCGTCATCCCCGCCGTGATCTGGCTCGCCTTTACCGGCCGCGCCCGGAACGCCACGGAAACCGTGGCCGTGCGGGCAGTCCACCGCTGGGACACCCTCCTTGCCGGCGGATGTGCAGCCCTTACCCTGGCCATGGCCGTCCTCGGTCATTTCGCGGGAGCCGCCCCCGTGGCCCTGGCCATCGGCCGGAACACCGCCTTCTACCTCGGACTTGCGCTGCTCCTCGTCCCCCTTGCCGGCCCCCGGATCACATCACCGGTCCTGACCGCTATCCCCCTGGTTCTTGCCGTGGGGGGATGGAAGAGCGGCGGTCGTGGAGCGCAGCCGTGGGCCATCGTCCTGCACCCTGCGGCCAGCATGCCCGCCTTCCTGGCGGGCGTGGCGGTCCTCATCGCCGGGGCGACATTCAGCAGCCTCAAGCCCCCGCGCGTCACCCTATGACCGATCGTTTCAGAACGACGTCCGGAGTCGGCGTAAGCAGATGATGCTGCAGGCGAGGTGGAGCAGTCCGAGGTGGTGGAGGCCGGCTCGGATCTCGTAGCGGACCCGGAGGCCTGTGAATTGGTGGAGCCCAACGAAGGTTCGCTCGAGGACCGTCTGGTCTTGCCGGTGCCCTCGCGGGCGATCTTCGGCGTGATGCCGCGGGTGCGAAGCTGACGTCGGTACTTGTTGTGTCGTAGCCGCGGTCAGCGAACGGTTGCCGTCGCCGGTGACGGGGCCAGGGCGCGACTTGCTACTGTGCCCAGTTGACGCCGAGTTCCCGTAGCGCGTCGAGCTGCTGCTGGGTGAGTTTGTGGCGTCGGGTTTTGGTGTTGGAGATCCACACGCCCAGCTTCACGATCACCGGCTGCGCCTCGCCCTCGACCGTGATCTCCTCGGCGTGGGCGCGTGGGACCGGCCGGTGGGTGCCTTCCCGTTCCACCCACTGGGCGAGGGCTGCCAGGCCCCGCTGGAACGCCTGCTGCGCCTTGCCCTGCCCCTTTGCTCCACGAGCGGTGGCAGGGGCCGGAGGCGGCGCCTGAGCGGGCTCTACGCCGATCGCGGTGAGCCGCTTCTGCTGTTCGGGCAGGAGCCGCGCCCAGGTGGCTGGCTGTTTCTGCTGCTGGAGCCACTTGCCGATGTCGTCGCCGTCCATGAGGACGCCGGGGGCGATGTCGGGCAGGTGGCCGTCGGCGTCGACCAGGTCGGCGAGGACGCGGTGGTGGCGTTGCCAGTCGAGTGGCCAGGGGCAGTTCCAGTCCTTGTCGATCGCGGTCAGCTGCGCGGCTCGGGTTGTTGCGGTGTCCTGGTTCTTTCCGAGGCCGTTCTTGGCGCCTTTGCGGCGGAGGTTGGCCATGTACTGGCCGATGGGCACCATCTCGTCGTCCTCGCCCCACAGGGCGTCCTGTCGGGGCGCGAGGTGCCCGGTGGCCTTCCGGTATGACCGGAGCACGGCGAGCTTGGCCTCCCACGCCTCCTCGCCGGGCTCCCACACCATCCCGGCCTCCGGGGCGTCCAGCAGGGTCTTGCGCCGGTCCTCGAGTTCCCCGGCGCGCAGGGCCTTGCGCTGCTGGTGGACCCACCGTCCGAGCGGGAACGCCTTGGTGACGCCGACCTCGGTTTCGGTGTCGTACGGGACGGCGTGCAGGCCGGTGATCCCGTTCTCGGCCCGCCACCGGATCAGGGCCTGGTAGCCCTCCAGCCACACCAGGGATTCGGGCCGGTAGACCCGGGTGCGCAGGAACGCAGCGATCGTGGCCGCGTCGCGCGGGCTGGAGAAGTGCAGCAGCGCCGACTCGGCGGCCGCGTCGGTGTCGTCCTCCTGGTCCTCGCCTTCGCCGCCGGTCCCGACGATCCGCCCGGCCTCGTCGCGGCGGAGGTGGACCTTGTGCCTGCCGCTCGTCAGGGCCCGGGATGCGAGCTGCTCGACGAGACGCTCATCGTGACTGCGCAGGCCTTGGAGGACCGCTACAAGAGGCCGGAAGCTGGCGGAAGCGACCATGTCGGTCGGATCCTCGCCGACCTCCAGGAACACCGGCACGATGATGCGGGCGACCTTCGTGGAGCCGTCCCGGTTGAGCCGGAGCGCGCGGCCGATGTTCTGGACGATCTCGACCTGGGAGCCGCGGGTGTCGGCGAAGCAGATCGCCTCGACCCCGCGCTCGCCGGTGATGTCGACGCCTTCCCCGAGGACCCGTACGGACGCGAGGAAAGCCCGGTGCACGCGCCGGTTGTGCGCGTCGATGCCGTTGGCGAACTGGCGCAGGACCTCGCGGCGCTCGGTGACGAGGTGGTCTCCGCACAGCCAGGCCGACCAGACCCGGTCTGGCGGGACGTGGCGGCCGGCCTCCAGCTCGTACAGCTTGGCGTCGATCGACGACTTCGGCAGCAGCTCCCCGGCCGCCAGATCGCTGTCGGAGACATTGGTGGCGTAGAGCTCGGCGGCGGTCTCGGGCAGATTCTCCGCGAACGCGGCGGCCTCCTCGACCTTCTGGTGGAAGGTCATGACCGTACGCAGGTTGTGCGCGGCGGCGTGTTCCAGGAGCGCGGTCTGCAGGAGTGCCAGGCGCCGGCCTCGCAGGGACTCCCCTGAGAGGATGCCGATGACGGGTTCGGGGTCGCGGATCTCGAGGACGTCGATTTCGAACCCGGCGAGGATGCCCCGCTCGATCGCCTCACTCAGGCCGAGCTCGGCGATCCACGCCCCGCAGGTGCCGTCGGGGTCGTCGGCCATGCTCGCGAGCTCGGCCTCCTGGCTTTCCGCGCCTTTCTGGGGTCGGGCCGCGGCGAGGATGCGGGGGGTGGCGGTGAGGTAGAGCCGGTAGGCGGCGGGGATGCGGGTGTTGTCGTGGATGGCGGCCCAGGGTCGTCCGAGGTCGCCGGCGGTTCCGTGGGCTTCGTCGACGATGGCGAGGTCGAAGCCTGCCATCTGCTGGCCGTAGAGCCGCTCTCCGCCCGCGAGGGCGGCCTCCAGGGGCCCGCGAATCTTCTGTTGGCCCTTGGGTGCATCGGCGTCCTCGCGGTCCACGAGGGAGGCGTATGTGGCGAGCATGACTACGGGCCCGTGCCCGGCCCACAGGGCGAGCTGGATCGGGTTGGTGGTGGTGCGGACGCCCAGCTCGTTCAGCACCGGGTCGTTCTCCAGCGAACACACCGCGACCATCGGACCCCGGTGGCCGACCAGACGCCACGCCTGGGCGGTCTGGGCGAGCAGGTCCAGGGTGGGGATGGTGACGAGGATCCGGCCGTCCGCGAACGACTCCAGCGCGCACGCGGCGGCCGTGATCGTCTTGCCCGATCCCGTCGCGGACACGATCGTGCTGCGGGCCCCCTCCGGTGGAATGGAGGATCTTGCAGGAAATCCCACCCACTCGCGGAATCTCGCTTTTTGATCCACTTGATGTTCTCGGAGCTGGATCAAAAGAAATCACCCGATTCGGGAAGGACCTGCACGACGTAGGTGATCCGGTATTCGCCGTCTTGGTAGACGCCGCAGGGCCGGCGGAACATTGCCTGGGCGTGTTCGACGGCCGCGCCGGCGGAGGCGGCGAAGATGTGACGGATCAGGGGAGGCTCTCCCGCCGCAGCAGGCCGGGCCGTGATCCGGTAGATGCGGTGCCGCCGCACCTCGACGGGCAGGATGCCGCCAGCCCGTTCATCCCAGGTGGCTTCTTCGGCCATGCGCTGCGCTCGTTGCTCTTCCCGGCGGACTACTCGGGGATCCTCATCTGCGGCGTAGACGGCCATTTGCTGCTCAGCCATGACGCGTGCGATGCGGGCCCATTCGATGTGCCGCCACGAGGCGATGTCCAGCGCGGTCAGCCTGCCTGCCTCCTGGGGTGCGGCGAGGGCGAGTTCCTCATGCTCGAGTGCCGCCCGCAACCGTTCCTTCACCTGGCGCAGATCTATGCCAAGAGCTTCCCTGAGCACAGAAATTTGTGCTAATTCCCTCGGATTGTATGCGTAGACAGGCATCCAAAACCTCACTCGATGCATCTGGAAGGTGTGGTGGTATTTCTCCAATGGTACATGCTGCATCATGCTAGGGTCAGCACACGACTGACGACCGATGAAGGGAATCGGATGATCGAGAATCCCTGGACGCCCGCCCACCAGGCCGTCGAGTCCAGCGACTACGTCGAGCTGACCCGCCTCCTCAACGAAGGCGCAGACGTCAACGAGGTGTGCCGCGGGATGACTCTGCTGGAGCATGCCATCGACCTGGAGGGGGACTCGGCACTCCAGTCGGGGACTCCGATCGACAGTCGGCTCACCGTGATCCTGCTGGCCTACGGGGCCGATCCGAGACCGCAACCTCCGGGGCGCATGAGCGCGGTCGACCTGGCCGACCACTACGGTCACGACATCGCCCACCGCCTGATAGACCGGATCACCTCGGCTGCTGTCAGCCGCCCGCGAAGCGGGCTGCGGTCCTGGAGGCGAAGCCGGAAGGACTGAAAAGGGCGGGAGCGAAGCGGACGCCCAACGGGCCGAAGGCCCGGACCCCGTGAAACGGGGTCACCCAGGCCCGCACAGCGGGCCGTTCGGGACGGAGCGAAGCGGAGACCCGAACCGTCCGGAGCGAAGCGCAGGACACCGGCCCGAAG